>NZ_CP072548.1:1333008-1666260 GCF_017798005.1 Aggregatibacter sp. 2125159857
ACCAAAATCCAACCGATTTTCTCCTCGCTAAAACCATAAGGTGGCACTTTCGGATTACCCATGTCATCGGTTTCCGCTGCCAAACGGCGGTAATAGCGGGCAAGGGACGCAAGAATCATGCTTTCACCTCCTCGGCGTAAAACGGCGGCACATCAATCAAGCCGTCTTTCATTTCCGCGCGGAAAAAATGCGGCGTGTTGCCGTGATCAAAATCAATATCGTGTAGCATCCAGCCCAAATCGCGGTTTGCCTCGTTTTCCGATAATACCGACGGCGGCAGCGGCTCGCCTTCGTCAATCAACGCAAAATCGGCAGGAAACTCACGCACGCCCAAACAAGGCTGCTGAAAGCATTGCCCTTTTTTCGCACGGCGTTTGAACATCTCAATATGCTTGGTAACGGTCTCATCCGTTCCCGCTTTTACCGTCAGTACCGCATGGGCTTCAATCACATAAGCCACGTCTTTAAGCACCGTCGCCGCGCGCTGCTGGCGGTCGTCTTCAATCAGCGTATATAAATCGGCAACGCTCTTACGCTTCATCGCACCGCTGACCTTACCCGCCGAAATCTTGCCACCCAACTCATTGCGCCGCACCGACTCAAACCGAATCGGCTTCAACACATAAATCCGGTCAATCACCCACCGAATCGCCGGCTTCCAATGCACAGCCGCCAAAATCCCGCGCGCCGCCGACGGCGTGATGACATCATAAGAAACCCGCTCCACCTTCATCTCCGGACGGGTAAAACAGGCATAATCGCCCCAAATGTGTAGGCGGATTTGGTTTGCCATACAAACTCCTTAACACACAGCCGCCCGAAGGCGGCTGATTTTTACTAATAACCTATAAATTTTAGTTTCAATCCGCGCACTTTATTAAGTGCGATCCGCTTTAGACAGACTTTTTCTCAAATCTTAAAAAATCTGCCAATTTTTTTGATTCGGCAACTTCATCATACGGAATCAGTACATAATCAATTTTGCATCATTTTGAGGAGCAGATTTCTTAACCTAAATGGCATTTACAACAAAATTCCTCCGCCCAAACACTTCATCACACAAGACTTTCAAATAATGCGCTTCGTTGTCGTCAATGGTAATCCATAGCGAACCATCGTCTGAAAGCAGGCGTTTGATGATTTCCAAGCGGTCGCGCATCAGCCCCATCCAAATAGAATGCTCCACCCCATCGTCGTAATGTTCAAACGCAGAGCCAGTGTTAAAAGGTGGTTCGATAAACACGCATTTCACCTTACCCGTAAATTCCTGCTCCAACGCTTTAAGCGAAAGCAGGTTGTCGCCGAAAATCAATCGGTTATCAAACGCCGCCGATTCTGACCGCACTTTGGTATGATAGGACTTTTCCGTGTCTTCCAGCAAAATCCGCGCTTCTAACTTCGGACGTTTGTGTTTGCCTATTCAGGTGAGTTCTAGTTTTTGTTTGGTCATAACTTTACACCTTATTTATTAACCTTGGATTTTGCAGCAGCATCAAATATTTCATCATTGATGGGTGAGCGCAAACGATCGTTATTAAGCAGTTTTAACAATAAATCTATTGTTTCTTCTTCAACTACAATCTGCCCATTCTCCACCTTCAAATCCCATTTTTCTTTTTTATTGACAGCAATTAATTTTTTAAGATAATCAGGTTGTTTATAATAACCAGATTTTAATATAGAAGCCATTTTTCGTAAGTGATGTAGATTATTACCAACATACTGCTCAATCAATTCTATATTTTTAAAAGTTTCAAGATTTTTAAAATCAGCAATCACTTCGGCAGATTTTCGCTTCATCCCTTCCCGAAAATTCATTGAACTCTCAAACTGTTTTTTGCTCGCTATAAATACTGTTCTTTTATAAACAAAAAAATCATAATTTGGATAAATAACAAAAACCTCTTTATCATCAGGATCAACCAATTCTTTATTTATAAAAAACAGAATCCCTTTTGAAGCCACCTTTTTAGGCTGCGTGTCCGTATTGATTTTTTTTCCAGGCATACAATTTTTTATCATCTTTTTCAAACAAAATAACATAGGCCCATGAATTAAGTAGATCTTTATGATTATCTACTCTTGGATTATCAAAACCTTTATTTATTTCCGCCTCAACTTTTTCAAAATCTGTGATACCAGAATCAACTGTTAGCAATACATCATCACAGTCTGCATTGCTATAATCATATTTCTCAACATGAAACTTTTTCCCTTGAAGTTGATTTTTCAGGTAGCCTTTAAAGCGAGTAGGCAATTTTTTATCCATATCGACACGCCAAGCATGATACGAAGCTTCTTTGATAGTTGTTGGAGCCTTTCTTTTTATCAGCCAGAATGATACAGACCAATCGTTAAAATTTTCTGCTTGTATTTCTTTAATTTGTTTTTTAGTGTTTGTGCTCATGATTTTTCCTTATCATTCTTATAGTCAGAGTTTGAACGAATATATAGATAATGAGAAAGCCTATCCAAACAAACTGTATCACCATAGCTAATGGGTTGCTTAGTAATAACCATTGCTTGCACCTCCTTTTCCCCTCGCTTAAATGTACAATCAATCAACATATATCCAAAAATAGCCAAGATAGGATTGATAAATACTGTTTGTGTTCGATAAGCCATAGTGAACAATACAGTCAAAAATAATATAATCGCCAATATTGTTTGCCAATCAGTTAAGTCAATCCGCATAAAAGACATCATATAAGGAATTGTATATCCAAACATATCTCCTGACTTATTCGATGCCTTACTCACGACAACCATTAATCCACTTCGGACGCTTTTAACCACTTGCAACACAATGATGCTACTAATTATTGCTGCAACTAATAAGCCAATTCCGATTTCTGGAGAATTAAAATAGTTTGGACTTGTCAAATCTATTTGTTTAATTGCCATAATCACCATTAATGGAGAATATGCACTAATAAAAAGAATTAACGAGACCCATGGTCTTAATCTTAAAGATGAATCAGCCATATTTATTTTTCCTTTCAATTTGACTCATATCACACCATCTCCCACTCAATAAAAAACAATTCTTCCTCTTCAACCTTCTGTTTCAACTGTTCTTCCAGCTCTTCAATCAAACGGTTGGGGTGATAATCAGAATTTTACGTTTGCGTTCTGCCCAATGCTGCAATATTACCAAGCCCGCTTCGATGGTTTTTACTAAACCTACTTCATCTGCCAAAATCACACCTTTCGACAACGGATTTTTGCAGGCAAACAAAGCTGCATCAACTTGATGCGGGTTTAAATCGACTTGGGCATCAACCAATGTTGTTGCTAACGAGTCCATACTGCCACCCTCGGCTTGATGGGTTAAAAACCAGGAGTAGTATCGAGCTTGATGTAGTGTCTCAGTTGAGATTGGGACATGGTCTTAATTTTCTCCAAATTACTTTTTAAGCCACAGGAAGGATATGCCTTTTAAAGGTAAAAATCAAATTAATATTCTATAAATTATAAGTTAATTTAAAACACCAAACTCTCCCCCTTCAAAAACGCCGTATCCTCCCAAGAAAGCCCCGCCACCTCATCATACAAATCCAGCCCGATCAGCGTATAAAACTGTTTGCCGAAGTTTTTCTCGTTAATTGGTTTGATACGTCCTGCTTTATACAAAGCGGCGAGGGCTTTTTCGGAGATTTGGACGGTGTAGGGTTGTAGTTTGCGTAAGAGTCCGCCGATGTGGTCGGTGTGGTACAGGCTGCTGATGAGGTTTTCGGCTTCACCATCGAACGGAATAATCAGCGGCTGCATGTGGCTTTCAATCATGCGGAACTTATCGGCGATGGTTTGGAATGGGAAATCGAGGCTTTGTCCGGCGTTGCTGTGCATTTTCAGAATTTTTTTATTGTCCAGTTCGCAGCCTTTTAATTGATAAAGCTCGGCGAAGTAGGCGGCGACGGCTTGGGTGGATAAAAGGTCGTCTGAAAAGCTGTCGGCGGTCAGGCGCATAACGGCGGCTTGGGTGGCAAGTTCAGGCGGGACTTTCCATTGTTCTTCGGGCGCGAATATCCAGACAAAGCTGTTTTCAGGTAGCCTTTTGCCTTCGCGGTTACAGCGCCCTGCAGCTTGGGCAACGCTGTCTAAACCTGCTTCGGCACGCATCACCAGCGGAAAATCCACATCAACGCCGGCTTCAATTAAGGAGGTGGCGATAACGCGGCAGGGTTCGCCGTTTTTCAGACGGCCTCGGATTTCATCGAGCTTTTGGCTGCGGTGTTTGGCACACATTAAGGTGGTCAGGTGGAACGTGCCGTCAAGGTGTTTGGCTTGGTCGTACAGGCTGCGAGCGTGGCGGCGGTTATTGACGATAATGAGCATTTGCGGGTGTTCGCCAAGTTTGGCGAGCAGGTCGGCGTCGGTTTTTGTGCCGATATGGTGCACGGTGGTGCGGCGCAGTTTGTCGAAAAGTGCGGTCGGTTTTGGGGCGATTTCGCGCACGTTTTCAAAGCCGCGATAGAAGCCGTTTTCGGCTTGCATGGCTGGCTGGGTGGCGGTGCACATGACGACAGAACAATGATAATTCTGCGCCAATTCTTTGATAGCTTGCATGATGGGCAGCAACAGATTGAGCGGCAGCATTTGCGCTTCGTCGAGGATGATGACGGAGCCTGCGATGTTGTGCAGCTTGCGGCAGCGCGAGGAGCGGTCGGCAAAGAGGGATTCGAAGAATTGCACGGCGGTGGTCACGACAATCGGCGCGTCCCAGTTTTCTGAGGCAAGACGCAATTTGTCTTTGGTGGCGTCGTCTTGCAGTTCGCTGTCGTCGAAAGTGCTGTGGTGCTCCAACACGGCTTGTTCGCCCAATTCGCCAAAGGCTTTACGGAATTCGGCGGCATTTTGTTCGATGATGCTGGTGAACGGGATGACGTAAATCACGCGCCGCATACTGTGCCGTTTGGCGTGTTCCAGCGCAAATGCCATGGAAGTGAAGGTTTTACCGCCGCCAGTCGGCACGGTGAGCGTAAACAGCCCTTGAGGTTGTGCCGCTTGTTCTACGGCATGATCGAGAATTTCACTGCGCAGGCGGTTTAAGGCGGCATTGCGTTTTTCGGCTTCGGTTTGCTCTGAAGTTTGGGCGATACGTCGTCTGAAATCGTTGATAAATTGATTGAAATTGTGTTGTAAGGCGTTTAAATCGGGATAACCGCCGCGCTCGACGACGTTGTTTTCTAAGTTTGAATAAAAGGCTTCGGTGTCGAGATAATCAGCATCCACCAAGCAGGAATAAAGCATTCGAGTGAAGAAGGCGTAGGAGAAAAAAGGATGATGCGCGTCGGATTTGAGTGGCGGTGCGGACAGGGTTTGAGGGAGTTTGATTTCTTGTTGCCACAGGTTATCGAGGGCGGGAATATCTTCGCCAAATTTCAAAGCCAAACGCTGTTTTAACGTGCGGCGGTTATCACCTTCACCGTTTCCATTTGCCAGCCCTGCATGATGCCCCGCAATGCAAAACGCCATCAGCTTGCCGATAACATTTCCCCAACGCTCGACAGCAATTTTGGCTCCGGCAGTAGCATGATCAACTGATGGGTCACCATGCAATCGGTGATTAAAGGCTTCCGAATATTTCCCTAAGTCATGAAGCCGTCCCGTCTGGCAGGCAATTTCCTGAGCACCGAATACCCGAGCAAACTCCGCCGCCATTTCACCAACATTGACTGAATGGCTTTGCAAGGTTTGCCAATGTTCGTAAGGCAAGAGGTTGCCGAGTTCATCTTGCGCGGAATGGGCGTAGCGAATAACAGATTGGGACATTTTGGTTTCCTAAGGTTAAATACAATATTATTTTATTTAATAAAGTGTAGTTTATTTAAGAATTAATTTAGATTTTTTAGAAACATAACATCACACTTATTCGTGGTTAGAGCGTATCAAAAATATTACATATCATCTAACGCCGATTTTTCATTCTGAGACCCCAATCACACTTTTTCCCCCCTGAAATTTGCCCCATTTCATGCTAAAGTTTACGCACCATTTTTCATAAGGATTCACCATGTCTTTTGTTGCTCAATTTGCCGATAAACTCCATTCTCTCGCCGAGGTTTTAATTCACTCTTTTCCGGAAAAATTCGATTCCACTTTGTTTGAACAAATCGAACAACAAAGAGAAGATCTCGCAACGAATATCGGGCAAATGGCTGTGGCGGTGGCGATGTCGGATTTTGTGGCGGAGGCGTGGCAGAAACAGCCGGCGTTTTTAGCAAAATGTTGGGGAAAACTACCACACTTTGAGGACTGTGACCAGTACGCCGAGCGGTTAGATGAGGTATTACAGCATGTGCAAACGGAAGAGCAACTTTACCGGGAATTACGTCTGTTTCGCGCCCGTGAAATGGTGAAGCTGAGTGTTTGTCAAAGTCTTAATTTCGCCACGGTGGAACAGGTTTTTATTCGCTTGTCGCAACTGGCGGAAAGTCTGATTATTGGTGCGCGCGATTGGCTTTATGCGCGGGCTTGTGAAGAAATGGGCACGCCGATGGATGCGCAGGGCAACGCGCAGCAGCTATATATTCTCGGCATGGGTAAACTGGGCGGCTTTGAGCTGAATTTTTCTTCCGACATTGATTTGATTTTTACGTATCCAAGCCAAGGAGAAACCGTGGGTGCGCGCCGCAGCGTGGATAATGCGAAGTTTTTCACCCGTTTGGGGCAACGCTTGATTAACGCGTTGGATCAATACACCGCCGATGGTTTTGTGTACCGCACGGATATGCGTTTACGTCCCTTTGGGGATAGCGGCGCGCTGGCACTCAGTTTTAACGCCATGGAGCAGTATTATCAGGATCAAGGACGCGATTGGGAACGTTACGCCATGATCAAAGGTCGCATTTTAGGTGCGCAATCAACGGATCCCAATGTTGCCGTTTTACAGAATTTATTGCGCCCGTTTGTATATCGTCGCTACATCGATTTCAGCGTGATTCAGGCGTTGCGTGAGATGAAACAAAAAATCGAACGGGAAGTGCGCCGCCGCAACCTCACCGATAACATCAAATTGGGCGCGGGCGGCATTCGTGAAATTGAGTTTATCGTGCAGGTTTTCCAGTTAATTCGCGGTGGACGGGAAATTGCCTTGCAGCAGCACGAATTGCTGAATTTATTGCCGGAACTAAGCAGGCTGAATTTAATTTCCACCGAACAGGAATCCGATTTGCACCATGCCTATTTATTTCTACGTCGCGCGGAAAATGTGCTGCAAGCCATCAAAGATCAACAAACCCAACAACTGCCAGACAATGAATTGGATCGTCAACGTTTAATCTTCGCCTGCGCGGAATTTACCCAATGGGGTGCGCAACAAGAAAGTGTTCCCGTCACCTACCCGATTCACGATTGGGCGAGTTTTCTCGCCGTGTTACAAGAACATCAGCGCAAAGTGCGGTCGGTTTTTCAGTCATTAATTGGTGATGAGCAAGAGGAAAACACATCGGAAAATGCGTGGGAAGATTTCCTCGAAACGGATTTTGACGAACAAGAATTACTCAGCATTTTACAACAAAACGGTGTGCCGGAGGCGGAACAAGATGCGGTGTTGGATCGTCTGTTGCAATTTCGCAACGAATTGCCCCGTTATGCCATTGGTGTGCGCGGGCGGGCAGTGCTTAATCGCTTAATGCCAAACCTGCTGGAACAAGTTTTACACACGCCCAACAGCCCTGTTTTACTGCCACGGATTTTGACGATTATTGAAAAAATCCTCACGCGCACCACTTACCTCGAACTGTTAGCAGAGAATCCGCAAGCCTTGACACAACTTATCGAACTTTGCGCCCAATCAAAATTTATTGCAGAACAAGTGGCGCGCCACCCGATTTTGCTCGATGAATTGCTCGATCAAAAATCCCTACGAAATCCATCGCACTTTACCGAGTACGCCTCAGAATTACAGCAATATTTATTGCGCCAGCCCGAAGATGACGAAGAACAATTTATCGACGGCTTGCGCCAGTTTAAGCACGCTGCCCTGCTCCGCATTGCCGCGGCCGATATTCTCGGTGTGTTGCCGGTAATGAAAGTGAGCGATCATCTCACCTATTTGGCTGAGGCGATTATCGGCGCGGTGGTCAATTTGGCATGGCAACAAATCGCCGTGCGTTTTGGTGTGCCAGAACATTTGGCGGAAGGAGAGAAAAACTTCCTCGTGGTGGGTTACGGCAAATTGGGCGGCATTGAATTAGGCTATAAATCTGACTTAGATCTCGTCTTCTTATACGATCCCGCCAACAACAGTCAAACCGTTGGCGGCAAAAAAGTCATCGACAGCAACCAATTTTATTTACGTTTGGCCCAAAAAATCGTCAGTATTTTCAGCATGAATACCAGCGCCGGGATTTTATATGACGTAGATATGCGCCTACGCCCATCGGGCGATGCAGGATTGCTTGGTTGCTCTTTCGCCGCCTTTGAGAACTATCAGCTAAACGAAGCCTGGACCTGGGAAAAACAAGCCTTGGTGCGTAGCCGTGCGGTGTTCGGCGAACAGAAACTGCGGGACGAATTTGAAACCATTCGCCACAACGTGCTTTCTGCTCCGCGTGACTTAGTTCAACTGAAACACGATGTCTGCGAAATGCGGGAAAAAATGTATGAACATTTGGCAAAACATGATAATGCCCAATTCAATATTAAAACCGACCAAGGTGGCATCACAGACATTGAATTTATCGCACAATATTTGGTGTTGGCGCATTCGCCGCGACAGCCCGCCCTCACCCGTTGGTCAGATAACGTGCGGATTTTCGAAATCATGGCAGAATACGGCGTGATTTCTGACGCCGACAGCGAACGTTTGAAACAATGTTATGTAGAGCTACGCAATCGTATTCACCATTTGAATTTGCTCGGTTTACCCTCTGTGGTGGACGGGTCGGAATTTTGTGCAGAAAGGGCGTTTGTGCGGGAGATTTGGAAGAAATTATTGGGATAAGACAAGTTTCTTTTTGGGGTAACATGCGGCTACGTTTTTATCACCGTATTAAAAATTACTTTGAAAACTGACCGCACTTTTAGGCCGTGTTAGCGCCGATTTGTCATCAAAATCGGCGGCTCTACTCTACGCTCTCATTGCTGGAGACACCCTCATCCCCTATCATCCCCTCGCAGGACTCATTTAACTTTGTTGGGCTTTCTTGCGATTTTTATACCATTTCCAAACAAGATAAACCACAAGGAGCGCGATTAAGATATAAATCACTGATTGGCCTTTCTTAATTTGTGCGTGTAGCCAATCTAAATTGCTGGCACCGAAATCACCGAGATAAACCCAAATTGGCACGGAAATAATCGCAGCACAGAAATCTAATAATACAAAACGTGTAAAACTCACCCGTCGGGTAATTCCGGCAACCATGTAAATCGGGGCGCGTAAACCGGGTAGAAATCGTGCGACAAATAACACACGATTGCCATATTGATCGAATTTACTACGTACCATGCGCAAACGATCTAAAGTCAAAAAGCGACGAATAGGTCTAAAACGTAGCATTTTAGTACCATAAATGCGACCAAGCCAATACATCGTGCTATCGCCTAGCAACACACCAAGTAAACTTACGACCAACATGATGTGCACATTAGCATATCCCAAACCGGAAATAACGCCGCCGGAAACTAATGTAATATCTTCCGGAATCGGTACGCCAAAACCACAGATAATCAAAACAAATAACACGGCGAAATAACCGTAATTGCTAAAAAAATTAATCAGAAATTCCATGAATGAAAGCGCCCTAAAACTAAAAATAACCCACCCATTTTATCCCATCTTGCCTGAATATGGCTAGGAAAAAGTGCTTGATTGAGTTTGCATTACCTATACGAATTTATTATAATCGCCAACCTCAAAGTTCAGACTTTGAGCAAATTTTGTGAAATCGCTGGGTCGCCTGCGATTTTTATTCGTTTAAATCTTTAAAAAGAGAACACTAAAATGGCATTTAAATTCAACGCTGAAGTTCGTACAGCGCAAGGTAAGGGTGCGAGCCGCCGCCTGCGTCACAACGGTCAAATCCCGGCTATCGTTTATGGTGGCAAGGAAGAGCCTGTATCTATCATTTTAAGTCATGATGAACTAAACAATGCGCAAGCGCATGATTCTTTCTATTCTGACGTCATCACATTAGTGATTGATGGTAAAGAGGTGGCTGTGAAAGTGCAAGCAATGCAACGTCACCCATTTAAGCCGAAACTTGTGCACATTGACTTCAAACGTGCATAATTGATAAAAACTCCAGATGGCCTCTGGAGTTTTCTTTATATACCACTATTACATAAAGGATAGATTATGAAAAAATTAATTAAATTTGGTGCTGTTGCTTTATTTGCTGTTTTTTTGGCTGCTTGTGATAAAGCGGTAGATCCTGCAGTTGAAACGGCTGATTATAATGCGTTAATTGAATGGAACAGAAACCAAGAGCAAACACAGCTACAATCCCAACAAAAATTCCAACAAGATCTTATGGTGGCGGTACAAGCCAAAGACAATAAAAAGATCCAAGAAGCGATTGATACCTTTAATAACTCTGTAAAAAACACAATTGCTAGCTTAGAATCGTTAAAAATTCAATCTGCTTCAATTAATGAAGTCAAAGAACAAACAAAAACCGTGCTTAGCTTAGCAAGCGATTTATTGGTTGATCAAGCGAATGTGAGCTTAAGCGAGCCAACGGAAGAACAACAAAAAGCTTATTTAGCAAAAGCAGAAAAATTAAAAGATGCCATGGCGAAACTACAAGAGCAAAGCCTTGCATTAGAGAAAAAATTTAATGGAAATGCTAAAGCACAATAATTCTGCTTAAGCCAATCTCCATAAAAAATCCCCTTTTCGTAACGAATAAGGGGATTTTTATTTCTTGTTAGAAATTAGAAGTTTGCGTTGCGTGGTGCACGTGGGAATGGAATCACATCACGAATGTTTTGCAACCCTGTCACATAAACAATGAGACGTTCAAAACCTAAACCAAAGCCGGAATGCGGCACAGTGCCATAACGGCGTAAATCGCGGTACCACCAATAATCTTCAGGGTTTAAGCCCATTTCTTCCATGCGTTTATCTAGCACATCTAAACGTTCTTCACGTTGTGAACCACCAATGATTTCACCAATTCCCGGTGCTAACACATCCATCGCAGCAACGGTTTTTCCATCATCGTTTAAACGCATATAGAAGGCTTTAATGTCTTTTGGATAGTTTTTCACCACAACAGGCGATTTGAAATATTCTTCCGCTAAATAGCGTTCATGTTCGGAAGAAAGGTCAATTCCCCAAGAAACCGGGAATTCAAAGGTTTTTCCGGATTTCAATAAAATCTCAATGGCATCGGTGTAATCTACTTGGGAGAAATCGGAATGAATGAAACGTTCCAAGCGATTAATGACATCGCTGTCAACATGTTTAGCAAAGAATTCCAAGTCATCACGACGTTCTGTTAAGACTGCACGGAAAACATATTTCAACATATCTTCAGCAAGTTTTGCGTTGTCGGCGAGCGTTGCGAAAGCCACTTCCGGTTCAATCATCCAGAATTCTGCTAAGTGACGGGTTGTGTTGGAATTTTCAGCGCGGAACGTTGGGCCAAACGTATAGATTTTACTTAATGCACAAGCGTAAGTTTCACCGTTTAATTGACCGGATACAGTTAAGAATGATTCTTTACCAAAGAAATCTTGGCTAAAATCCACCGCACCTTTATCTGTGCGTGGCAAGTTTTCTAAATCTAACGTAGAAACACGGAACATTTCGCCCGCACCTTCCGTATCGGAAGCGGTGATTAACGGCGTTGCCACCCAATAGAAACCTTGCTCGTGGAAGAAGCGATGAATGGCTTGAGCCAAACAATGACGTACACGTGCAACGGCACCGATAATATTCGTGCGAGGGCGAAGGTGTGCAACTTCCCGTAAATATTCGATTGAATGGCGTTTTGCTGCCATTGGGTAGGTTTCCGGATCTTCAACCCAACCGGTGACTTCCACCTTCTCTGCTTGTAACTCAACAGCTTGACCTTCAGCCGGCGATTCAACCACTGTCCCTGTTACAATGACGGAACAACCGGTAGTTAAACGCAATACTTCAGATTCATAATTAACGATATCATTATTTACGATGGCTTGGATAGGTGCAAAGCAGGAGCCGTCATAAACGGCAAGGAAAGATAGGCCTGCTTTAGAATCGCGACGGGTGCGTACCCAACCGCGTACAGTCACTTTCTCGCCAATTGCGATTTTGCCCTGTAGCACATCTACAATTGATGCAATTTTTGTCATATATACCTCAAATTTAATCCATTTTTCTAGAACTGCACTAGTTTACCTTAAGTTAGAAAATTTACCAAAATCTATTGATGCTTTTATTTTTTAAGGCAATGCGGATAGTGAACACACCTCATTTTGATCAAAATCCTTCCTGATTAATCCGTATTTATTTTGATGACATAAAAGCATAAATAATCGGGATATCTTCATGCATTTTATGCAAAAAGATCGATAAATTTATTAAATATTGTTTTATCTCAAAATAACATCACCCTTTTTCATCTAGAATCTCACGACTAAAGTAGAAAAGAGGATGATGATGAGTAGTTTTTTTATCACAGGAACTGATACGAATGTTGGCAAAACGATTGTAACACGTGCAATCATGCAAGCTTTGCAAAAAGCGGGCATTCAAGTCGTTGGGTACAAGCCAATTGCATTCGGGCAAGATGAACCGATATATTCGCTGAAGTCTTTGCAGGAAGAAAGTGACTATGAAACGAAAGATAATTCTGATGTTCTAACGTTGATGAATAGCACAAGCGAAAATGTTACCTATGAAGAAGTCAATAGTTACACGTTCTTGCATACGATCCCTATTTTAACAGAAGAAAGTCAACGAGTTAAAATCGAGAAGCTGAATGCAGATTTGGCACGGCTATCCGCCAAATATTCTTCGGTTGCTGTCGAAGGGGCTTTCGGTTGGTTGACGCCCATTAATAAAGACTATAGTTTTGCCGACTGGGTTGCTGAACACAATATGCCAACTATTGTCGTGGTGGGAATTAAAGAAGGCTGTATTAATCATGCCTTATTGACTGTGCAATCAATACTTAGCAAGAATCTGCCATTATTGGGATGGGTTGCAAATCGAATTAACCCCGGCCTCGGTCATTATGCTGAAATTATTGAAACGTTAAAACAAAAAATAGATGCGCCATTGCTCGGTGAAATTGCCTATATTCATCGACCTGAAGAACAAGACTTAAGCCACTTTATTACAGGGCTTGACCGATTGACGTATATGCGAACAGAATGGGTCGCATAAAAACGGTAAACAGCAGAAAACACGGTGAAGACTCAGTGCGGTAAAAGATTAAGTGCGGTAAAAAATTAAGTGCAGTGAACATTAAGTGCGGTGAAAATTAACCATATTTAATCGATTTCATCAAAAACAGAAGGCTTAGTAAACTTACTAAGCCTTCTTTAGCAATTACTCTACTGTCAAAATACGGCAGGTATTTGAACCGCTGTCTGCAAATTCTGCCCCTTGAGTTAATAACACTACATCCCCTGCCATTAAGAAGCCTTTATCTTTTAACAAGGAAATCGCTTTTTGCGCCCCTTCCATTGTGCGGCTGATGTCATCATAAAGCACCGGTGTTACACCGCGATATAACGCACACAAATTTAAGGTTTCTTGGTGACGAGATAACGCAAAAATAGGCAAACCGGAACTGATTCGAGACATTAACAATGGCGTACGACCACTACTACTCATGGCAATAATAGCACTCACCCCTTTCATATGATTCGCTGCGAACATCGCCGACATTGCAATCGTTTCCTCAATATCATCAAATTCGACATTTATACGATGGTGTGACACGCTGGCTCCCGGCATTTTTTCTGCCCCTAAGCACACTTTTGCCATAGACGCCACTGTTTCCGCTGGATATTGACCAGCAGCCGTTTCCGCAGACAGCATAACTGCGTCAGTACCGTCTAATACGGCATTTGCCACGTCCATAACTTCTGCGCGGGTTGGCATTGGATTGCTGATCATCGATTCCATCATTTGTGTTGCAGTAATCACCACACGATTTAATTGACGAGAACGACGAATCAATTTTTTCTGAACGGCGACTAATTCCGGATCACCGATTTCAACCCCTAAGTCCCCGCGGGCAACCATGATAACATCAGACGCTAAAATGATGTCATCCATCGCTTCATCGGTAGCTACCGCTTCGGCACGTTCCACTTTAGCAACGATTTTTGCATTCAAGCCGGCGTCTCTCGCTAATTGACGGGCATAATTTAAGTCCTCGCCGGAACGTGGGAAAGAAACGGCCAAATAATCCACCCCAATACGGGCAGCGGTGATAATATCGGCTTTATCTTTCTCAGTTAGTGCATCAGCTGATAACCCCCCACCTAATTTATTGATACCTTTATTATTTGATAAAGGTCCACCAACGGTTACCTCAGTGAAAACTTTTGCGCCTTCGGTGGATAACACTTTTAATTGAACGCGACCATCGTCTAATAAAAGAATATCGCCCGGTACGACATCTTGAGGTAAGGTTTTATAGTCTAAACCAACCACTTCTTGTGTTCCCTCACCTTTCGGTAACTCAGCATCTAAAACAAATTTGTCGCCGATATTTAAGAAAATTTTACCGTCTTTAAAGGTAGATACCCGAATTTTCGGGCCTTGTAAGTCACCTAAGATCGCAACCGTTTTTCCTAATTTCTTCGCTATTTCGCGTACTTTCTCAGCACGGGCAATATGGTCTTCCGGTGTGCCATGCGAGAAGTTCATGCGCACGACATTCGCCCCAGCGGCAATAATTTTTTCCAAATTGTTACCACGGTCGGTTGCCGGCCCCATAGTACATACAATTTTCGTTCTTCTGAGTCTTCTAGACATTAAAATTCTCCGTAACTATTTGTATTATAAAATTTTTATTAATATGTGCGATGACTTCATCATCACATAAAAAAACTGCGTCGCATTATACGCCTAAAATAAAATTAGATCGAGATCACATTTTAGAAATGACGTGGTTGATTTGCCCATAACATACCGCATTCTCATGATTACACCACGGCACCATTGGCTACCTTTTATACCTAAAGAAAGGTTGACCTGACATAAATTCCACGCTAAGGTGCCCGCCCGAATTTCTCTCGACATGTTAAAATTGCTTAACCCTGACTTTATAATCGAATAGACATATGATTTCTCAACCCAAAGAATGCCAAAATCCACCGCACTTTAAACTCATTACTGAAGATAGCGCCTTGGCAGAGGTTTGCGCATTCGCTAGACAGCAAAGTGCGGTGGCTTTAGACACTGAATTTGTTCGCACCCGAACCCTTTACCCTCAGCTTGGCTTAGTTCAGCTCTACGCCGGTGATGAGGTAGCACTCATCGACCCAACAACGATTCAAGATTTTTCCCCTTTCATTGCCTTACTTGCCGATGACTACGTGACCAAAGTGTTACATGCCTGCGGAGAAGATCTGGAAGTTTTTCAACACACTTTCCAACAACTCCCCCAACCGATGTGTGATACCCAAGTAATGGCTAATTTTTTAGGCTTTGCGAATTCACCGGGATTTGCCACATTGGTGCAACATTATTTCCAAATTGAAATTGATAAAGGTGCTTCCCGTACCGATTGGTTGGCTCGTCCGTTATCAGATACCCAATTGCGCTATGCGGCAGCGGATGTATGGTATTTGTTGCCGTTATATCAACAAATGCAAGCCCAACTGGCACAAACCGAGTGGCAAAGTGCGGTCAAAAATGAATGTGAATTTTTGCTCAATAAACGCGCACACTCAGGGAAAGATCCTGACACCGCTTATTTTGCGATTCCAAATGCTTGGAAGCTCAATTCATTGGAATTAGTGCGATTAAAAATTCTCGCCAAATGGCGTACGCAAGAAGCCATGAAACGGGATCTTGCGTTAAATTTCGTGGTGCGTTCAGAAAATTTATGGGCGGTGGCAAAATATAATCCGAAAAGCACCTCAGCATTGTTAGAACTCGGGTTGAGCACATCAGAAGTGCGAATTCATGGTAAAAAACTCTTACAGTTGCTTGAACAGGTTAAGCGTATCGATCCCAAGGATTATCCTCCAATGATTCAGCGGTTAACTGATGATCCGCGCTATAAAACGGCCCTGAAAGCCTTGCAACAGAAACTCAAGGAAATTACCCCTAAAAACTTACCGCAAGAGTTAATTGCAAGCCGACGTAGCTTAGAAAATTTAATGAAATGGCATTGGTTAAACGCCTCTAAAGAGGATCTCCCAGAGTTATTACAAGGTTGGCGAAAACCTTTTGGCGATGCGTTATTAAATGTACTGAAAACCCTTTAAATTGCGAGAGAGAAATGGAAAGTAAAAGCGCCACTTAACTGCGGCGCTTTATTTAAGGAGATTTAGAGACTTGCCCGAACGCCTAAAAGATGGCAAATGGCGTAAGTTAATTCACTGCGGTTTAATGTGTAGAAGTGGAAATCGTTCACGCCTTCACGAGATAACACACGTACCATATCAATGGCAATGCTGGCGGCAACGAGATTGCGCGTAGTTTGATCGTCATCCAAGCCATCATACATTTTTGCCATCCACGCCGGAATTTTGACGTTTGTAACAGACGCCATTTTTTGCAACTGTTTAAAATTTGTTACCGGCAAAATGCCCGGCACAATTTCCGTATCAATACCAATAGAAGCACAGCGGTCTCGGAAACGTAAATAACTGTCTATATCAAAGAAAAATTGCGTAATCACATGGTTTGCGCCGGCATCAATCTTTCTTTTTAAGTTGATCAGGTCAGCTTGTGCTGATTTAGCCTCCGGATGCACTTCCGGATATGCCGCAACGGAAATGTCAAAATCGGCAACGGAACGTAATAACGCCACTAAATCTGAGGCATAGAAAGGCGGCTTGTTATAACCTGGAGGGATATCGCCGCGCAATGCAACAATGCGACGAATGCCATTATCCCAATAATCCTTGGCAATGGCGCGTAACTCATCGGGTGTGGCATCAATGCCGGTTAAATGAGGTGCAGCCTCTAACCCTGTCTGCTGTTTAATATTTTTAACAACACTGTGAGTACGATCCCGTTCACCGGAGTTTGCACCGTAAGTAACGGAGACAAACTTAGGTTTTAGCACTTTTAAACGATGAATCGATTCCCACAGAAGATTCTCCATCTTTTCATTTTTCGGCGGAAAAAACTCAAAGGAAACGTTAATCTTGCCATCCAAACTCGCTAAATGCTGGTTTAAATTATCAATTTCTTTTGCATAACTCATAAAAATCCCTTATTTATAGCCAAGAATACTACTTCCGTAAGTTAAACGGAAAGCGCATATGTGTCAATTTTAAATATTTTATTATTTTTATGAATTTAATTCATAAAAATGTTAAGGATAATGTCATTTAAAAAAGATCACCTAAAGAAGTTATAAAAATTGTGTCTTTATTTCATAAACAGCATGAATTGAGTTTTTTTTAAGCAGTTGATTTAAATTTTAGAAATTTCATTTGACTCCCATTCATAAATGCGTAAAATGCGCCACGTTGTTTAGCGTTGCTAGATAATTATGCGGGAATAGCTCAGTTGGTAGAGCACGACCTTGCCAAGGTCGGGGTCGCGAGTTCGAGCCTCGTTTCCCGCTCCAAGCCCGAGTGGTGGAATCGGTAGACACAAGGGATTTAAAATCCCTCGCCTTTCGAGGCGTGCCAGTTCAAGTCTGGCCTCGGGCACCATTTTAAAGATAATCTATTCTTTAAAACCCTCCAAATAAATCATATCGTTGGGTCGTTAGCTCAGTCGGTAGAGCAGCGGACTTTTAATCCGTTGGTCGAAGGTTCGAATCCTTCACGACCCACCAAATTCACTAGCTCTAAATCTATTATTCAAGTCAATATCTCCTAAATTAAAATACTTTAATACTCATTATTATAATGCTTTAAATTTAATCACATTCTCCCCTCTACCCCACTTGAAAAACACATAAAATTCCACCTTTCTTCAAGTCTCTAATTTATGATCTCAATCACAGTTTTGTTAAAACAATTCAGATAAAATAAAAATCCCATATTAAATATAAGGATATGACGAATGACTTCAGCAGAACTTTTCGGTGAAGGAATTAATCTGATATTCTCAGGGATGGGCTTTGTGTTGGTCTTTTTGCTCATTTTAATTTGGGCAATTGGACTCATGTCTAAACTTATCAACCGCTTTTTTCCCGAACCTCTCCCCTCACCCAAAACGCCTTCAAATGCTACCGCACTTTCTGCGGCACCTACTGACGATTTTGAGCGTTTGCGCCCTGTAATTGCAGCGGCTATCGCGCACCATCGCCGTACCCAACAGTTCAAATAAAAATAAGGATTTTACTATGACTAAAAAAATTAAAATGACCGAACTGGTACTTCGTGATGCTCACCAATCGCTTTTCGCGACCCGTTTACGTCTCGATGACATGTTGCCAATCGCTCAAGAATTAGACAATATCGGCTATTGGTCGTTAGAAGCTTGGGGTGGTGCAACCTTTGACAGTTGTATTCGTTTTTTAGGTGAAGATCCGTGGGTGCGTTTGCGTGAATTGAAAAAAGCCTGTCCGAAAACCCCGTTACAAATGCTGTTACGAGGTCAAAACCTCTTAGGTTATCGCCACTATGCCGATGATGTGGTGGAACGTTTCGTCGAACGTTGCGTAGCAAACGGTATGGACGTTTTCCGCGTATTTGATGCGCTTAACGATCCACGTAATATGAAAGCGGCGTTGCAAGCCGTGCGTAAATTCGGCGGTCATGCACAAGGGACATTAAGTTATACCACCAGCCCGGTACACACCATGCAAACCTGGCTTGATACCACCGAACAATTATTGGAAATCGGTATTGACAGCTTAGTGATTAAAGATATGTCAGGTATTTTGAATCCGATGGCGGCGGCAGACTTAGTGCGCGAAATCAAAAAACGTTTCGACGTGGAATTACATTTACACTGCCACTCGACTACCGGTATGGCGGAAATGGCGCTGTTAAAAGCCATTGAAGCAGGCGTAGATGGTATTGATACTGCAATTTCCTCTATGTCAGGCACCTACGGCCACCCGGCAACAGAATCCATGGTGGCAACCTTACAAGGCACTGAATATGACACCGGTTTGGATATTCCGCGTTTGGAAAAAATCGCTGCCTATTTCCGTAATGTGCGTAAAAAATATGCCAAATTTGAAGGTCAGCTACGTGGCGTAGATAGCCGTATTTTAGTGGCACAAGTGCCGGGCGGTATGCTAACAAACTTGGAAAACCAACTAAAACAACAAAACGCTTCCGACAAATTGGATTTGGTTTTAGAAGAAATTCCACGCGTACGTAAAGATTTGGGTTACATTCCGCTTGTTACCCCAACCTCTCAAATTGTCGGCACACAATCAGTCATTAATGTGCTGACAGGCGAACGTTATAAAACCATCGCGAAAGAAACTGCTGGTATTTTAAAAGGTGAATACGGTAAAACGCCTGCACCGGTAGATAGCGCATTACAAGCTCGCGTATTAGAGGGTGCCGCTCCGGTGACTGACCGTCCTGCCGATCACATTGCGCCTGAAATGGCGAAAATTGAAGCTGAAGTTGCCGAACAAGCCAAAGCGAAAGGGGTTAAATTAGCAGACAACGCTGTAGACGATGCTTTAATTGTGGCGCTGTTCCCTCAAATCGCTTGGAAATTCTTAGAAAGCCGTAACAACCCTGCAGCCTTTGAACCGGCACCAACCGGCAATGAAAGTGCGGTGGAAAATAAACCTGTTTCTAAAGCAGCGTCCGGTTCCGCCGTTTATACCGTGGAATTAGAAGGCAAAGCCTTTGTGGTGAAAGTCAGTGAAGGCGGCGACATTTCGCACGTAGCCACAACCACAGTACCAGCTGCGCCGCAAGCCGCATCAGCACCAACCAGTGGTGGCACACCGGTAACTGCGCCAATGGCGGGTAACATTTGGAAAGTGGTGGCAACAGAAGGTCAAACTGTTGCTGCAGGTGATGTGTTATTCATTCTTGAAGCCATGAAAATGGAAACAGAAGTCAAAGCGGCACAAGCCGGTACCGTGCGTGGTATTTGTGTCAAAGCCGGCGATGCCGTCGCGGTGGGTGATACCGTCATGAACCTCGTCTAAGGAGTTACCTATGGATAGCATTATTGCATTAATTCAGGGTATGGGACTGTTCCATTTACAATGGGGGCAAGCGGTGATGATCGCTATCAGCTTGCTCCTGTTGTGGCTTGCCATTTCGCGCAAGTTTGAGCCATTGCTATTATTGCCTATCGGCTTTGGTGGATTGTTATCAAACATTCCCGAAGCCGGGCTTGCCATGACGGCATTGGAGAATTTGCTTCATCTTGGTTCACCGGAGCAAATTGCCGTCATTGCGGCGAAATTAGGCGTCGCCGCTGATCCGGCACTCATTAAAACTGCACTTGCGACAGCGTCCGGCTCTACCGTAAATCAACTGGAAGCCTTGTCTATGGACATGGGATACAGCGCTGGGATCTTGGCTTTGTTCTATAAAGTGGCTATCGGTTATGGCATTGCGCCGTTAGTAATTTTCATGGGCGTAGGCGCAATGACAGACTTCGGTCCGTTATTGGCAAATCCGAAAACATTGCTGCTTGGTGCAGCGGCACAGTTCGGTATTTTCGCGACCGTACTCGGTGCATTGGCATTGAACTATTTCGGTATTATCGAATTCACGCTCCCACAAGCGGCGTCCATCGGTATTATCGGTGGTGCGGATGGTCCAACTGCGATTTACCTCACCAGCAAACTCGCACCGGAATTGCTTGGCGCCATTGCTGTGGCGGCTTATTCCTACATGGCGTTAGTGCCATTGATTCAGCCACCGATCATGAAAGCCTTAACCACGGAGGAAGAACGCAAGATCCGTATGACACAAATGCGCCATGTGAGCAATCGTGAAAAAGTCTTGTTCCCGGTGATTTTGCTGTTGCTCGTTGGTTTACTTTTACCGGATGCTGCCCCATTGCTTGGAATGTTCTGTTTCGGTAACCTCATGCGCGTCAGTGGTGTGGTAGAACGTTTAAGCGATACCACGCAAAATGCCTTGATTAACATCGTCACCATCGTGCTTGGCTTATCTGTGGGTTCCAAACTCATCGCCGATAAATTCCTACAACCGCAAACCTTGGGTATTTTAATTCTTGGCGTGATTGCCTTCGGGATCGGTACCGGCAGCGGTGTGTTAATGGCGAAATTGATGAACAAATTCAGCAAAAACAAAATTAATCCGCTCATCGGTTCTGCCGGTGTGTCTGCCGTCCCCATGGCTGCACGGGTTTCTAACAAAATCGGTCTGGAAGCAGATAACCAAAACTTCCTACTCATGCATGCCATGGGGCCGAACGTTGCTGGTGTGATCGGTTCCGCCATCGCCGCTGGGGTGATGCTGAAATATGTGAGTGCAATGATGTAGATTAAAAACACGGTAAAAAAGCACCGCATTTTAGGTTCATTCCAACTAAAAAAGCACGCTATTTTCTAGCGTGCTTTTTTTCTTTCCCATCAATTCATTACAAAAAACAACCGCACTTTTATTGATGCACCTTCCTTTCAATACGTGGCATGATAGGTTTATTGCAACAAACCAAAGAAAAATCATTCACTTGCCGCCGGAAAACTACATAAATCAGTGAAAGTGCGGTACAATCTAGCCCTATTTTTTCCCAGTAAATACCACCATGACAGAAAGATTTACGCAATATATTCCTCATGAAAATGCGATGTGTGCTTTTGGCAAGCAGCTTATCAACGCCATCTGCCGACTTCCGAGTCAGCAAAACGTTACGCTTTATTTAAACGGCGATCTTGGCGCAGGTAAAACTACCTTAAGCCGTGGCATGATTCAAGGATTAGGTTATTCGGGCAATGTGAAAAGCCCAACCTATACGTTAGTGGAGGAATATGCCATCGGCGAGAAAATCATTTACCACTTCGATTTGTATCGCTTGGCTGATCCGGAAGAATTGGAATTTATGGGCATTCGTGATTATTTCGCAGACAACACGATTTGCTTAATTGAATGGGCAGAAAAAGGGGCAGATCTTCTGTCTCCACCGGATTTGCTGGTTAATATTGGTTATGCAGAAAATGCACGAAATATCGAATTAGTCGCTCAATCTACAATGGGGCAACAAATCATCCAACAACTTACTTAGCAATGTTATCGCACATGAAAATCACAAATATGATGAGATTTATTCTGATATACGGTCTTCTTTTTTGGGCGACACTCGCCTCAGCTAATACTTGGACGATTGCCATCGATCCCGGTCATGGTGGCAAAGATCCCGGGGCTATCGGGCGTAACCTCAAAATTTATGAAAAAAATGTCACGCTATCTATCGCAAAGGAACTCAAAGCCTTGTTGGATAAGGATCCCTCGTTCCGTGCCGTCTTAACCCGCAACGGTGATTACTATATTTCTGTGCCGGAACGTTCGGAAATTGCCCGAAAATACAAAGCCAATTATTTGGTGTCAATTCACGCCGACTCTTCCGAAGCCTCCAATTTACGAGGCGCTTCCGTGTGGGTGTTGTCGAATCGTCGCGCCAACGATGAAATGGGACAATGGTTGGAAGATCATGAAAAACGCTCAGAATTATTAGGCGGTGCTGGTCGCGTATTAGCCTCCCACAATGAAAAGTATTTAGATCAAACCGTATTGGATTTACAATTTGGTCACAGTCAACGTGTCGGCTATGAATTAGGTAGCATTGTTTTGCGCCATTTTTCCCAGATCGCCTCGCTAAATCGTGCAACACCACGCCATGCCAGCCTTGGCGTTTTACGTTCACCGGACATTCCGTCTATTTTGGTGGAAACCGGTTTTTTATCGAATTCAGAAGAAGAACTCAAGCTCAGCACCTCCGCCTATCGCAAGCAAATTGCCAAAGCGATTTATAACGGTTTAGTGGAATATCGTCGTAAAAATTTTAGAAATGAACCTAAAATTGTTACTGCCGACAAAAATGAAAAAACATCGGAAAAATCCACCGCACTTGATGTGAAAGACGGTGGTATTCGCCATAAAGTAAAAGTCGGTGATTCATTAAGTCAATTAGCAGAAAAATATCAAGTGTCATCGAATGACATTGTGGCGTTAAATAAATTAAAGCGGAAAGAATTATTCGTTGGCGAAACGCTTAAAATTCCGGCAACCGCAAAACCGGAAGCCGAGAATAAAAAAGCACAGACAAATAAAACAGAGTCAACGAATAAACGCGCACAAAGAAAAGACGTAAAAAATTCACGTGCGGCTGCTGATAAAGCCACTAAAACGTCCGAAAACAACCCGTCGGATGTGAAACAAGCCATGCCGAAATATCATATTGTCAAGCAAGATGAAACCCTTTACGCCATTGCCCGTGAATATAAAATTTCACCCAATAAGCTGTTGAAATTAAACCCGAAATTAAAAGATGGCAAAGTGTTAAGCGGACAAAAAATCCAACTGCTTGACGATAATCCAGGGAAGAAATAATGACTATACGTATTTTATCGCCACAATTAGCCAACCAAATTGCTGCCGGAGAAGTGGTCGAACGCCCTGCTTCGGTGGTAAAAGAATTGGTGGAAAACAGCCTGGATGCCGGTGCCGATAAAATTCAAATTGATATTGAAAACGGCGGTGCAAGCCTTATTCGGATTCGCGACAACGGCATTGGCATCGCCAAGGAAGAATTGGCTTTAGCGCTTGCTCGTCACGCCACCAGTAAAATCGCCGATCTTGCCGATTTGGAAGCCATTTTAAGTTTGGGATTCCGTGGTGAAGCCCTTGCCAGTATCAGTTCCGTTTCCCGTTTAACCCTCACCTCTCGTACTGCAGAGCAAAACGAAGCTTGGCAGGTCTATGCCCAAGGCCGCGACATGGAAACCACCATTCAACCGGCATCCCATCCGGTGGGTACAACCGTTGAGGTGGCAAATTTATTTTTTAACACGCCCGCCCGTCGCAAATTTTTACGTTCCGAGAAAACCGAATTTTCTCATATTGATGAAGTTATTCGCCGTATTGCGTTAGCCAAATTTAATATCAGTTTTACCCTCACACATAATGGCAAAGTATTACGCCAATACAAAAGTGCGGTCACGAATGAACAAAAATTAAAGCGTGTTGCGGCGATTTGTGGTGATGATTTTATTCAGAATGCGTTGCAAATTGATTGGAAACACGATGATCTCCATTTGTCCGGTTGGGTCGCTACGCCCCACTTTCATCGTCCGCAAAATGACTTAAATTATTGTTATGTGAATGGTCGGATGGTTCGCGATAAAATCATTACCCACGCCATTCGACAAGCCTACGCCGACTATTTAACTAACGAGCAGTACCCTGCTTTTGTGCTGTTTATTGATCTCAATCCCAACGATGTTGATGTGAACGTCCATCCTACTAAACATGAAGTGCGTTTCCAGCAATCTCGTTTGGTACATGATTTCATCACCCAAGGCATCACCAATGCGTTAGCCTCCGAGCCAATGCCGTTGAACACGCCTTCAACAGAATATCGCGTGGAAGAACCCTCCGGTGCATGGGAAGTTTCCACGCAAACGAAACCTAATCGCTCGGCTGCGGGACAAAATATATTTGCTCAACCAGCGACTTATTCCGCCAGTGCCCATCAAGAAAACAGATATCACGAACCTCAAAAACAGCGTCAAAATCCACCGCACTTTTATAGTGGTTCGTCCCCTCATGAGCCGATAACACCGAAGGTACTCGAGGCGCATAATGCGTTGTGGACGTCTTCGGAGAAACACGTGCAAACCAACGTAACCGAAGTCAAAAAGCCAAATACCCATTTCTTGCACGCACTCGCATTAATTCAATATGAAGCCTTGTTGTTACAGCAAGAGCAACGTTTTTACTTGTTATCGCTCGCGCGTTTACAACAGCTCAAACAAACGCTGAATTTAACTTTAGTGCCAACCTCTCAACCATTGTTAATTCCAATTATTTTCCGCTTATCAGATGCACAATGGCAGGCATGGCTTCAACAAAAAGCCTTTTTCGAGCAAATCGGCTTTGTTTTTATGGAAGAGGCGGCGCAACACAAAATCACGTTACAAAAAGTATCGGCACATTTGCGCCAACAAAACTTACAACACATGATTGTGTCGTTATTAAATCAATCTTTCGAAAATTTACCTGAATTTTTGACCGCACTTTTGGCACCTTTAGCCTCCCCGCCAATCACCGTGCTTGCCGATGCGGTAAATTTACTGACTGAAACAGAACAGTTACTCGCGAAACAGCAGCAAATTCGCCTGTTAGATTTGTTGGTAGAAATTGACTGGCAGCCTTATTTAACTCAATTAACCCGCTAACTATGCAGCATTCAGAACACAAACCTTTAGCGATTTTTTTAATGGGGCCTACCGCCTCCGGTAAAACGGATTTGGCGATCCAGTTGCGCCAACAACTGCCCGTCGAAGTTATAAGCGTCGATTCTGCCCTGATTTATCGCGGCATGGACATTGGCACGGCGAAACCCTCAAAAGCCGAACTGGCACTGGCACCTCATCGTTTAATTGATATTTGCGATCCAGCAGAAAGTTATTCCGCAGCGAATTTCCGCACAGATGCTTTACGCGAAATGCAAGAGATTAGCGCACAAGGCAAAATCCCCTTATTGGTGGGCGGCACAATGTTGTATTACAAAGCCTTATTGGAAGGTCTGTCGCCCCTCCCCTCCGCCGACGAAAAAGTGCGGTCGGAAATTGAGGCAAAAGCAGCACTTATCGGTTGGGGCGGGTTACATCAAGAACTCAGTAAAATCGATCCGATTTCAGCACAACGTATTAACCCGAATGACTCGCAACGGATTAACCGCGCATTAGAAGTCTTTTATTTAACTGGTAAGACCTTAACGGAATTAACGGCACAAAAAGGCGAAGCCTTGCCGTATGACATTCTGCAATTTGCGATTGCCCCGGAACAACGAGAGGTCTTACATCTTCGAATTGAGCAACGTTTTCACAACATGATTGAACTTGGTTTTCAGCAAGAGGTCGAAAAATTATACCGTCGTCCCGACTTAAACGAGAACCTGCCTTCCATTCGCTGTGTGGGTTATCGCCAAATGTGGGAATATTTACGCGGTGATTATGACCACGATGAGATGGTTTTTCGTGGTATCTGCGCCACCCGCCAATTAGCAAAACGTCAGATTACTTGGCTACGTGGTTGGACATCACCGATTCAATGGTTGGATAGTTTGCAACCGGCTCAAGCCCTTGAAAAAGTATTAACCTCGGTGTCAGCGAAAGCATAAAACAGGCATCGTGCCTAGTGACTTTCAATATAATTGTTGCTATATTGATTCGCGGAGGCATACAGCTTGCTGTATTGTTTTAATTCATCATTTTGACAAAAAGAAGGAAAGAAAAATGGCAAAAGGACAATCTCTACAAGATCCTTATCTAAACACACTACGTCGCGAACGTATTCCTGTTTCAATTTATTTAGTCAACGGCATTAAATTACAAGGGCAAATTGAATCGTTTGACCAATTCGTGATTTTATTAAAGAACACTGTCAATCAAATGGTTTATAAACACGCAATTTCAACGGTTGTGCCGGCACGTACGGTAGGACATCATAACACCGCACCACAGCAACCAAGCCAACAAGCGCCTTCTTCTGTAGAAACCAACACGGATGATCCAGCAGAATAATTAAATAGTATAGAACTACATTAAACGGTATCAGACTGTGTTAACTTAAACTAAAAATTCGGTGAATTCTTAACGTGTTCACCGCATTTTTTTCACACTTCCGCCAATCTCCGCCTCTCCTATCGGATCATGCCATTCACAACTTCAGGCAACCAACTACGATTTTCCAATACCGTATTGACGTAATTTATTGGCAATTGCCGTATGAGATACCCCCAAGCGAGTGGCCAGTTTTCTGGAACTGGGATATTTTGCATAAAATTTATGAAGTACCGCAGCCTCAAAACGCCCAACCATCTCATCCAACGTACTGCCTTCTGTGATAAATTCATCAATAAACGACGCTGTCTCCTGCCCATGGGAATTTTGTGGCGCTAATCCTAAATCCTCAATCTTCAACCGGTTGTTTTGGCATAAAGAACAGGCACGATATAAGGCATTATAAAGCTCACGAAGATTGCCCGGCCAAGGATAGTCTTGTAAATATCGCAAGAGATGCTCATCTAAGTGCGGTGGAAAAATGCCGAGTTTTTCACTAATTTCTTGAATCAACTGATGGCTTAACAGCGCAATATCTTCCTGACGCTCACGCAGCAAAGGCAACGTTAAACTCAGCACATTCAACCGATGAAACAAATCATTGCGCATTTTGCCTTGTTCGACATAATGTTGTAACGGCTGTTGCGCCGTACAAATCACACGAACATTCGCATAATGTTCCTCTTCCTCACCCACGCGACGAAACGTGCCATCACTCAAAAAACGTAACAACTTCGCCTGCAAGGTCAACGGCAATTCCTCTACGCCATCCAACAACACCGTACCGCCATCGGCATATTCAAAAAAACCGATAAATTCGCCATCTTTATTGCGCCGCCCAAACATTTCCGTTTCTGCATCTTCCCCTGGAATGCCGGCACAATTGACAGCCAAAAACGCATGATCACGTCGTTCACTAAAATCATGACACGCCTTTGCGATCACCTCTTTGCCCGTACCGGTTTCGCCTTGAATGAGCAAAGGAGCATCCAGCAAAGCAAACTTTTTCGCTTTCTCAATCACCTCTTGCATTCGTGGATTTTGGCTGACAATTTGTGCAAAAGGATCGGTGTTTTTTGAAGTTGTCATATACGTCTCGGAAGTTGAAAAACGGCCTTAATAATAACCTGATGAAGAAAAATCGCCAACGCCTTTGGCAACTTTTATTTACAGTTTGCTATATTATTTACACTTTATCTTTTTGCTTAAATTTTACTTGATCAAATACCGTGTTGCTTAAATGACTGAGCAATTCTTTATGCAATTGTGATAAACGAGGCTTTTCATTTGATTGAAATGCAAGCGGGCGACAAAACTCCATGGCTTTAATGCCTAAACGGGCAGTCAATATGCCCACGCCAATACCTTGCGCGGCACGCGCTGACAATTTCGCCGTCAGATCTTGCGATAACCAATTCACGCCTAAATCCTGAATCAATTCTGTCGCCCCGGCAAACGCCATATTCACCAAGACCATGCGCAACAAACGAATGCGGCTAAAATAGCCCAACTCAATGCCATAAATCTGTGCAATTTGATTAATCAAACGGATGTTGCGCCACGCAATGAAAAAAATATCCACCAACGCCAATGGACTAATTGCCACCAACGCAGCCGATTCCGTCGAGGCTTTGGTAATCAATTTTTTGGCTTGTTTATCTACGGGCTGTAGCACGTTTTGACTAAATAAATGCAAAATCTCACGGGCGGAATAGGCTTCATGAATTTGTTTTTGCCATTGCATAAAATCAGGGTTTTGCCTATCAATATGAACTAATTTGCTCACTTCTTGGCATAAGCTGACCGCCTGTTGATGTTCGGCAGATGAAAAAACATCTTTAAAATTGACCGCACTTTTCAGCAATTGTTGGCTTTGTGTTTGGATTTCTGCCCGATGGCGTAATTTCGCCAAACGTCGCCATTCACCGACAATCGCCGAGATGCCGAGTAAAATGACGGCACAAGCGACCAAGGAAAAGGCAAAATAAATCCATTGATTTTGTTGCCAGGCATCCACCAGCCATTGTACCGATTGTGCCACAGAGGCGACAAAAAATAAGAGACTCACGCCACCTAATATTTTTTTCCACCAACGCGGTTTCGGTTGCAGACTTTGTTCAAATTGTTGTTCTAACAATTCGCCTTCAAAAATCCCATTCGCCTCCTCTGTGTCAGGTACTGCCTGCGCTTCGTGAAATTCCTGTTTGGCGATAAATGCCGATTGCGCATTGAGATCCTCATTCATATCGCTTTCATTTTGTGTAAACACTTTTTTCTCCACGACCTGCCTCCTACAATTTATCGCCCAACAAAAATTGCAACACCGCATCCATTCGCAAGTGCGGTATATTTTCGCCTTGTTCTAAACGGCACGGTTCAAATTGGTCGAATTCAAATTTCTGATTTTGCCAAAAATCGGCACTCGGCAATCTTCCCGGCACACTGCCCGGATAAAGTGTCACTTTCTGCTTATCAGAAGAACGAATACCTTGCAACGCTTTAAATGATTGACCATTTTGATTCACCACCACTTGCTGTGTCGCACGGATAGACGCAATTGCGGTGTAATCCGTCACAATATCGGCAAATTCGACATAACGCCCGCCTTCTTGCACTAACTGACGCATCAAACCGATTAAATTCGGCAACTGGTCTGTGGTGATATGATCCGCCTTGGTGGCAATAAACATCAATTTATCGATTTTAGGTGAGAAAAGACGATTTAAAAGATGCCGTTTGCCATAATGAAAATTGCGAAAGAGCTGATGTAGCGCCTGTTGCATATCGTTAAAAGCTTGTCGGCTATGATTTAACGGCGTTAAGCAATCCGCCAAAATAACTTGTCGATCAAAGGTCTCAAAATAATTTTCGTAAAACCCTTTCACAATATGCTGACGATAATACTCATAGCGTTTAGTCAATACAGCAAAATAACTGTCACTTTTCGCCTCACGCTTTAGCTGTTGCCATTGTGACGCACTCAAATGCAATAATGGGAAGAATTGCAAGGCTGGCGCACCTTCAAGTTCACCGGGTAACACAAAGCGTCCCGGCTGAATAAAATGTAACCCTTGTTTCTTACATTGCCACAAATAATCGGTGTAATCTTTGGCCAACTGCGCCAAAATGTCTTCATCTGCGGCATCAGTCAGCTGAATTTTGGCCACTTTCGTTAACCAAGACTGCGCCAACGCTGCGTGTGTGCCGTTAAGTTGTCGTTGTAATTCCAACGACCACTCTTCAAACCCTAAATCCAATAAGGGCAAATCCAACAACCATTCGCCGGGATAATCAAAAATATCTAAATATAACGTGCCTTTTTCTTTCAAATGACGCAACAAACCATCACTTCGTTGATAACGAATTGCCAAGCGAGTTTCACTCACGCCACGGGTAGATTGCGGCCACATCGGTGGGTCTTGAGACAAGGCATTCAGATTTCCTTCGTAATCAAAGCGCGGGATCGATAAATCTAATTGAGGCACGCGTTGTACCGCCAGAATTCGGTGTTGGCGGGCAGCATCAAAGAGTGGCAAATGCCCGTTATCCACTCGATTAATGTGTAACATTTGATTCATTAAGCTGGTAATAAACGCGGTTTTTCCACTTCGACTTAACCCCGTCACGGCAATTCGTAAAGTACGATCTAAGCCACGATTAACCAGCTCGTTTAATTCTTTTTGCAGATGATTTAGCATACTCGTCTTCTTAATATATGACGTCAATAATGGGAGACATTATACCGAAAAAATGAAGATGGGCTTAATTTGCTTGGAAATAAAAGAAAAGTGCGGTCAAAACAAAAGAATTTTGAGAAGGGTTTGCTCGCGACGTATGAGGCGAATCAATCACATCGCTGATTAATACGTAATTTCCATAATATTTTTATTCTGCCAAAAAGCCATGTTGATACATAATGCGTTTTGCCGTATCTGACATTAAAAACTGAAAAAATAAACGGGTAATCACATTCTCACTCAGTTGCGCAGCAGAATAGGTCGCCTTGATATTAAATTCAGGTGGGAAAGGATGAAAACGCAGATTTTCATTTGCTAATTTGTACATATAATTGGCGTAACCAATCATCATGTCGGCATGATTATTCTGTAAGACATACTTGAAAGCAATTTCACCTTGCGGAATAACCACGGCACTATTTTCACCGCCGACCAACGGCATCGCACGCTGTTTTAATAAACGACCAGGTTCGGGATAGGCTTTTTCTAACAGTTCAAACAAGTGCCAAGTGTAATCCCCGCAAGGATCCGCAATAGGCGTGGAGGTTGCCAAACGCAAGGATTCATCAAACAAAATATCTAATGTATCGCGGTGTTGATAATGTTCGGTATTTAAGGTGGTAAGAATCAGTTGATTAAAGGCGAGGATTTGCTGGTTATAAATACATTTCGTGGCAGATAGGATGTTGATATTTTGCAAATTAGCACTAATAAAAATATCACAGTATTCATCGGCTTCCAAGCGTTGTCGCAACAACCCCGCCGGTGCTAAATGTAAATGAACCTCCACCGGGTTTTTCTGCTTGAAAATCGTCACGAGCTCATTTAAAACATGACGAAAACTGCCTGCGCTAAAAATCGTTAAATTCAACATTTTTTGATCCTATAAAAGCCACTTAATACGCTGTCGTACACAGGGACAAAATGCGTAAGTTCATGGTTTTGATAGTGTGCTTCCTGCACCAACATGGGTAAATGAAATCACTGTGTCAAATTCTCTGCCGTCAACACATCATCAGTTTGACCAAATAACAGGTTTTGCTTATTCATTAACAAAACTTTACTCGCCACGGCAACCACATGATTCAGTTGATGCGTTGTTAATATGATGACGGTTAATCTATGTTCTTTCACCCACTGTTGCAATAACGATAACACAGTATTTTGATTCGCTAAATCCAAAGCAGAGGTCGGCTCATCCAATGGCATTAATTTGCATTCGGAAGCCATGGTGTTTTAGTTGAACGATAACATTACTTAAAAAAATAAAGTGGTTGATAGACTAAACCACTTTATCACAGGCGAAGAGATTTCAAACGCGCGAAAAAACAACCGCACTTAATTTCAATCAATACCCTTTTTGATACACCAATTCAGCCAATTTCACGCCTAATAAGGCAATATCAAAGCGTTGTTCGTCTGCCACTAGCCAGAATTGAACGCCATTTTCCACTGCTGTAAGCCCGCCGATATGTAACTTGGCGGCTTCCCCGGCTTCTGCTTCGCCGTTGGTTACCGGTGTGAATAATTGGGTTTCATTGAAATCCACCAACGCATTGTCTTGCCATGCGCTGATTTGTGATTGCATATCCAACTCATAGTCGGATAACAATGTCACTGTTTGCGCCATGCCATAAAACACCGGTACTTGCACTTGATGGAAAATCACATTTGATAATTGAGGGAAGATTTTTTCCACTTGCGTCGCCAAATTTACGGCGTGTTTTGTCAATGGAAACACATCAAAAGCTAAACGTTGCTGTTCTTCGTCAAGCGGAATGCCGTTTAATAACTGCGCCGTTTGACCGGCAAGTTTTGAGACGGTTTCACTGTTAATATAGGAAGCCGGTAATAATGACGTAACTAACACTTGTGATAGGTTTGCATCACGTGCTAATTGTGATACGGAGAAAATGAATTGGATTACTTGCGGATCAGGCAACGAAACAATGTTACGTTGTAGTGAAGTCAGCTGTTCGTTATTAACACTTGGTACGATCACCGGCACATCATTTAACGTGGCGCATACGCCGTTCAAGTCAATCACCATGCACCCTGCACTCGCGGCTTTGGCAATGTGTGTCGCGTGCGCTAATTCGCCGGCGAAAAAAACGTAATCAAAATCCGACCATTCGGTTTCATCTAACGCAATTTGTGCCACGCTTTTATTATTAAAACGAATGCCTTGTTCTTCGGCAAAAGGGAAAAGTTCCACGACGGATACCTTTTCAATTTCTAAACAACTCTGCTCTAATGTTTCTGCTAACTTCTCGCATAAATCAAATTCGGCGACGAGGGCGACATTTAATCTTGTACTCATTTTTCTCTCCGCAGTAAAATAAAAGGCTACATTCTACTGAATTATAACAAGGAAATACAATGACGCCGGCAATTGACTTACTGAAAAAGCACAACGTTCCTTTTACCCTACATCACTACGATCACGATCCTGACAATACCCATTTTGGCGATGAGGCCGCCGAAAAACTTGGTATTAACCCAGACCAATCCTTCAAAACCTTACTGGTTGCCGAAAACGGTGATCAGAAAAAACTGGCTTGTTTCGTGTTGCCGACCAGCCATATGTTAAGCTTAAAAAAAGCCGCCAAAGCCTTAGGCGTGAAAAAAGTCGATATGGCAGACAAAGATGCCGCCCAGAAAAGCACGGGTTACTTGGTAGGCGGCATCAGCCCATTAGGGCAAAAGAAACGCGTCGCCACCGTGATTGAACAATCCGCCCTCAATTTTGACACAATTTTTGTCTCCGGCGGCAAACGCGGATTAAGCGTAGAACTCGCCCCACAAGATTTGGCAAAAATAGTCAATGCACCGTTTCTTGACATTCTGGATGAAAAATAAAGTGCGGTCATTTTTTATAGAACCGTAGCGTGCAACTTGTTGCACGAAATGAATAACGTGCTTGACGGTTGATAATACGTTGATTGAAAAAATACCTCCCAAAATCACCGCACTTTATTTCGTTCCGTGATTGATTCTGTCGTGCATCAAGATGCACGCTACGAGCGAAATCGTGAATTGCGCATCGAGGTTAATCATTCGTGCAACAAGTTGCACGCTACGGGGTAAATAAAGTGCGATCATTTTTTATAAAATTTTAAATGACCGATACGCTTTAAGACTGGCATTTTCCGTGATTCACACATAATTCTTGAGTTTTTTATCGGTTTTTCTGTCAAAAGGTGCAAAAATGAACCGCACTTTATACAGCACTTCTAAAACTGTGATGGATGTCTGTTTTTTACATGCGCTAAAAGCGTAAACTCTACCTTACCCTATCAAATTCTCTATTTCTGACATTTATAAGGAGTTAATGTGAAATTAGATGAAATTGCCAAACTTGCCGGTGTCTCTTGCACAACGGTGAGCTATGTTGTAAACGGAAAAGCCAAGCAATACCGTGTGAGTGATGGCACTATCAAAAAAGTGGAAGCCTTAATTAAACAGTATGATTTTAAACCCAATGCAATGGCCGCCAGCCTGCGTGTAGGCAAAAGTAAAACCATCGGTTTAATTATTCCGGATTTTGAGAATATCAGTTATGCCAAAATTGCTAACAATTTAGAAAATCATTTAAGAGAAATCGGCTATCAATTACTGATATCTTGCTCTAACGATAAAGTTAAAAATGAAGAAGACTGCGTAAAACACTTGTTACAACGCCAAATTGATGCCTTGGTGGTCTCTTCCGCATTACCTTACAACACAGATTTTTACCAGCACACCAACATTCCGGTGATCGGTTTTGATCGCCAAATTCTATCGCCCAATGTCGTGAATCTTTTAACGGACGATGAAGGCGATGCCTATCGGTTAAGCCATGAGCTATTCAAGCAAGCCAAACAACAACGCATTCTATTTTTTGGCGCATTACCTGAATTGCCCATCAGCCAAGCCCGCGAAAAAGGCTTTCGTCAGGCGTTAGACGGGAAAAACATTAACACAACCTATTTGTACACGGATAACTTCCATAAAAACCATGCGGCCACCGCATTTTCTCGTTGGTTAGATCAAAATGAATTACCAACCTCGATTTTTACTACCTCTTTTACGCTGTTAGAAGGTGTGTTATTGGTGTTATTACAGCGACAAGGTCATATTCCGTCTCAACTCATGATTGCGACCTTTGGGCATTTTGAAATGTTGGAATTATTGGAAAATGCCGTGATTTGCAGTGTGCAAGATTACGACAAAATATCGCGATCATTGTTAAATCTTGCGCTGAATGCGCTCTCGAAAAAACATAAAAACACGGTGAACACAACGCCTTTAATGCGGAAAATCATTAAGTATCACTGTTGATACTAGGAATACTAAGTGGTGGGGGAAGCGGTTCCGGTTCTCCCAAAAAGTGCGGTTCTTTTTCGATGAGAATATCCCAAACCGCCTGTAGGCGTGCAAAAAACTCTCTGATTCTCACCCAAGAAGACACTTGCGGATAATCGGCGGCAAAACAAATGGCGTCGATCTTGTGGAATTTTGCAATAAACAAGGCACGCTCACAATGGAACTTCTGCGAAATAATGGTAAAAGAATGCGCCTGAAAGACTTGATCGGCGCGAACGACCGAATCCAATGTACGAAATCCGGCGAAATCTAAATAAATAAATTCCGGCGGCACGCCCATTCTTTTCAGATCTTTAAGCATCGTTCGTGGCTCATTATATTGACGCGTGCGATTGTCTCCGCTTAACAATAAATAATCCACTTTTCTCGCTTCAAATAGACGTTGCGCCGCCAACAAGCGATTATGATAAAACAGATTCAATGCGTTATTGGCAAAGTATTTTGATGTGCCAAGCACTAAGCCGTAAGGACGATTTGGGATTTTGGCAATATCGTAATAAATGTTCTCCCGAACATAATAACCAATCATGGCATCTACGATAATCAATAAAAAAACAGAAAACGCCACAAATCCACTCAAATAGCGCACGATTCGCTTAATGTGCAATCTGTCAAACAGGTTTTGTAACGTTTCTTTTAAAGCCAATTTCATTGATGTGATTCAGATAAAAATGATTATTAACAAAATAATCAAAACAACACGGAAATTCAAGCGTAATCTTTGTTTCTACAGACTTCAAAACTTCTAGATGTTTAGATGGCTAAATTTCCTTGACAAGCGCTAAGGCAAGCGGTAGTTTATGCGCCTATTCTTGATAACCCAAATGCCAGCAATGACAATTAAAACAACAACGCTTTTTACCCAGCAACCCTTAGATCTCCTTTTAGGTGGCCAACTTGATCATATTGATGTCGCCTACCAAACCTATGGTGAGCTCAATGCGGAGAAAAGCAATGCGGTATTGATTTGTCATGCATTAACCGGTGATGCCGAACCCTATTTTGCGAAAGAGCAACATCAAGAAGGCTGGTGGCAAAATTTTATGGGCGATGGTTTGGCATTAGACACCTCCCGTTATTTCTTTATTTGTTCGAATGTTCTCGGCGGCTGCAAAGGCACTACCGGTCCGGCTTCGCTTAATCCAAAAACCAACCGTCCTTATGGCAGTCAATTTCCTTCTGTGATGGTGCAAGATTTAATCAAAGTGCAAAAAGCCTTGCTGGATACCCTCGAAATCCCACATTTACACGCCATTATTGGTGGCTCTTTCGGTGGTATACAAGCCACTCAATGGGCGATTGATTACCCGGATTTTGTCTCTAATGTGGTCAATCTTTGCTCTTCCCTTTCTTTCAGCGCAGAAGCCATCGGATTTAATCATGTCATGCGACAAGCTGTCATTAATGATCCGCATTTCAACAATGGCGATTATTACGATGGCGAAAAACCAGATAAAGGGCTCGCCATTGCGCGTATGCTGGGTATGCTCACTTATCGCACCGACATACAACTAAATAAAGCCTTTGGGCGTGCCACCAAAGCGGAGGGGAATTTACAGGGCGATTATTTCCAAGTGGAATCCTATTTAAGTTATCAAGGGCAGAAATTTCTTGCCCGATTCGATGCCAATAGCTATTTGCATTTATTGCGCGCGTTAGATTTATACGATCCCAGCATCGGGTATGCCGATTTGAAAACGGCACTTTCTCGAATCAAAGCCGCTTACACCCTCGTTGCGGTAGAAAACGATCAACTTTTTAAGCTGCCGGAATTGCGTAAAAGTAAGCAATTATTAGAACAAAGTGGGGTGCGCTTGACGTATCATGAATTTGCCTCCGATTACGGGCATGATGCGTTTTTGGTAGACTACGCATTTTTTGAAAAGAAAATTCGCGACGGATTGGCTGGCGACGCCTTAAATACATAAAAAACAAACCGCACTTTAAGATGAAATCCGCTGAATTCCTCTTAAAGTGCGGTTTATTTTTCGTGATTTTCTGTCTAAAAAATTGATGTGGCCAAAATCACAACAACACTTAAAGACAACACAACCATCATCATGGCATAACCAAAAGTACCCATTTTTAACCTCGTTAATCATTGATCTAGTATGAAACTTGCCACATTTTAACAAAAAATTTACGCAAAACGCCAGCCTAATCTGAAAAAGTGTGACAAAGTACAAAATTTTGCCTTTCCGCCCTTAACCAATCCCCCTTCCCTCTTTATAATAGCTCAAATTTTTTTTACGGAGCAAATTATGGCAACGATCAAAGATGTCGCCAAAATGGCCGGCGTTTCCACCACCACCGTCTCGCACGTGATCAACAAAACTCGCTTTGTTGCAGAGGATACCGAGAAATTAGTCTTACAAGCCATTAAAGATCTCAATTATTCGCCAAGCGCGGTGGCGCGTAGCCTAAAAATTAATACCACGAAATCCATCGGGATGATTGTTACCACCAGCGAAACGCCTTATTTTGCGGAAATTATTCACGCCGTAGAAGAACATTGCTACCGCCAAGGGTATTCGCTCTTTCTGTGCAACACGCAAAATAACGCAGAAAAAATCCGCAATCATTTGGATATGCTTGCTCAAAAACGAGTGGATGGCATTTTAGTGATGTGTTCGGAGTATTTGCCGGATTCCTTGAATATATTAACTAACTTTGAAACCATTCCAATGGTTGTCATGGATTGGGGCCCGAATGTTGATACGGATATCATTCAAGACAACAGTTTTAATGGCGGTTATTTAGCCACTCAACATCTTATTGAAAATGGTCATAAACACATTGGGATTATTGCCGGTGAACTCTCCAAAACCACAGCAAAAACCCGTTACGAAGGCTTTGTGCACGCCATGCAAGAAGCCGGATTAACCATCAACCCCAATTGGGTGATGGAAGGTTTTTTTGAACCGGAAGACGGCTATGAATGCATGAACAAAATTTTACGGCAAGACACCTTGCCAACAGCCGTATTTTGTTGCAATGACGTGATGGCATTAGGCGCAATTTCCGCTATTGGCGAAAAAGGCTTGCGTGTGCCGGATGATATTTCAATCATTGGCTATGATAATATTCACGCCTCCCGTTTTTATGCACCACCGCTCACAACGATTCACCAATCCAAATCCCGCTTAGGCGTTCAGGCGGTCAATTTGTTATTTGAACGCATTAACCACAAATCTGAACAGAGGGAAACGATTGAAATCCACCCCGAACTGGTCGTTCGCAAATCAGTGAAAAAAATCTCGTAAAGCTTTTGGGAGACAGGCATGGAACATGACATTAACGATTTAATCGCGATTTTTAATCAATGTTTTGAACAAGAATACAACACGAAATTGGTTAAAGGTGGCGATGAACCCTTATATGTGCCGGCAAATGACACTTGCCCCTATAATGCCATCTATTTTGCTCGCGGTTTTTATAGTAGCGGACTACACGAAATTGCTCATTGGTTAGTCGCCGGAAAAGAACGCCGCAAATTGGAGGATTTTGGCTATTGGTACGAACCCGATGGCAGAACGGAAGAACAGCAACGATTATTTGAGCAGGTTGAAGTCAAACCACAAGCCTTAGAATGGATTCTTGCTACCGCGGCAAATTTTCGTTATTTTGCAAGCTCGGATAATCTCAATGGTCAGCCCGGCGACACCCAACCGTTTAAACTCGCCGTTTATCGACAAGTGCAACATTATGCCTCAGCAGGCTTACCGAAACGTGCCGAAACACTCCGTCAGGCGCTGGCGAAATTCTATGGTACGGAAGATACCATTGACCTAGCCAAATTTGATGTCACCAAAATCTAACTCAGTGATTCTCTCTCATTTTTAACCGCACTTTTACGTATTCTTTCTTTTCTGAAGCCTAAAAGTGCGGTGTTTTTTTCCATTATTCTTTCCAGATAATATGATACTGGCGATCCTTTTCTTCATGAGAAATCAGGAATTTGGCAAAAACGTCATCCATCACATCTTGCTCATTCACCAACCCAATCCACACTTCCGCATAAGCCTCAGGATCAATTAAAACCCCGATTTCCTCTTCCCAATTATCTGCCGTTTCAACAAATTCAACCGCACCTCGCTCTTCAAATTGAAGGTTAAACAACAGAATATCTGCCGGAGAAAGATTCTCTGGTGCCATTTCAAGGAAAATATCGTAAGCCATGTCAATGGCCATATCAGGATCAAGTTTCATTCGTTCAGTCCTATTTCAGTTTCATTAATAAAATTGAGGGGAATCATAGCATATTCTGCCCCAAGACCGGTCGTTTTCTTAATTTCTCACACCAAGTGCGGTGTGTTTTAAGATCGTTTTAATTCATTTATACAAACCTTAAGGCTTCGTATATAATGAGCCGCTTTCCAGATAACCGAATAAACACAATGAATACAGCAAACTCAATCGAAAAAAAACAAAATTACAATTTCAATAAATTACAAAAACGCCTGCGCCGTAACGTCGGCAACGCCATTGCCGATTTCAATATGATCGAGAAAGGCGATAAAGTGATGGTGTGCCTTTCCGGCGGCAAAGACAGCTATACCCTATTGGATATTTTGCTCAATCTACAACAAAACGCACCGGTCAATTTCGAGATCGTGGCGGTGAATTTAGACCAAAAACAACCGGGCTTTCCGGAACACGTTCTGCCGACATATTTACAAAAAATCGGTGTGGATTACAAAATTGTTGAAGAAAATACCTACGGCATCGTGAAAGAAAAAATCCCCGAAGGTAAAACCACCTGCTCGCTTTGCTCGCGTTTACGCCGTGGAATTTTATACCGTACGGCGACCGAATTAGGTGCAACTAAAATCGCCTTAGGACATCATCGTGATGATATGTTGGCAACACTGTTTCTCAATATGTTCTACGGCGGAAAATTAAAATCCATGCCACCTAAATTGATTTCTGATGATGGCAAGCACATTGTGATTCGTCCGCTGGCGTATTGCAAAGAGAAAGACATTGAAAAATATGCCACCGCGAAAGCGTTCCCGATTATTCCTTGCAATCTCTGTGGCTCTCAACCTAACTTACAACGTCAAGTCGTCAAAGAAATGCTAAATACGTGGGATCGCCAATATCCGGGCCGTTTAGAAACCATGTTTAGCGCCATGCAAAACATTACCCTTTCACATTTATGTGATCCGAAATGCTTTGATTTTAAAGGGATAAAACAGGGGCAGTTATTTGATAGCATCGAAGGGGACACGGCATTTGATGAAGAAAAGATCACCCCGATGACATTTGACGATGACGATCAAGCTGATTTCAGTGAACAAGGTATGATTGCCTTTAAAGAAGTCAAATAAAAACACTATCAAACAAACGCAAAAAAATAGCACTGATATGCTTCTCAGTGCTATTTTTGTTTATATCGACCTTGATGGCTGACTGAATGTCAAAAACTCACCTACGGTATGAAAAGAGCCAAAGACCAGCACGGTATCATTTTTATTCGCCATTTCCACCGCACTTTTCACGCCTTCTGCCACAGAATCGGCACTGCTGCCCTGCACCGTCAAATGCTGTTGTTCGGCAACTTGTCGCAAGGTGAGCAATAATGCTTTCCCCTCTTGCCCGCGATATCCCCCTAACGTGACGCAATGCCATTCATCCACCAGTGGAAGTAATGGCGTCAACACACCGACCGCATCTTTGTCTTTTAAAATCCCGCAAACGGCAACCAGTTTTCCCTGAGATTGGGCTTTAAGTGCGCTCAGTTTTTCCGCTAAATAACGTGCTGCGTGCGGATTATGCCCCACATCAATAATCATACGCGGTAGGTCTTCCACTTCGCGATCAACCATTTGCGCCAAATGCGTTAAGCTTTCCGGTTTCATGGTTTGAAAACGCCCGGTGAGCTCCACCTCAAGCAACGACTTTTTCACGGTTTCAAGAGAAATCTCAAACGGCAATTTTTGCACCGCCGCCAATGCAGTTGCGGCATTGGCTAACGGAATGTGGCAAAACGGTAAATCCGCGAGCAAATCCCACCGCACTTTTTCGTCTTCACGCGTGGTTTGCCATGTCCAACCTAGTTCTTGTTGACTAAAGTCCCAATCAAGATGACGACAAAATAATTGACAACCTAACGTTTCCGCATGCGCCAACATGGTTTGTGGAATGTTAGGCTCGCCGATAATCGCCGGTTTATTAGCGCGGAAAATACCTGCTTTTTCAAATCCGATTTGTTCGCGTGTAGAACCGAGAAAATCCGTGTGATCAATATCGATACTGGTAATGACCGCCATATCATTGTCCACGATATTCGTGGCATCCAAGCGGCCGCCAAGCCCCACTTCTAAAATCACTACATCCAATTTTGCCTGTTTAAACAAATGTAACGCAGACAAGGTGCTGAATTCAAAATACGTTAATGATTGCGTTTTGTTTTGTTCGATATAGGCAAAAGACGCCGTGTGCTGTGCATCATCCAACTCTTGATTCTGAATACGAACACGTTCGTTATAACGTAACAAATGCGGTGAAGAATAGACGCCAACACGATAACCCGCATTCAATAAAATGGTTTCTAACAAACGACAAGTGGTACCTTTTCCATTTGTACCGCCCACGGTAATCACGAAAGGTGCCGGCGTGAGCAAATCCAATTCTTGGGCGACAGATTTAATGCGTTCCAGCCCTAAATCAATCGCTTTAAAATGACTGTTTTCCAAATAAGAAAGCCACTCGTCGAGTGGCGAAGTGGCTTTTAAAATTGTGTTCATATTTATTCTTCTGTGATTAATTCGCTTTCCACAAAAGGAGATGGCTTATTCATCAATTTGCTGACCAAACTCGCCAAGGTATTACGCATATCTGCACGTTTTACGATCATGTCGATTGCGCCTTTTTCCAATAAAAATTCACTGCGTTGGAAACCTTCCGGCAATTTTTCACGCACGGTTTGTTCAATAACACGTGGACCGGCAAAACCGATTAATGCTTTTGGTTCGGCAATGTTGATATCGCCCAACATTGCGAAACTGGCAGAAACACCACCTAGCGTTGGATCCGTTAATACGGAAATGAATGGCACGCCTTTTTCACGCATTTTAGCCAACACGGCGCTGGTTTTTGCCATTTGCATCAGAGAGAACAGGGCTTCCTGCATACGTGCACCACCACTGGCGGAGAAACAGACAAACGGGCAATTTTCTTCAATGGCTTTTTCTGCCGCTTTGACAAATTTCGCCCCTACCACAGACCCCATGGAGCCGCCCATAAAGCTAAAGTTAGAGGCTGCAGCCACAATCGGCATATTGTATAACGTACCGTAAAATGCAATTAAGGCATCTTTTTCGCCGGTATCTTTCTGAGCGGCGCTAATACGATCTTTATATTTCTTTAAGTCTTTGAATTTCAAGATATCTTTCGGTTCTAACTCTGCCGCTAATTCTTGTACGCTGTCTTGATCCAATAAGCCCAATAAACGCTCGCGCGCATCAATACGCATATGGTGTCCGCATTTTGGGCAAACTTCCAAATGACGTTTTAATTCTTCACGATATAACACCTGTTCGCATGAGGTACATTTTGTCCACACGCCTTCAGGCACATTGGCCTTGCGGGAAGAAGACGAAGTGCTTTTACTAAAAATTCTATCAATCCAGCTCATATTTAACCTTTTTCTCTTGATTAACAAAAAATTGTGGGCTATTAGACCATAATTTTAAAAAATTTTATAGCAATTTATACTGATCTGATTAGTCATCAAGTGCGGTCATTTTCCCGAGTATTTTTATCTGATAAAAACGTTAGAAAAACTGACCGCACTTTGATCTGCACCCCAAAATCTGGACACCTATTTTGAGGTGCAGATTATGTCCTACTCTTATCAATTTCGTTTAGAAATTATCAAACTCGTCACCGAACAGGATTATGGTATCCGTGAGGTGGCTAAACTTCATAAAATTTCCCACGCTCTCGTCATTTATTGGCTAAAAGCATTTCGGGAAAGAGGGCTTGATGGCGTAAAATCGCCTTATACAAACCTTCAAACCCCGAAAATAGTGAAGCCAAAGATGAAGATGAAAAAGAAAGACATTGAAATCCCGGAAACAACAGACTTTTCACCTAAAGCGTTTAAAAAGTTACAACGAGAGCTCGCCTTGGCTCGTGCGGAGATTGCCTACCTAAAGGAGTTGGAGGCGCTCGACCGTCAAAAACAACGGCAGAAAAAAGAAAACTCATTGAATGATTGAAGCCAGACCACGCGTTAAATGATTTACTTCATGTGGCTAAAATGCCTCGCTCAAGCTTTTACTATAAAGAGATTAAGCGAAATTATCACGAGGTAAAAGAGGCTATCTTATCGCTGTATAAAAAGAACAAAAACCGAGATGGTTATCACCCCATGACGTTTAAATTACGCCAAATGGGTTTTAATTTGAATCATAAAACGGTGTTAAAGCTGATGAACGAGTTAGGTATTCATTCCATTTTACGCAAAAAAAGACATGGAAAACGTGGAAAAACATCGCATATTGCCCCGAATTTTCTGAATCGTGATTTTACAGCAACGGCACTCAATCAGAAATGGGTAACGGATGTAACGGATGTAACGGATGTAACGGATGTAACAGAATTTCATGTTGGGCAAGAAAAGCTTTATTTTTCACCGTTGATGGACTTGGCTAGCCGAGAAATTATTGCCTATAACTTTTCAACACGCCCGAAGTTTTCATTGGTAAAAAAGATGTTAGAACAAGGGCTTAGTCGGCTTAAACCGACAGAATGCCCGATTATTCATAGCGACCAAGGTGTATTGTATGGCACGGTGGAATGGGTGAAAATGTTGGAAGGTAAAGCGGTTCAAAGTATGAGTCGCCGAGGAAATTGCTACGATAATGCGGTGGTTGAAAGCTTTTTGGCGATATTAAAATCCGAGTGTTTTTACTCACGGAGCTATCATTCAATCGCTGAATTACAGGCTGAAATTGAAGAATATTTAAGTTAACTAACCTGTCCAACTTTTTGGGGGACAGATCGCTTTTTCCGCTAATTTTTACTTTATCCAATAGCGCTGTATAATGTCACGCTTTTGAATATAAACGATATGAGGGGGAAGCTCATGATTAAAATCGATACCTTACCGCAATTTTTGCGTAATAAAGTCGAGGAAAATGATGCCTTTGGTCTTGTGGAAGGGCTGTGCCAATTATTACGTAATAGCCCCACAGAAAAAATTTCTCCAACCTTACATTTATTTAAGTTTATCTTAAAAAACAACAAAGAATTAGGCTGTTCTGTTTCGAAATTATTATGTGGTTGGTTATGTGGTTTACGCCTTTACCCGTTGTTTATTAGTAGTGGTATTCTTACGCGTGGCGGTTTTGGGCAAGAAATGAAAACGCGTATTTATGAGCGTTTTAACCCGTCTTTTAAAGATATTAATGATTTACGTGATATTTTTTATTTATTGTTTAGCGATAAAAATGATGCACGCTGGATTGATGCCGTCCCCTTAAAAACGTGGCGAGGCATATTTGGCGTTTTAACCCGTTATACAGAACAAAAAGATCGGGAACGTTTAAAAAATCATATTGAAAGTGAAGGGCTATTTGCCATAGAGATGCTTTCAATTTGGATTGCAGCTGAAGATATGGATCCTGAGCTGATGCGAATGGAACCCTCTCTGTTAAATGCTGATTCACCTTTTGTTGCTTTACACCATGAGGTGGTTGATTGGGTAGCGGCGCGTCGCCAATCAATAGATTTTGATGATAGCCATTTACAGGTAATGTTTGATCAATGTAAGGCATTGATTATTGGCTTACAGAAACGTGGGGCAGTAGTGGGGTCTTCCTTAAATACAGCGTATTTATTAGAACGTCTTTCCCAGACTTTAGAACGATTAGAAACCTTGATGGCGATTTTTGTTTCAAATCGCTATTTGCCACGACGAATATTGTTATTAACCGGCTGTTTTGCCCGCGCAGCAGCAGAAAAACATAGCATCACCCGATTATGGAAACAAAGCTCAAGATTAATTTCACGTAGCATTACCCAAAATGCGGGCGATCATGGCGAGCATTACATTACGCGAGATAAAAAAGAGTACTGGGCAATGTTTTATTCTGCGGCAGGTGGTGGTGTATTAATTGCACTGATGGCGCTATTTAAAACCTATTTAGGCAGCATTATTGATGATAAAGTCTGGAAAGGTCTTGCCGAAGGTTTAAATTACGGCTTCGGTTTTATGGTGATCTTTATGTTGCATTTCACGGTTGCAACCAAACAGCCAGCCATGACAGCTGCTCGTTTTGCTGAGGCAGTAGAGAAAAATCCACAAGGCAAAACATTAAATATGAAATTAGCCCAGTTATTAGTGGATGTATTTCGTTCCCAAAGCGTGGCCGTTTTAGGCAATGTAGTAGTTGCTATGGGATTAGCGGCATTAATTGCTTTTGTTTATCAACATCAAACAGGTGAGCCATTGATGAATTCAGAGAAAATAGCCTATCAATTACACCGTATTGATCCTTTAGATGGTTCTTTATGGTTCGCAGCTATTGCAGGTGTATGGTTATTCTGCTCCGGAATTATTTCTGGCTATTTTGATAATCGTAGCAATTATTTGAATATGCGCATGCGTTTAGCACAACATCCGTTATTAAAAAAATTGATGTCTGAGAAGTCTCGCGTTAAATTTGCTAATTATATGCATGAGAATTATGGTTCGCTTATTGGTAACTTCTGTTTTGGTATGTTACTTGGGCTTACCGGTTTAGTGGGATATTTAACTCATCTCCCGTTAGATATTCGTCATGTTGCATTTTCATCAGCGAATTTAGGATATAGTGCAGTCAGTGGACAATTTGCCTATCCATTCTTTTTACAATGCATTGCTTTTGTGTTGCTGATTGGTTTAGTGAATTTAATGGTCAGTTTTTCATTGACACTTTGGGTCGCACTGCGCTCTTTAAATACGGAAATTGATAGCTGGTGGGCAATTTGGCATGAAGTTTGTCAAATTGTGAGAAAACGTCCATTAAGCTTATTTCTTCCTGTTCAATTAGATAAATAATCGGCTTAAGTGATCTGCACCCCAAAATCTAGACACCTATTTTGAGGTGCAGATTATGTCTTACTCTTATCAATTTCGTTTAGAAATTATCAAACTCGTCACCGAGCAGGATTATGGTATCCGTGAGGTGGCTAAACTTCATAAAATTTCCCACGCTCTCGTCATTTATTGGCTAAAAGCATTTCGGGAAAGAGGGATTGATGGCGTAAAATCGCCTCACACAACCCTTCAAACACCGAAAATAGTGAAGTCAAAAATAACAATCCGCACGTAAAACGTGCGGTTTTTAGGCTCCCCTATAAGGGCCTATACTTCACAAGCCCCTCAAGGGGGTTGTGAAAACTGACAACCGTGTCTAATTACTTCCTTGACTACCCCTTAAAGGGGTCAATATGTTCTTCCGTTGATAAATTATCTTGAACCATATCTTCTTTTTCTTGATTCCTTATATAGATCTTCATAACTTTTGTATTTAAGCCCACGATGCTGACAAAAAATCCTTTCACTCGGAAATGTCTATTTTCATATCTCTATTTTAGTGAATTATAGCGTGCAACTTGTTGCACGAAATCGTGAATGCCCGAAAGGGTTAAATAACGTTCCGTGCGTGATTCGGTCGTGCATCAAGATGCACGCTACGAGGGGTAAATAATCCTCCTATATGTTGAATTTTAGTTGTCAGCCTTGTTCATTATATAGCGAGGATTTTTTTCTGTTCATCGCTTAAGCTATTTGTCTCCATACGCATAGCGTATGGTTTTTATAGCCAGACTTTGCCTGGCTATAATGAAAAAGAAAGACATTGAAATCCCGGAAACAACAGACTTTTCCCCTAAAGCGTTTAAAAAGTTACAACGAGAACTCGCCTTGGCGCGTGCGGAGATCGCTTACCTAAAGGAGTTGGAGGCGCTCGACCGTCAAAAACAACGACAGAAAAAAGAAAAATCATTGAAAGATTGAATCCAAACTACGCATTAAATGATTTACTTCGTGTGGCTAAAATGCCTCGTTCAAGCTTTTACTATAAAGAGATTAAGCGAAATTATCACGAGGTAAAAGAGGCTATCTTATCGCTGTATAAAAAGAACAGAAAGCGAGATGGTTATCGCCCCATGACGTTTAAATTACGCTAAATGGGTTTCCATTTGAATCATAAGACGGTGTTAAGACTAATGAATGGGTTAGGTATTCATTCCATTTTACGTAAGAAAAGACATGGAAAACGTGGAAAAACATCGCATATTGCCCCGAATTTGCTGAATCGTGATTTTACAGCAACGGCACTCAATCAAAAATGGGTAACGGATGTAACGGAATTTCATGTTGGGCAAGAAAAGCTTTATTTTTCACCGTTGATGGACTTGGCTAACCGAGAAATTATTGCCTATAACTTTGCGACACGCCCGAAGTTTTCATTGGTAAAAAAGATGTTAGCACAAGGGCTTAGTCGGCTTAAACCGACAGAATGCCCGATTATTCATAGTGACCAAGGTGTATTGTATGGCACGGCGGAATGGGGGAAAATGTTGGAAGGTAAAGCGGTTCAAAGTATGAGCCGCCGAGGAAATTGCTACGATAATGCGGTGATTGAAAGTTTTTTTGCGATACTAAAATCAGCGTGTTTTTACTCACAGACTTATCATTCAGTCGCTGAATTACAGGCTGTAATTGAAGAATATTTAAGTTAACTAACCTGTCCAACTTTAGGGGGGCAGATCAAAGCGCGGTTAAAAATTTAGAGGATTTTCAACCGCACTTTAGTCTTATTATTCAGCCAGTTCTGTTTGCTCGTGTGCCATCAATTCTTGACCAACATCATCTAGCAAACTTAAATAACGTTCATAATGTTTCAACATATCGGCAATTAATTCATCTTGATCCATATATTGCACATCATAACCCACTCGTCCATCAAAGAAATAGGTGTATGGCTCATAAGTCATACTATGCTGGATATGTGGCAAGTTATCATCATTAATTAATTGCTCTGACACCTCACGACCGATAGATTTCACCCCATACATAAAGTCTCGCATCGATTCTTTTTGAATGACCAATTCCACTGCAGGCTCATCTTGTTCAAATAACGTGTTAATTTGTACACTCAATTCATATTTACCAATTAATTCTTGGCGTAGCTCACGCATAGCCGGTAATACCGTATGTTTAAGGAAGCGTAAAATATCTTTTTCTTGCGTTTGGTTCATCATTTGTTCCAAACGTTCTTTCCACTTATCCCCCGTCCAGAAAATACTGGTTGGATTAACTTTGGTATCAAAATATTTTTTATCCGCATTCAAGCCTTTCCATAAACTAAAACACATCAACAACATCAACATGGCGAAAGGTAACGCCACTAATAGTGTCATTGCCTGTAGATTAGCCAAACCGCCTGATTGCATCAAAACAATGGCGACAACTGACATTAATATGCCCCACATCACGGCCTGCCAACGAGGTGCTGCAAGGCTTTTATCGCGTGATGCAATGTTATTTAATACATAAATACCGGAGTCTGCTGAGGTGATAAAGAATAAAGAAATCACCACCAAGCTCACTAAGCCCGTCACGCCAGAAAGCGGTAAATAATCTAAGAACTTAAAGAGCAACGTTTCAGGCGAAGAAATCATTTGCCCTAACGTACCTGCAGCTTCACCATCATTCAACCAAATGGCTGTATTACCAAATACGGTAAACCACAAGATACCGAACATGCTAGGAATCACCAACACGCCGAAAATAAATTCACGAATTGTACGCCCTTTCGAAATACGAGCAATAAATAAACCGACAAATGGCGCCCAAGAACACCACCATGCCCAATACAGAATTGTCCAACCGCTAAACCAGCCAGTATGTTCTTGTTCATAAACATAGGTTTTGAAGCTTAATTGTACCAAGTTGCTGAGGTAGGTTCCGATGTTGTCGCTAAAAGCGGATAACAAATAAAGTGTTGGCCCCGTCACTAAGACGAAAATCAACAAACAGAAAGCGAGTGTTAAATTCAGCTCACTTAAGATTTTTACCCCTTTCCCTACACCGGAAATCGCGGAAAATATCGCTAAACTCATTACCACGGCAATTACGACAACTTGCAAGCTGAAGCTATTTTCACTAATCCAGCCTAATTGATGTAAGCCTGCACCCAATTGTGATGCACCAAAACCTAATGTCGTGATAACACCAAATAAGGTGGCAAGTAACGCCATAATGTCGATAAGATCACCTAACTTGCCATTAATACGCTCTTTCAATAACGGATAGAAACAAGAACGTAATGCCAAAGGTAATTTGTAACGGAATCCAAAGTAAGCTAATGCCAACGCAATCGTGCCATACACCGCCCAGGCATGAATTCCCCAATGGAATAAGGTGTGTAACAAGGCTTCTTGTTGTTTATGCTCTGCTGTGCCCGTAGTAATGTCAGATAAGTAATGTGTTAAGGGCTCTGCCACACCAAAAAACATCAACCCCACCCCCATACCGGCAGCAAATAACATCGCTAACCAAGAGAGAAAACCGAATTCAGGCTCTTCTTCATCATTACCCAGTTTGATATTACCTAGGCTACTGACCGATAAAATGACTAAAAAGCCCAAAAATACTGAGAATGCTAAGACGTAAAACCAACTAAAGTTGGCAAAAATACCCGATTTGGCGGCATTTAATAAAGTTTGTGTTTGTTCCGGTGCGATTAAAATCATCGCAACAAGTAACACCACAAAAAATAACGTTGCACCAATCACTAAAGGATTGAACGACGTTTGTTTTTCTATAAATTTAGATAAAGACAAGCTTTCTCCTTAAAAATCAAGTGAATAAAAATAAATCAGATTAAATAAAATAAGGTCTTAAGACCAAAATGAGCGATGGAACCATCGCAAATGACAGCACGGAGAAGTGCGATTTTGAAGGAAACGCTCAGTAGGATTTGAGTGAACTGTTTCCAAATGCGAAATTTATACTAACAAAATATCATTATTTTTTCAAATTAACGAAAATTTAAATAGCGTAAAAGAAAAAGTGCGGCCAGAAAAATCGTTAAGCCCGAAGTTTTCATTGGTAAAAAAGATGTTAGAACAAGGGCTTAGTAGGATTAAACCGACAGAATGCCCGATTATTCATAGCGACCAAGGCGTATTGTATGGCTCGGCAGAATGGGTAAAGATGTTGGAAGGTAAAGCGGTTCAAAGTATGAGTCGCCGAGAAAATTGCTACGATAATACGGTGATTGAAAGTTTTTTTGCGATACTAAAATCAGCGTGTTTTTACTCACGGACTTATCATTCAATCGCTGAATTACAGGCTGAGATTGAAGAATATTTGGTGTATTACAATCAAAAACGAACTAAACTTAGTTTAAAAGGATTGAGCCCGGTGCAATACCGAGCTCAATATTTAAGTTAACTAACCTGTCCAACTTTTGGGGGGCAGATCATTTTGCTACGCTAGCGCAAAAATCTCACAAAGGAACACGTATGAAACCGTTATTATTGGCACTCTCTTGTGGTGTCTTCTTTAATCTTGCCGAGGGGCATCAAGCGACTTCTGCCGGCAATTTAGAACCGGCGATCATCCCTAATGCGCAAGAATATATGCTTCACAGCCAATTTACGAAAAAAGATTATCGCATTCAGGTGATGCCTGTTGGAGAAGTAAAGCATATCGGCTATTCCGTCCTTTATGTATTAGATGGCGATGCCCTTTTTCCGGCGGCTGCCAGCATGGCGCAAAACATGATGGCGCGCGCGCAAGAAACCAATGCCGTGCCATTTTTAATCGTCGGCATCGGCTACCCGAATACTCAACTTCTTAATCCAGCAGAACGCGCGCAAGATTATACGCCGCCGTCAGGGCGTTACGATAATACCGGCGATAAAACCAATAAAAAATTTGGTGGTGCGGAAAATTTTTATCGCTTTATTCAGGAAGAATTAGCACCGGATTTACATCGTCGTTTTTCAATTAACACGGCGCAACAAAACATTTTCGGACATTCTTATGGCGGCTTATTTAGTTTATATAGTTTGTTTAATCACCCGAATGGATTCCGCAACTATCTTATCGCCAGCCCTTCAATCTGGTGGAATCAGCAACGGATTTTGCAAGATTTCCCTGCATTTTCCGAACATCTGCAAAACATAAAAGAGAATATTGGCGTGCGTTTCACCGTTGGGGAATATGAACAAAAATTGGCGCCCTATATGAAACAAGATCCTCAACGACAAAAGCAGCTAGATCAGCGCGCCATGGTGACGCAAGTCAACAATTTAGCGGAAAAACTGAATGGGCTGCCTAATGATAAGTTAGCGATTGTGAGTAAAATTTATCCTGAAGAAACCCATATGACCAGTGTCATGCCTGCTTTATTAGATGGTTTGAAGTGGCTTTTTTCTCGCTGTAAAACACAAAAGGATTGTGAATTTTAAACATCAAAGTGCGGTGAAAAAATGTTGTACTTTCTCACCGCACTTTGTCTTTATTTATAGCCAACCAAAGTCTGGTTATAAAAACTATACGCTATGCGTATGGAGTCCTTCCTCGTAGCGTGCAACTTGTTGCACGAATAATTAACCTCGATACGTAATTTACGATTTTGTGCGTAGCATACATCTTGTTACACGACGGAACCACGCACGGAACGTTATTTAACGCTTTCGGGCATCCATGATTTCGTGCAACAAGTTGCACGCTACGATTCACTAAAATAGTGATATGAAAATAAACACAGTTACTGGTTTTCATAAGCCCCTTGAGGGACTTGTGAAGTATAGGCCCTTATAGGGGAGCCTAAAAACCGCACGTTTTACATGCGGATTGTTATTCGTCCTATTCATTCTTATTCGAATTTGCTTTATTTTTCTGATTATGTACGTTTAAACGCGCTCCGCGAATGCCATTGCATATTCGTCACATTGTTCTTCTCCGCCTAAGCTGACAAAACCCTCAACCGATTTCTTGTGTTTCATGATGTTATGATACAATCCAATCATTTTTCCCATTAGGTCAGAGTGAGTCAAAATATGATGAGTTTATGGTCTGCTATTTTCATTTTAATTCTGCTGATTATTATCAGTGCTATCGTCTCCTCCGCTGAAATTTCCTTGGCGGGCGCACGTCGCATTAAATTGCAAAACATGGTGAACGAAGGTAACACCAAAGCGGCGTTGGTATTGAAATTACAAGAACAACCGGGGCGTTTTATCACGGTCGTACAAATTGGTTTGAATATGGTTGCCGTGCTGGGCGGGGTGATTGGCGAAGCAACAATTCGTGTTTATTTACAAGCTTTCATTAATCAATACACGGAGGCGCCTTGGGAGGAAAGTGCCGCTTCATGGCTGGCGTTTATCATCGTCACGGCTTCTTTTATTTTATTCGCAGATTTAATGCCAAAACGCTTGGCGCTGCTCAATCCTGAAGCAATGGCGTTGCGCACGGTGCGTATTATGCAAGTTTGCATTTTCCTGCTGAAGCCGATTGTTTGGATTTTCGACTCGTTAGCGAATATCATTTTCCGTCTGTTTAAAATCTCTACGGTACGAGTAGAAAGCATGACGCCGGAAGACATTGTCGCCGTGGTGGATGCCGGTGCTGAGGCCGGTGTGCTAAAAGCCCAAGAGCATTATCTCATCGAGAATATTTTCGATATGCAACAGCGTACCGTAACCTCTACCATGACCACGCGCGAAAACATTGTGTTTTTAGACCGCACTTTTAATCGTCAACAGGTGCTGGATACCCTAACAAAAAATTCGCACTCTAAATTAATTATTTGCGATAAAGGTTTAGATCACATTCTTGGCTATGTGGAATCGCACAGCTTGCTCACCTTATTCTTAAAAGAAGAACAAGTGCAGGTAACCGACCACCGCTTATTGCGCAAACCGCTATTTGTACCGGACACGCTGTCTTTATATGAAGTGCTGGAACTGTTTAAATCCACCGGTGAAGATTTTGCCATCATTGTGAATGAATATGCCTTGGTTGTGGGAATTGTAACGTTAAATGATGTGATGAGCATTGTGATGGGTGAATTGGTTTCTAATGAAGAAGAACAAATTATCCGCCGTGATGAAGATTCTTGGCTTATTGATGGTGCGACTCCATTGGAAGATGTGAAACGCGCCTTAGATATTGAAGCCTTTCCACATGATGAAAATTACGAAACGATCGCCGGTTTTATGATGTATATGCTACGCAAAATCCCGAAAAAAACCGATTTCGTGTTGTTCGATCGCTATAAATTTGAAATTATCGACACCGAGAATTTCAAAATCGACCAACTGATGGTGTCTTTCCGTAAAGACTTACCGCAGGAAGAAACAACGATAAATTAGCCTGCCATTTTGCCGCAGGCTAACCTAAAGACGCGTTTGAATTAATGTAGTTTTAAGGATGGACGCAAGAAACGATTTAAACGGCCGACTACAATAATTAAGCCGGTTTTAAAACACCCATGCAAAGCCGCTTGGTGCATACGATACAGGGAAACGTACATCCATTGGGCAATTTTACCTTCGATGGTCATCGATGAACCACCGGTTAATTTGCCACCTAATGCACCAAATGCGGTAAATTCAGATAATGAAACCAACGATCCTTTATCGTTATATTTAAATTCTTTCAGCAGTTTCCCTTCAAATAAGGCAATAATGTTTTTCGCACAGAAACTGGCCATTTGATGAGCCGCTTGCGCTTTCGGCGGAATAGGCTTTCCATCATCTTGCATAAAGAAACAGCAATCGCCCATAGCAAAAATCGTGTCATCTTCTGTCGTTTGCAGGGTTTTCTTCACAACTAACTGATTAATTCGATTGATTTCTAAGCCATCAAAATTTTGGGTAATGGATGAAGTTCGAATACCTGCTGACCACACGATTAAATCTGCCGGAATTTGGCTACCATCTTTGGTAATCAAGCATTTTTTATCTGCCTCGACGATCATGGTATTGGTTTTTACTTTTACACCTAACTTGCTTAATTCTTCTGTTGCATCATTAGAAATGCGTTCAGGCAAAGCCGGTAAAATTCGCGGGCCTGCCTCAATCAAGGTAACTTTTAAACGACTGCTGTCAATTTCGCCATAACCATAGGAAGACAGATGTTCTGCGGCATTATATAGCTCGGCAGACAGCTCAACCCCCGTCGCACCGGCGCCCACAATCGCAATATTAATGTGGCCGTCCTCCGCTAATTGCTGCTTGCTTTCTTCTTCGCCAATATCATCCAACGCTTGGTTTTCACGGAATTTTAAGAATAATTCCAACATTTTCTGTTGAAAGCGCATTGCTTGTGCCGGGCTATCTAAAAAGATGCAATTCTCCGCAACACCTTTCGTATTGAAATCATTCGATTTACTTCCGATAGCAATGACTAAATAATCATAAGGAATACGACGGGAGACCACAATCATATCGCCGTCTTCACCATATATCGGCGCAAGTTCTACGTATTTATGTTGACGATTTAAACCGACCATAGATCCTTGCTCAAAATGGAAATGATGATTATGCGCATGCGCACGATAACTCAACGCCTCTACCCCATCATCCAAGGCGCCTGTCGCCAATTCGTGTAATAAGGGCTTCCACAAATGCGTTTGATTCCGATCGATCAACGTGACATTTGCACGCTTTTTACGCCCCAATTTGTTTCCTAAATAAGTCGCCAGCTCTAAACCACCGGCTCCCCCACCAACGATAACGATGTTTTTCATAAGTTTTTCCTAAATAAAAATAATTAAACTAAACACAAAAAAGTTACACAATAGCTCAATAGGCCCCTTTACGTCTCAATACAATATTTACCGTTTTAGCGAGAATGACAATATCATTCCACAAAGACCAATTTTTTACATACCAGGCATCTAAATAAACCCGAGTAGAATAATCTACATCATTACGTCCACTAACTTGCCACAAACCAGAAATGCCCGGTCGGACCATTTTATAATAAATAAGATCATCTCCGTAGTACTTCAACTCTAACCTTGTGACAGGACGGGGGCCAACCAGGCTCATTTCACCTTTAAACACATTCCATAATTGAGGTAATTCATCAAGACTGGTTTTACGCAAAATATTACCTATTGGTGTAATGCGAGGATCATTCTTAAGTTTAAATTCTTTATTCCACTGCTGACGAGCTTCAGGATCTCTTGCCAAGATGTCTCTCAAAGCTTGTTGTGAATCCACAACCATTGTACGGAATTTATAGCATTTGAATGTCTTACAGTTACGACCCACTCTCACTTGGCTATAAACAACATTTCCGCCATCTTTTCGAATAATTAAAAATAAACAGAAGAATAACGGCGCAAGCAAAAATAATAACACTCCAGAAACAATAATATCAAACGAACGTTTTACAAAGCGAGTAGAGCGTTTGGCAAGATTATTTGGAATACGTAATACAATTGTTTCTGAGCTAAAGAAATGTGAAATTTCTGCACCATAAAGAGGAATACCTTGTAATGCAGGAATAATGGATACATTACGAAAATTCAAAGCAGACAGTTTTTTTACCCAGTAAGCCAATAAGTCCGACTCATTACTCTCTAAAGCAATAAATACTTTTTCATAATGATTTAATTGTGTCAAAAACACTTGCTCAGAAATAAAATCGACATGCTTAGCAAAAACCCCTATTTTCTGGTCAGATACAAACGCGTTTACTTTATAACCTAAATTGGTTTCTTGCTGAATAGCTTTGTAAGCACGAAATGCATTACCCCCTGTGCCGATAATGACACTGGGCATTTCCCATAATTTCATTATTTTCAGGATTTTCTTACAAAAAAAACGAAAAATTGGAAAGCAAAGGAACAATACGATATAGACAGATATCCAAGTTTCGGTGGGATCATGAATCTTAGCAAAAACTAATAATGCTAAATTAATAAAAGAAATAACAAAAATAGAGAAATAAATATCTTTCAATTCATCCCAAAATGGCTTTCTATATGTATAATGGCGATAAAATATCCAAAGAATTACAATACAAGCCAACATAGCGAGTATAAAAGACCCGACACGATAAATAGATCCTTTAAATTCTAAGACATCGCGAGAAAAATCATCTAATGGAGAAAGCCAGTAACCAACAACAATCGAAAAAACAAACGAACAACAATCTGTCAGAATTAAACTTGCCTTATTGATGAGAGGCGTTGAATATTGCACCTTTGTCATTTTTTCCAATATCCCTTGTGCATACTTAGCCACCTACACCATGCATAAGGTAGCTTTTTATAATGATAACCTAATTTAAAACCAACCCATTTGGCAAATGTTGATAATAGCGCTTTAGGTAATAAGTGCGGTGCATTTTTAGATAGAAATTTTAATTCTGAAAGCACGAACTTTTTCCCCTCCGAGGCTGCTTTACCGAAGGTTTGTTGGATCCATGCCTGATCACGCTGAAATACACCAGTATCAAAATAACGTTGAAACTCTTGTTTTAATGTATAGTTATGACTGTGAAATACTGTTGCCTCCGCGCAATAGGCAACTTTATACCCCGATAAAATCATTTTTGCCGTTAAATACATATCTTCCGCTAAAATAGTATCATCCGGAAATCCACCTAATTCCTCAAAAACGGATAGGCGATAAGCCGCAAAAGAATTTGACATAAATGCTGTCTTTATTCCAAGTATAGAAATATCCGCCTGAGATTTCACTTTTGATTCAGACGGATAGTTAAAATAACGGGCATGAGCGGCTAACGGTGTTGCATTATGATGTGGTAACTGTCGCCCACAAACAGCAGCCACTTTAGGATCGGAAAAAGGCGCAAGTAAATTAACCAATGAATCAGAAGATGCCAAAATTGCATCTTGGGTCATAAACACCACAATATCTGCAAAATCTTCCGAAAATTTGACCGCTTGATTGCGCGTTCCCCCGTGATTAAACGCCGATAGTGAAATCGAATGTACACAAAACCCTGCATCTTCTGATAATTTGACTGTCTCATCAAAAGAAGAGGAATCAATTACAATCACTTGACTGGCTTTCAAGGATTGGGATTGATAGGCGTGAATCCAATCTTGCCATTGATTGCCCGCATTGTAGGTTGGTACGCATAATGCAAACGAAAGAGCGGTCATTTTTCGTCCTTATTTTAGCAAAAGGGATAATAGCCACTGCTTTAATTTTGGCACACTTTGGTACTCTCTTTTTGAAGAAGGAGGTAAACAATGTGGTTTGCCATATTGTGTAGCAAATTGTTCAAACATTTTAACTTGCCGGATTGCCTGACGAATATTTCTCCAGTAAGACTTAAATCGAATAAAATAATAAAATAGACGCAATTTATGGTTAAACACCCCCACTTGATTTTGGCAATGTTGACGATAATCTAGCAAAGGCTTATTTATAAATTGTATTTCACCATAATAGCGCGCTAACAGTGCCAACCACCAATCGTGCATATAAAGTTCAGAAAGTTGCGTATAAGATAAAGAATCTAGTGCTAGATTACGTAAGGCACGATTAATCATACAGGCTGCGCCTTGCACACAGTTTTTGTACAAAATCGAATCGTCACTTAAGCATTTGACACTTAAAGCCTGATAAGCAAAAAAACTTGGCGAAATTTCATTATTTTGTTCATCAATCAAACGTGCATCGCTAAAAATGAGTGTTGGCATAGCATTATTTTGCTTTTCTGCAATCTTGGCAAACTCAACGAGTTTATTAGTATGCCAAATATCATCTTGATCCGATAAAAAGGTAAAGTCTGCTTCACAATATTTTAATGCAAACAAAAAATTAGCAATCACGCCTTTTCTCGGACCTTGTATAATCTCATAATTAGTAAAATTAGCATTTGTAAAGGTATTTTTCACAATAGAAATCGTCTCATCACAAGATCCATCATCAGACACAATAATTTTCTGTGGCAAAATGGCTTGTGATAAAATACTTTCTAATTGTGAGGATATAAAAGATGCACCATTGAAGGTACAAATTATTACACCATAATTAAGCATGGTTATTTATAATAGATAACATTTGTTCAATTCTAGTTTTATAAGTATGTTCTTTTATAGTCCTTTCTTGCGCATTTTTGGCAATATTCATCAATTCATGGTCTTTATCTAGTAGTCTAGAAGTAATTTCTTTCAATTCATTGATAGAATCAAATAATAAAATTTCTTTTTTATCAGTATAGTATTCAGTAATCTCTAAAGATTCAACATAATATAGCTGTACAGTTCCTGCCATTGCTGCCTCAAATGTTCTTGGACCTGGTGTAGAAGCTGTTAATTGAAATCTTTTGTTACCAAGATCTAAATGTCTTCCTAAGTTAAAAATAAACTTACTTTTATTCATCATATCTGGTAATAAAGCGTTATCTATTCTTTCATTAATTGTAAAAGAAAGTTCTTCTGGCCAACCTGCTCCTTTAACTGTAGTCTTTAACTTTGAAAGATATTTCCCAGCATCTTTAAAAAATTGAATACGATTTGGGAACGCTACACCACAGAAGAAAGCATCATACGTCCAATTATTATTAACTTCTCTAAAATGTGCTTTTTTAGAAGCAGCCATAGGTAGATGAAAACACTTATTATGTTCATAAAATTTTGATGCCCACTTATCATTAGAAAAAATAAAGTCAGCAATATCTAAAATCTTATAATTATAATCTTGCTCGTATGGATCATCATGTAACCAAAAAACTAATATAGCATTTGTTTTGTTACATGCTATTTTTAATTCTGAATAGTTACATAAATCTGGCATACAAGAACCAAATACTAAAACCACATCAGAAGGGTTATTTAATTGTTCCTTAGCAGCATATGCTAAAGAGACATTTTTTACATTTTTTTTTCCAATTACTTGTTCAATACCTTCGCAAACATAATCCCTCATAACTGTATTATGATTGATAATGTCAGGAGAAGCACCGGTCAGAAGAATTTTTTTCATTAAATTATTTGCCTCTAAATGAGTTCAGTTTGTTACAAAGTTTGGCTTTTGTTTTATAAATCGTAGTTTTAATACCGTTTTGTTTCGTATAATTTAATATAAATCGCATTAAATGTAATGGATTTTTAGGTATACCAACTGGAATAACTTCTAGATTATTGTCTTTTTTAGCCCAAAATATAGAGGAAAAGTGAATATTACAAGTAAATAGATCAATCTTATTTTTATGTTCTTTAGTATTGTAATAGCTAGTATTAGCTAACTTTCTATATACATCAATGATCCATTCGAAATGCGATTTCTTATTTTCTATATTTTCCCTATATTTATTTATATTTTCTTTTTTGAGTAAGATTTCTTCTCTGTTATCAGACAATCTTAACAATAAATCTACAACTTCCCCAACATTATTAGGTTTTACTTTATAACCTAATTCAGGCGTAACGCGTTCGCCTAATGCGCCAAGATTGGTAACAATAGGAACGATATTAGAAGCCCATACTTCAGATAAAGTTATACAGAATGTTTCAGGCCAAGTTGATAAATGTAAAGATATATCTTTTCCTGTTAATACTTTTTTTAGGTCGCTATTTTTATATTCTCCATAGAATGTTACATGAGGGAAATTTAATACATTTATAGCATGAGCGAATTCCCCATCTATTCTTCCATAAACATAGAATCTTAATTTACTATTTCGTGTCATATTAAAAACTCTTAATAAGACATCAGCACCTTTTACCCTTGTAAAATTACCAATAATAAGAATATCTAAATATTCTTTCTCGGAAATAGAATTATTATAGATAGCAATCTCTGAAAAATCACCATTATATGGTATAGCTCTTACTGTATTATTTAAAAGCGTATTTTCAGGATAGATTTCTTCAATATATCTCTTCGTTGTACTTGAATTATAATGAATTAAGTTAAATGACTTAAATAATTGACTCCAAAATGCAATACGACTTTCCTGACTTCCAAATTGAATTCCCTCAGAATCAGCTAATAAAATATCACTATTAATATTTGAGTTAAAATTATCAAAATCAAATTTCCCCTGATTATCTAAAAGATTAAATCGATGTGATATAGGGAAATAATCATGTACACTAAATATGCTAGGAATTCCTAAAGACTTAGAAATAAATGGCAGCGATGGAATATGTCGAATTAGGTGCTGATAATGTACAAGATTTATATTATATTTAGATAAAATATAAGCAAACTTATGTTCTCTTTGCTCACAACTTAACATATATTCACTTATTGTTGGCAAAGGAGATAAGAAAGAAACGCGCTCAATAATATTATAATAACCATCTAATAATAAATACTCTTCGCCTTCACCTTTATCTTTATTTGGCACATAATAAAAACAATTAAAATCTTCATTAATTTTTTCTTTTAATATATCGATATATATTTCAACACCGCCAAATGGGCTGAATTTACAAACATTATGAGCAACAATAAGTATATTTTTTTTGATAGATAATTTAATCTCATTCTTATCTTCTGGAATCTCTTTTACTTTAGATAAGATATAATCTACACGATTTTCATATAAATGAAATTTCTTAACTTTTTCCTGTGCAGATAATGCAATTTTATTTCTTTCAGCGTCATGTTTTAAATAATATTCAATTTTATCAATACATTCTTCAGGAGATGAAAACGCAATATAATCTTCATTTTCAACGAAATAATCATTTACGCCAGGAATGTTGCGATCAATTAACTGCAAGCAACCAGCTAAGGCTGATTCAAATAATCTTGGACCAGGAGTTAATGCTTCTTCTTTACCATCAGAAGCTGTAAATTTTCTATGTAAAGATAATACTATTTTGCTCTGATTAGAAAAACGAGCAAATTCATTATTTGGTGTTTTCCAATTATATTCAGATGGGTTTAAGCTTAAATTAATTGGTGGTAGATATTGATTAGTTGGTAAAGCTAGCTTTAATTTTATATCAGAGAAACATTCTTCTATCATTTTTAGAGTTTCTACTCTATTTGGCCAAGCTGTTCCAGCAAAAAATAAATCATAGCGATTAGCGTTGCTTATTGGAAAATAATGTAATTCTTCTGAAGCAGCCAAAGGTAAATGAAATGCCTTACCTGGATATTCTTCTAAGCTACCCTTATCATTAGTAAATACTAAATCAAAGTATTTAGAGTTTTCTATATTAATTTTAATTTCATATGGATCTTCAACATACCATACTAGACTTTTTTTACAAATTTGCTTTAATCGAGAGCAAATAATAGGTTCAATTTCTTCACCATCAAATGCAATAAATAAGTTACATTGATTTTCAATAGCCTTATTTATAGCATTTCCATAATGAGCTACAGTTACACTTTCTACGTCCTTATGCTTTTTTAGCGCATACTCAATACCCAACATTAAATAATGATTGGGATTATGTTTTTTTGTATCTAATAATAAAATTTTCCACATATTAAATTTTAACTTCCAATAAATTTTGTATACTCTCGAGCTACATAAGACGTAACACCTTGCAATTTAACCTGCCCTTTATCAATCCAAATTGATTTTTGGCACAATTCTTTAACTTGCTCAATTGAATGAGAAACAAATAATAATGTTGTTCCTCCCTCTAACATTTCAGTCATACGTTTCTTGCATTTTTCCTGGAATGCAGCGTCCCCAACTGCCAAAACTTCATCGACAATTAATATTTCAGGCTTTACTATTGTTGCTATGGAAAACCCTAATCTTGCAGACATACCAGATGAGAAATTCTTTAAAGGAACATCAACAAAATCTTTTAATTCCGCAAAATCTATGATTTCATTGAAATGCTCTTCCATAAAAGATTTCTTATATCCTAAAATTGCGCCATTTAAAAATATATTTTCTCTTGCAGTTAGCTCTCCATCAAAACCTGCACCAAGTTCAATTAATGGAGCTATATTCCCATTAACCGAAACAGTGCCTTTGTATGGTTGCAAAATTCCACATATAAGTTTTAGTAATGTCGATTTACCTGAACCATTTGTTCCAATTAATCCCCAAGATTCACCTTTTTTTACTTGAAAAGTAATATCCTTCAAAGCAATGAATTCTTGAAACATTAACTCTCTTTTTAGTAGCTTGATGATATATTCTTTTAAGCCACTAATATTAGATGTAGATTTATTAAATCTTACAGTTGCGTTTTCTACGCTAATAACAATATTGTTTTTCATTATATATATAAAATAAATTTATTTTGTTTTCTATAGAAAAAATAGCTTCCTAATAATAAAATTATTGAAGCCAGAGAAAATCCCCAAAGCATAGAAATAAGATTTGGTTCTTGTGCATATAAGATAATATCTCTGAATTGTTCTAAATACCAATACATAGGATTGGCATTTTTATATAATTCTTGATATTCTTGAGGTATAATTGAAATGGGATAAAAAATTGGTGTTAGATATGCCCACATTGTTAAGAAAACTCCCCACAAATATTGAATATCTCTAAAAAATACAGTTATTGCCGATAGAAACATTCCTAGTCCTAGACTAAAAATAAATACTTGCAATAATATTAATGGTAACCAAAATAAATGGACCGAAAATTCTGTATCTGTATAAACCATTACTAATAGTAATGCAGCTAGTGAGAAAACTAAATTAACTAAAGAACTTATTACTTTAGAAATTGTAAATATATATTTAGGGACATAAGTCTTTTTTAATAATGTTCCATTTCCAGTTATTGATGTTGTTGCTGACGATGTTGCTTCAACCATAAAATTGAATAAAATTTGTGCAGAAAGAAGATAAACTGGAAAGTTTGGGATATCAAAGCGGAATAAATTTGAGAAAACAATCACTAAAACTAACATTAACATTAATGGGTTTAGTACACTCCAAATATATCCTAAATAACTTCGTCTGTATCGAAGTTTAATGTCTCGTAAAACTAATTGCTTAAGTAATTCATTAAAATCCCAAAGATGCTTGAGCTCATTAATCATGGAATACAATAGCCTCACTTAATGTTTTCCCCGCTAAATCCTTTTCCGATAAACTCGGTTCCCCGTCTAAAGGCCATTCAATCCCAACAGTTTCATCATTCCAAATCAAAGAATATTCAGCTTTTGGATTATAATAATCAGTGCATTTATAGACAAACTCTGCTTCAGCTGTTAACACATAAAAACCATGAGCAAAGCCTTCTGGCACCCAAAGTTGACGTTTATTTTCAGCAGATAAGATCTCTCCTACCCATTGTCCGAAAGTTGGAGAACTTTCGCGCATATCTACTGCTACATCAAACACTGCACCAGAAACAACGCGCACTAATTTGCCTTGCGTATTCTCAGTTTGGTAATGTAACCCTCGTAATACGCCTTTCACTGATTTTGAATGGTTTTCTTGCACGAAGGTACGGTCTGCCACGTTTTGTTTAAACCATTCGTCCCGAAAGGTTTCCATAAAGAAACCACGCTCATCACCGAACACTTGAGGTTCTAATAATTTTACATCAGTGATTTTAGTATCAATAACTTTCATTGAGAATCCTTATTTTTTACAAATTTTCGTTTATATTTTCGATGGCTTTGAATATTTTTTTCGGCATCCTTCTTATCCCAAATTTGTAATTCCCAAGGATAATAAAAGTTGCTGGCATTTTTGAAATAGATATGAATACCAACATATTCATCTTTATCACGCAAATACCAGTTTTTTAAGCCGTATTTTTCTTTCCAATGATCTAATCGTTCCATTACTTGTGCAATATCATTGGAGTCAACAATAATCCTTGCGCCAAAAATATCATTTAAAATGCTATTAACAGGATAGCCTTCACTACGTTGTTCGAATCGTTCAATTTTATCTAAAATAGATTCTGATGTTTTTACACGGTAAAAGTAAGGCACATCATATAAATCTGCACGATATAAATAATCGTTGATCGATTCGTGTAAGTTAAGGCGATAAAATAAAATATGCTCAACAGGCACTTTTGCCAGCGTATGTTTTAAATTAACTTTTTCTATTTTATTGGTTTCAAAATAATCTTTTGAAAAGGCTAAATGAACTTTGTTAATTTCATCAATTAAACGCTCTATTTTCTCAAGCATATTTCCTTCTTTTTATTCTGCATAAGCTTTAATGTTTTTCAACGCTTTTTTCCAATCACTTGGATGAATACCAAAGACTTGCTGAATCTTGGTTAAATCCAAGCAAGAATTTGCTGGACGTTTGGCTGGTGTTGGGTAATCAGCTGTGGTAATAGCATTCACAAGCGGTGATTTTTCTAATACGTTTTGCGAAATAGCTTCGGCAAAAATTGCTTTAGCAAAGTCGCACCAGCTGACATAAGGTTCTCCAGTGAAGTGATAAACACCGTATTCAACAGTCTCGCCATTGATAATTTTTTCAGCGATCTGGATTAAAGCACGCGCAATATCACCTGCGTAAGTTGGTCCACCAACTTGGTCTGCAACTACACCTAAGGTATCTCGAGTTTTCGCTAAGCGAAGCATCGTTTTGACAAAGTTATTGCCATGTTCACCAAATACCCAAGCGGTGCGAAGGACGATAAATTTGTCGTTAGCCACTGCAACTGCTTGCTCGCCTTCAAGTTTAGTTCTACCGTAAACCCCTTGTGGATCTGTTGCGTCTGTTTCTTTGTATTTACCTGCTCGCTGACCATCAAAAACATAATCGGTTGAAATATGTAAAATGGCTGCACCAACGGTTTTTGCTGCTTCTGCTAAGAATTGCGGGCCATTTACATTAATTGCTTTAGAAAGCTCAATTTCCGTTTCAGCACGATCCACCGCAGTATGAGCTGCTGCATTAATAATCACATCAGGGCAGAAATTTTTGACAACTTGTTTAACCGCACTTTCGTCTGTAATATCCAGTTCATCACGATCTAAAGCAAGAATCTCATGTTTACCTTGTAGTTGTTGCACCAAACAATAGCCTACTTGCCCATGCGCTCCTGTAATGAGAAATTTTGCCATTATTTGTTCTCCTTAATTAAACGCAACAAATATTGACCATACTCATTTTTTGCCATTGGCTTGGCAAGTTTTTCCACTTGTTCGGAAGTAAGCCAACCATTACGCCACGCGATTTCTTCTAAACATGCCACTTGTGAACCCTGTACATTTTCAATGGTACGCACAAATGAAGCTGCTTCATGCAAGCTTTCATGAGTACCGGTATCTAACCAAGCAAAACCACGCCCAAGTAATTTCACATTGAGCGAACCATCGTTTAAATACATTTCGTTAAGGGTAGTAATTTCCAATTCGCCACGTTCGGATGGTTTCACTTGTTTTGCGAATTCCACTACACGATTATCATAGAAATATAAACCGGTTACTGCATAATTAGATTTTGGTTGTGCGGGTTTTTCTTCAATCGAAATCGCTTTAAAATTTTCATCAAATTCTACTACACCAAAACGCTCTGGATCTTTTACTAGATAGCCAAAAACCGTTGCGCCATAAGGTTGAGCTACCGCTTCTTGCAACATTTGGCTAAAGTGCTGACCATAGAAAATATTGTCACCAAGCACTAAACAACAACTGTCGCCGTTAATAAACTTTTCACCAATAAGAAATGCTTGGGCTAAACCATCTGGGCTTGGTTGGATTGCGTATTGTAAATTCACCCCAAAGTCTGAACCATCACCTAATAAGCGCTTGAAACTGTCATTATCTTCGGGGGTAGTAATAATAAGAACATCGCGAATACCCGCTAACATTAATACTGAAAGTGGATAGTAAATCATCGGTTTATCATAAACCGGTAAAAGCTGTTTAGACACTCCTCGAGTAATGGGATAGAGACGAGTTCCAGAACCACCAGCGAGAATAATACCTTTCATTAGTGTACCTTTAAAAGTGCGGTTAGATTTTATTATATTCTTTATAAATTTCCTTAAAAAAACTCACCGCTTATAAATTATTAATTACCTAAACGCTCACGGTTATATGAGCCATCTAATACACGGCTCCACCATTTTTTGTTATTTAAATACCATTCTACCGTTTTGCGGATACCTGATTCAAAAGTTTCTTGTGGCTTCCAACCTAATTCTTGATTAATTTTGGTTGCATCAATTGCATAGCGTACATCATGGCCAGGACGATCTTTCACATAAGTAATTAAGTCTTCGTATTTCACCACGCCTTTAGGTTTATTTGGAACAAGCTCTTCTAATAGCTGGCAAATAGTGCGAACCACGTCAATATTCGCTTTTTCATTATGCCCACCGATATTATAGGTTTCGCCTACTTTACCTTCCGTGACAACTTTATATAATGCACGTGCATGATCTTCTACAAATAACCAATCACGAATTTGTTGACCATTTCCATAAACTGGTAATGGCTTTCCATCTAGTGCATTTAAAATCATTAATGGGATCAATTTTTCTGGGAAATGGAATGGGCCATAGTTGTTTGAGCAATTGGTCACAATCGTTGGCAAGCCATAAGTACGCAACCATGCGCGAACCAAGTGATCGCTAGAGGCTTTAGATGCAGAATAAGGACTGCTAGGTGCATAAGGTGTCGTTTCAGTGAACAAATCATCTGTTCCCTCTAAATCACCGTACACCTCATCTGTTGAAATATGATGAAAACGAAATGCTACTTTTTTCTCATTGCTTAACGTATTCCAATAAGCACGCGCGGCTTCCAATAACGTGTAAGTACCAACAATATTTGTTTCAATAAAAGCAGCAGGCCCATCAATAGAACGGTCAACATGACTTTCTGCCGCTAAATGCATGACTGCATCAGGCTTATGTTGTTCAAATACACGCGCTAATGCTTTAGCATCGCAAATATCAACTTGTTCAAAAGTATAACGTGGATTATTTTCCACAGATTCCAGGGATTCTAGATTTCCAGCATAAGTAAGCTTATCGACATTCACCACGCTGTCTTGTGTATTTTCAATAATATGGCGAACAACCGCAGAACCAATAAACCCCGCACCACCGGTAACTAAAATTTTCTTCATAATTTTTCTCATCTTTTTTGTTATAAGTTCTACTAATTATACAGGAACATTGAAAAAAAAGAATGCCTCTTTTTTTACGTAAATTTATAAACATCCCTCACCACCATTAATTCACCTTTCCTTGGCTTATCGTATCGCTTTCCCAGCCTACATATTCACCGGAAAATTTTTCCGCCAATCGTTCAAACTGCTCCACATAACGGAAAATATCATCGTTATCTAACGTCATTTCCTGTTCGATTTTAACGATATATAACCCTTCGTTGTCATCTTCATCCTCAAAAATCATTGGGGCGCTGCTGTAGCTTATCGTATTGTAGGAAAGATCGCTCAAATTGACCTCTTCCATAAACTGGAACATTTGTGGCTCTTCTGCGAAATGGAAGGTATGCTCAACAAGGTAAGTGTCCGCAAGATCTCTGCCGTTTTGTAGCAACATAGACAAAATTTCTTCTGTCATATTGAGTTTCATTTCTAACGGTGATGGCAATAAAAAATCAAAGTAGGTATCCCAATTTGGATCCTCTTGCACCGTAATCTCTTCAATGTCGTCTTTAAATTGATCAAGTACATCGAAAAGTGCGGTGGTTTCATCACAGTAAAAATAAAGCTTTAAATAGCCTTCCGTGAAAATATGCCCAGCATAAAGCAATTCTGACAATGCCGAAATTTGCACCAAAATTTTGAATAATTCTTTAACCACTCGATGATGTTCATCTAATGTTGGCAGCGTATTTTCATCCCCCTCATAAGGCAATGAAACCTGTACAATTTTATTATATTTATCAGAGGTAAATTGTTCAAAAATATCTAAATTCACGGTGCAAGAGGCCATATTGCCATTGATAACCGTACGGTAATTTTGCCAATGTTGTTCAGGATTTTTTAATGGCATCACTTAAACTCCGCCCAAATAGGTGCATGATCTGATGGTTTGTCCATCGCCCGAATATCAAGAGCAATCCCGGCATCCACGCAATGTGCTGCCAACGCTTTATTTGCCAAAATATGGTCAATGCGTAAACCGCGATTATCATCAAATCCTTTGGAGCGATAATCAAACCACGAGAATTTGTCATTTACTGTCGGATTCAAATAACGGAAAGTGTCTTTCAAGCCATACGCATATAAGCGCTGATACCATTCGCGCTCTTCCGGCAAGAAAGAACATTTACCGGTGCGCAACCAACGTTTGCGATTTTCTTCGCCAATACCAATGTCCAAATCAGACGGGCTGATGTTCATATCGCCCATAATGATCACCGGGTTTTGTGCATTGTGGTCTTGTTCCAAATAACGTTGTAAATCCGCATAGAACTTTTGTTTTGCCGGGAATTTGGTTGGATGTTCACGGCTTTCACCTTGCGGGAAATAGCCGTTAATCACCGTTAATTGCCCAAACGGCGTGGCTAAATCAATCATAATGATACGTTTTTGCGCCTCTTCATCATCGGTCGGGAACCCTTTTCTCACCAATAACGGCGCCTGTTTACTCAACAAAGCCACACCATAATGCCCTTTTTGACCAAAATGGTTGACGTGATAGCCAAGATGATCCACCAACTCATAAGGGAAGACTTCATCCGCCACTTTAATTTCTTGTAACCCCAAGACATCCGGTTGATATTTCTTAATAATTTCTTCTAATTGATGGGGTCTTGCTCTTAATCCATTGATGTTAAATGACATCACTTTCATATTCATTCCTTATTTAATTGTGTTACTCGCCTACACGTTGTTGAATTCTATCGGCAAACATACCGATACTGATCGCGAAATAATTCGACTTGTTCCAATGCAATAGCGTACGATAGTTATTTGATACTAAAAACGCTCGCCCTAATTCCCGATCTGGTCTCACCAACCACAGATCCGTTTGAGAAAGTGCGGTCAATTTTTGCTGCGTTTCCGGTGTTTGGAATTTCAGGCTAACCCCTCGATTTTGCCAATCGGTTAAGCGACGCTGTTTCCCCTCTTCCGTGCCGGAGAGTGCCATATCAATCGGCTGATTTACGGTCACTTCAACGCCCCAAGGCAAATTCGGATTCCAGCCCTCTGTGTGCAAATAATTGGCGATAGAAGCAAACACGTCATAGTGTTCTGTCCAAATATTTTTCATGCCATCGCCGTTTCCATCAGCAGCATAATTCAAATAAGAACTTGGCATGAATTGCGTTTGCCCCATGGCACCTGCCCAAGAACCCAACATTTGGTGGCGTTGGATATGATCCCGTTGCAGCATTTTCATGGCAGCAATAAATTCTTTACTGAATAAGGCTTCGCGGCGACCATCAAATGCCAAGGTCGCCAACACAGATAACACGTCATACTTGCCTTGATAATGGCCGAAGCTGCTTTCCATACCCCACAACGCCATCAAATAATTTTTCGGTACGCCAAATCGTCGGCTTGCTTTTTCCAGTTGCGGTAGTTGTGCCCAATATTTTGAGACCGCAATATCCACTTTGTTTTGAGTTAACACACGATTTAAGTAATTGGTCGTGCCATTGGGATTGACTACCGGCGGTGCATTAGGATCACGTTTACGAATTCGTCCTGCTTGTTGATCGTCCAAATCCACGGATTTTTGGATGTAGTTAATGTTATTTTGTGCATTTAATACAGCCACCGATACGCCTTCTGCAGCGGCTTTGCCTTTCAAGAAATTCACATAGTCTTGAAAGTTTTCTAAGGTGCGCGGTTTATTGTAGCTCGCATGAAGATCTACACGATGAATCCCGTTGCCCGATGCAGCAGAAGTCACATCACTTGAACAACCGGCTAACGAAAGTGCGGTCAAAATGGAAGAAAATTTTAAAAAGGTTGTCAATTTCATCATATTATTTTCTCAAAAATGTTTGGTAAATCCGTTGTAATAAGGCGGTTGGAACTAAGCGGGAACCAAAGCGCAAGGCAAACGTAAACAATCCGGAAAATAAGCCTTGAATGCCTAGACGGTATTTCAATTTAAATAAACGCCATTCTGCTTTCGCTTGATTTAAACCACGACGGCGTCCTACCATGCCGTTACCGACACGGGCGTACACCAAAATATCCGGCAAATTCGCCACGTTTTGACCTTGTGCTACAAGCTTAATCCACAGGTAATAATCTTCTTGTAAATCTTCATATCCACCACAATTAATGACCGCACTTTTTTGATACGCCACCGTCATGTGATTGAACGGACAACGTTTTTGGGTAAATTTTACAATCTCTTGCGCTTCAGTCGGCACATGACGATATGCCACAATGTCGTTCACATTGTCACCAAATTCAGCGATTTGTCCGCCGAAAATGATCGTTTCCGGATGTTGTTCAATAAATGCCACTTGCTTTTCAAAGCGTTCCGGTACACAAATGTCATCGGTATCCATACGGAAGACCCAATCATACGAGCAATGTTTCAATCCTTCATTAAGCGCTTTGCCTAAGCCTAAGTTCTTTGGCAACTTCACTAAGTTTAAGGGTAATTTGGTTTCGAATTCAGAAACCACGGCTTCTAATTCTGGCGTTACCGCACCATCAAACACCAACACAATCTCATCTGCTGGATGGGTTTGAGCCACTAAACTTTCAAAACATTCTCTTAAATAGTGTGGATTTTCCTTAATGTATAAGGACATTAAAACTGAAAATTTCATATATCTCCGTAGGATGCAACTTGTTGCATCAAAGTACCGACATAAAAATAAAATTCGTGCAACAAGTTGCACGCTACTTACATAAACCGTTTCAAATTAATTGCCAATTTCGGTGAAATTAAAACCACAAAGGCAATGACTAGCTGCTTAATACTTTTTGTCAATTTAAAAATCTCAAAATAGTAAAAAGCCGCTTTACGGGATAAATTCATTATATGTGGGTAAGCCAACATATATTGTGCGTTGATAGCAAAATGCTTTTCTTGCTCTGCCGTTTTCACATAATTTTCACGGATATAATCAATCGCTTTTTGCGTATTGGTTGTATCTGTTGATACGCTAGAACGCTTGGTATGGAAAGTACAGTAAGTTAATGGTTCTGCCACCTTGTACGCTTTAAACGTTGGATCTTGTACAAGCTTCAGCAAGAAATCATAGTCTTCCAAAGAACGAAGTGCGGTCGATAATCCACCTATTTTTAAAAACAGCTCTTTTTTAACCCCAATCATCGGCATACCGCCGATTTTATTGGCGAGTAAAATACGTTCAACGCTGATCTCCTGTGGTTCAATAGGTGAAGTCACATACGTAAAACCTTCATTGACCATTTCGCATTTAGCCGGATGATAAATAAAATTCACATCGGGATGCTCGGCAATCACATCAGATAATTTCTGACATTTATCATTTGCAAAACGATCGTCATCATCAAGAAATAATAACCACTCATGATAGGCATTTTTTGCCCCGATATTACGGCTTTCTGCTGCCCCTTGATTGGTTTCATTACGAATAAGGTTAACCGAGAATGGATAAGATTGTGTGACTTCAACGGGTTCTTTCGAGCAATCATCCACAATCACCACATCAAAATTATAGGAAGTCTGCTTGGTTAAACTTTCCAATAAGGCAGGAATTTCTTCTTTCCGATTATAAGAAGGCACGATGATACTAAACATCTTTTGGCTCCTTTTGTTTAAATAAAATAAGCTGTTTACCGTGAGTGCCAAAAAGCGATAAGAACATCAACATCACGAACATAATGCCAGGGAAAGCAAAGGTGTCTGCTTTGATGTTACAGAACGCTAAAATCACAAAGGCAGAAAGGATAAATTTCCAGCTGCCATCAAACCAATTTAAGGCGACTTTGCGGACAAAATAAAATGTCACGGCAAAACACACTAAGGCATAAGACACGCCACCATAAAGAATCTGACGTAAGAAACCAGAGTCCGTATGACCATAATAACGGCCAACTTCTAACTCACCCGTCATGTACATCCCATCGCCATAAATGAACTGCTTGAGTGTTGGCATAAAGAGGTGGTTTTTCATCAAGGTATCCGTTGACGAACTGACAAATCCTGCACCGTGTAATAAATTAATCACAGGCTCTAAAGCATGTGCAACATAAGGATTTTCTGGTAAGAAATAGGCCAATAATAATACTAAAACGGCGAATGCTATTAGGGATGGCACATAACGCCATTTGAAATACACTAAAATGCTCACGACGGATAAGAGGAGGAATGTACGTCCTGAAATCAACCCAATACATAGCATAAAAAACACTAAAACACTTGGAAGCGTATTATGTTTAGCGTTGTAAGCCAGTAAAAAATGCAACAGCATTAAATAGAATAAACTCAACTGGAAAAAGGCCGTTGCGGTGATGTTATATAAGCGATATTCCTGCTCTGAACCATAAAAGCGTGCAGGCAACACCGCATTGGTTGAAAGTAAGAAATCAATCATAAATGACACGCCCAGTAAGCCAATCACGCCTACGATAAACTGCACCACCACGCCAATTTGCAAATCACGCACCACGTTCTGTTGACCATTTGCATTGGCGTAAAAGGCATTATAAAGCCCCACACCAAAGATAAATAAAATCAGTGCTTTCACATACATGATGATGACAGAAAGATCTTTTGTGCCATTAAGCAATAACGGAATCACACTGAAAATAATCAATCCGCCTAAAACAGCAAGACTGTCTAAAGGCAAAATAATGCCTTGCGGTTTCTGCTTTTTAACGTACTGATACGCCAAGACAACCAATGCGGCGAGGCCTGCAACGAATGACATTCGTACGACATGGAACAACCAAGGATCGTAAAGATAAAAAAGGTTAAAAAGTGCGGTCATTTTTTACGTTATTTTCCTAAATTCTTTTTCACCGCTAAGATTTTTTTGAGCGGATATTTCATTAATTTCTTCACTAAATTATTAGATTTTGAACCACGAATCGCTTCCAAATTACTCACTAATTGTGGATTTTCAATCGCCACAAGCGGACGAACCACCTTGTTATTAATCTGGAATTGGGTTTCAAATAATAAGAAATCATCGGCAAGCCAAAACGGTTTTTCCTGTTCGAGTTGTTTTAAAAATGTACGTGCCGCAGATTTTTTAATTAAGTATGCCACCGTGCCGGCAAAATAACTTTTATACGGATACGCGACGGTAACATCCCCAACGGTTTGACGTAAAAAAGAAAAGGTGGTTGGATAATTAATCTCTAATTCTACATCGTCAAAGTCCGCAATTTTTGATTGCCCGATTAATACAATATCCGCATCGCACTTTTCAGTTAAAAGTGCGGTCGTTTTTGGCGACAAATTTGCATTGAACAAGGCGTCATCTTCACAGACTAACGCATAGTCATTTTCCATCACATTTTGATCTTCTACGATCTGGCGATAAACCGCTAAATGGCTTAATGTACAACCAATTTCGCCTTTTGTGACATTGCGCCCATAATGCTGTTCAAACTTCGTTGGGTTAAATACCTCTGCCAACGCATCCCATTCTTTTTGCATGGTATTAATCGCTGAAAAAACCGCGAAATCGGCAGTATAGGGTTGAGCAAAAAACAGCTCACGACGCTGAACATCTTTATCGAGTGAAATCAAATAGTTATTCATAATTATCTCAGTTAAAATCCGTTTCCCATTTGATGCTATTAAGGGGAAATAGTTGCATAAAAGATTGCTGATTATACTAAAGAAATCTATAATCCCCCACCTATTTTACGGCAAAAACACAAGTTCGATTTTCCCGATGTCCAACAAAACCATTGCTAAAAACACCCTCTTTCTTTACATTCGTATGTTGTTCAATATGGGCGCGATGCTGTATATCTCACGCGTGGTGTTGCGCGTATTGGGTGTGGAAGATTTCGGGATCTACAACATTGTCATGGGCGTGGTGATTTTATTCTCCTTCTTTAACGGCACCATGACCGCCACCACACAACGTTTCATTAACGTCGAAAAAGCCTCAAACGACAGCAAGCGCATTAATAAAGTCTTTAACATCAGTATTCTCAATCACCTATTGATTATGTTGGTTGTGGTACTATTGGCAGAAACTGTTGGGCTGTGGTTCCTTAATCATAAATTAATTATTCCTGCCGCACGTATGCAAGCGGCGAATATTGTTTATCAGGTCGCCTTGGTCATTGCCTTGATTGAAATTATCAAAGTGCCTTTTAACGCCATGATTGTTGCCCATGAAAGAATGGCTTTTTATGCTTGGCTAGGATTGGCAGAAACCGCCTTTAAACTGACGGCGATCTTTATCTTGATGCATATCGAACACTACGACAAACTGATTTCTTATAGCCTCTTGTTGTTGTGTGTCAGCCTATTGGTGTTTACCCTTTATTTTCGTTTCACACGCAAGGCTTTCTACACGGAAACCCGTTTCCATTTTGAGAAAGATTGGCATACCACCAAAGAAATGATGAGCTTTTCCGGCTGGATGCTGGTGGGGCAACTGGCTTATGTAGGTTCAACGCAAGGGCTGAATATGGTGACCAACCTGTTCTTCGGCGTTGCCGCAAATGCGGCGGTGGGTATTGCGACGCAAGTGGATACCGCCGTGTATAGTTTTGTGAACAACTTCCAAGTGGCGTTTAACCCGCAACTGGTGCAATCCTATGCGGCAAAAGACTATGAGCGAAATAAAAAGTTGATCTTGGGCACCTCAAAATATTCTTTCTACTTAATCGCTATTTTATCCGCGCCGGTGCTGTATTTCAGTCATACCTTACTGACCCTCTGGTTGGGCGATAATGTGCCGATGTACACCGATAAACTGGTACAAGCCACGCTTGTTTGTTCCCTTATTAGTGCCATGGCGGGGTCGTTTTGGATGACGGCGTTAGCTATCGGCTCAAAAACCATTAAACAATACAACGTTATCTTAGCGATTATCGATCTTTGCACGGTGCCGCTTGCCTATTATCTGTTCACGTTAGGCTACAATCCGGTCTATGCCTTTATTGGAAAATTCTGCACCGCACTTTTCATGCAGCTTTATCGCCTCTACTTTATAAACAAAAAAATTAAATTTAATCGCAAAGAATTTGTCTCATACTTAACAAATATCAGCTTGGTTTTTGCCTTATTATTAGGCTTAATTTATTTCTCGGATACCCAACACACTTATTCATTCTTTGAATTCGTAGGAGAAGCTATCCTGCTTGAAGTTGTGTTAATTTCAGTGATTCTCGTAATGGGACTCAACAAAACTGAAAAAGATTTTTTATTTAGCTATTTAAGAAAAAGAGTAAAAAGATGAATCAACAACTCATTGATTTAAAAAACAAGTTAGCCCCGATTGCAGATTTAATTAAAGATAAAAACGATGTTTTTTATCTTGATTACCCGTTGCATTTAAACGTGGGCGATTTATTGATTTATCACGGAACAGAACAGTTTTTTACGGATCATCATATTCATGTGGCCTTAAAACGCAGTGAATTCGATATGGACATCGAAGAACTGAAACAGAAAATTACACCAAACACCACCATTTTATTACACGGCGGTGGTAATTTCGGTGATCTTTATCCACAGCACCAAAATTTACGGGAAACCATTATACGGACGTTCCCGAATAATCGGGTGATTGTGTTACCACAAACCCTTTTCTATAAAAGCCAAGAAACGTTGGAAAAATCCGCCGCACTTTTCATGCAACATCAAGATTGTCATTTGCTGGCACGTGATGAAAGAACGGCAAATACCTTTAAACAGTTTTCACCAAACGTATATTTATCACCAGACATGGCGCATGAACTGTACGGCACGTTACCGACAAAAAACACCCAAACCGGACAATCGCTATATTTCTTACGCAAAGACATTGAAGCCAGCGATATCGAAAAAAATATTACGGCAAAATTGCCTGCCGGCAGCCATATCAAAGATTGGGATGACATTTTATCCGGTCAGGATGACTTCGTCTTGGCAGTAAGCTGGCGTTTAGCTAAATTCGCCAAGCGGCACGATATCAGTCGGTTAAAAGATCTTGTTCATCAATACTGGAAAAACTATACCTTACGCATTGTGCAACGGGTAGCAAAAAACTTCCTAAGTTATGACAACATCACCACGACGCGTCTGCACGGACATATTTTTTCCTGTTTATTGGAAATTCCAAATGTGGTTTGCGATAACTCTTACGGCAAAAACACCGGCTACGCCAATTTATGGACAAAAGCACTGGATTTTGTTGCGTTTTACACCCAACACAAATAAGATGTCGTGCATTGATTAATGGAATGAAATCATGTTTGAACTTAAAAAACTCATCACCGCCATGATGCTACCGCCATTTAATATTTTGATTTTATGGCTATTCTCGCTTTTATTTTCATTCTTTAAATGCAAAATGTTAAGCCGACTTTGTGCTTTTTTCGGCATTGTGTTGCTCTATCTGGTCAGCATTCCCTATACGGTACAAATGCTAAAAGACAGCTTAGTCACCGAAGATCATTTAACCTTAAACGATTATAAACAGGCTCAAGCCATTGTTTTATTGGGTGGCGGTGTGCGTGATAGCAAAGAACTCTATGCACCACTGGCATCTTCTGCCACACAACTAGAACGTTTGCGCTACGCGGCTTATTTACAAAAAGAAACGCAACTGCCGTTATTGATTAGCGGTGTCAGCCCAACCGGAGCCTCAGAAGGCAAAGTTTCTGCAGAAGAATTACAGACTTTCTTTAATGTACCGACGAAATGGCTAGAAGAAAAATCTTTAACCACCAAAGAAAATGCCTTATACACCCGTCAATTATTAGAAAAAGAAGGCATCCATAAAATCATTCTGGTGACGAATGAATGGCATATGCAACGGGCAAAACTCTTGTTTCAACAGCAAGGCTTTGATGTCTTGCCGGCAAGCGTAGGCGAAGGCATTACTCCGGACTCTTACGGATTAAACATGATGCACTTTGTACCTCAAGCCGGTGCAATGGCAAAAAATATGCAATTACTGAAAGAGTGGATCGGTTATTGGAAAGAAAAATAATCTCATTTTCGACCGCACTTTGATTTGCCGAATACGCCCAAATAGGGCGTATTTTTTATCCCCTTTCTTTTGATTTTCGATCCATCTCGCAAAATATGACACACCGCATCGCACTACGCTTATTGCTTTGGTAACGTTCTTTTTATTTAATGGAACCTGCTATGCGCCAAATTATCCTCTTTTTCAGCCTCTTCTTTTTTCACCTCATTTGTTACGCGGACAAACCTGACTTAATGCTTTTAGAGACATACAAAAACCAAAATGTGACAGGCTGGGTGATGAGCGAAAAATTGGATGGTGTCCGTGGCTATTGGGACGGCAAACAACTTTTTACTCGAGGCGGAATAACACTATCGCCACCAAAGGATTTTTTAGCGGAATTTCCGCCCTTTGCTATTGATGGCGAATTATTTAGCGAACGTGATCAATTTGCGGAAGTTTCCTCGATTGTTCGTTCTCAACAAGATAAAGGTTGGCATAAGCTAAAACTTCATGTGTTTGATGTGCCTGATGCAGAAGGCAATTTATTTGAACGCTTAGCGCAATTAAAAGCCTATTTGGCACAACATCCAAGAGCGCCCATCGAAATTATCGAACAAATTCCTATTGAAAACTCACAACACATCTATCAATTCTTACAACAAGTGGAACAGCAAAAAGGCGAAGGCATCGTGATTCGTAACCCCAATGCGCCTTACGAAAGAAAACGCAGTTCACAAATTCTCAAATTAAAGACCGCACTTGATGAAGAATGCACGGTGATGTCTCATCATGCCGGTAAAGGGCAATTTGAAAATGTCATGGGATCAATTACCTGCGAGAATCACCATGGTCAATTCAAAATTGGTTCCGGATTCAAATTGGAGGATAGAACGAATCCGCCGCCTATTGGTTCACAAATCAACTATAAATACCGTGGCTTAACAAACAAAGGCAAACCAAGATTTGCGACCTTTTGGCGACGTGTGAGTTCTTCCGATGAAAAACGCCACGCAGAATAAGACATCATAATAATCTGCGTCTTTTGACTTCCAACAGTTAAAATGGCATCATGCCAGCCTTATTTTAACGACAAGATCAGCAAGCTGCCTATGCACTATCAAGACAAAAGCCTCAATGCCCTTAAACTCGGTCAACAAACAACGTATGCGGAAAAATACGACCGCACTTTATTACAACCGGTTCCACGCCGATTAAATCGCGATCAACTCAACATCACCGCCACGCAACCTTTTACGATTGGTGCGGATATTTGGACGGCATACGAAATTTCATGGCTCAACCCGAAAGGCGTGCCGCAAGTGGCGATTGCGGATATCAGTATCGATTTTCGCAGTGAAAATTTGATCGAATCCAAAAGTTTTAAACTCTATTTAAACAGCTTTAACCAAACAACATTCGCCGATTTCGCCGACGTCCAACAAACGTTACAGCGCGATCTGCAAGATTGCGCCCAAGGCGAAGTCAAAGTGCGGTTAAATTCGCTGGCGGATTACACCGCGCAACCGATTGTCGCCTTGTCGGGCGATTGCATTGATGCGCAGGATATAGAGGTGCGGGATTATGCCTTTAATGCCGCCTTACTGAATCATTGCACCGGTGATCATCTGGTCGAAGAAACGTTAGTCAGCCACTTGCTCAAATCTAACTGCCTCATCACGCAACAACCGGACTGGGGCAGCCTGCAAATTCATTATGTCGGCAAGCAAATTAACCGCGAACAACTATTGCGCTACATCATTTCTTTCCGCCAACATAACGAATTCCACGAGCAATGTGTCGAGCGTATTTTCTGCGACCTCATGCAGTACGCCAAACCGGAAAAACTCACCGTTTACGCCCGTTATACCCGCCGTGGCGGTTTGGACATTAACCCTTATCGCTCCAACTTTGAGCCACTGCCACAAAATGTAAGATTGGCAAGACAATAGTCAATCCATTTTGAAAACGTACCGCACTTTTGAATATCTTGCTCAAAGTGCGGTCTTCTTTTTACCTATGTATCATCAGTAATCTTCTCTTTTTGTGCCAATAATTTCTCTTTATGAGTGAGGATTAATGACAACTGCCGAACAGCGTTTTTAAGATTGCTACTCTCTAAAGTACATAATCTCTAAACCACATAAATGAGTTGAATCAGCTATATTGGCTGGAGATAAGTTACCACCTTAATTCGATAACCTATTATAACTATTGATTAATTGCACACACATTAACATCAACTTATAATCTTAAGAGTTTTAATTCTACATTTATATCGAGGTTTTACATGAACTTAAAAAAACCAACCATTACTGCAGCAATTTTATTCTCACTCACTGCTTGCGGAAGCGGTGGTAATAATACCGATACAACACCAAACAAACCGAATATTCAAAACGAACAGTCACAGAAAAAAGTAGCTGATGCGCGAAAAGCCGAGGAAGCACGCAAGGCAAAAGAAGCCGCAGCACAGAAAGCGGAAGAAGCGCGCAAAGCAAAAGAAGAGGCAGAACAAAAAGCGGAAGAAGCACGCAAAGCTAAAGAAACAGCTGAACAGAAAGCTGAAGAAGCCCGTAAAGCTAAAGAAGCGGCAGACAAAGCCGAAGCAGATCGCAAAGCTAAAGAAGCTGCTGAAAAAGCCGAAGCAGATCGCAAAGCCAAAGAAGCCGCAGACAAAGCCGAAGCGGATCGTAAAGCTAAAGAAGCCGCTGAAAAACTAGAACAAGAAATTAATCAGCTAAAAGGCATTTCTGCCGATGCATACCCAGAAGGCAAAATTATGCGCCATGATACGGATCATGTTACCACCCCAACAGAGGAAGAGACGCAGAAACACTTTCAGCGTCACATGGTATACAACCAAAAATACTCTGTCATTCTTGCCGATTATGAAATTGAACAAAGTTATAATAACAATACAGGATCTCTTGAAAATCTTGACTTTTCCAACCCAAAAATTGAGATAAAAGGGCTAAAAACCGAACCGGCAAAAATTCCCCAAGAAGGTACTGCAACCTATTCAGGAAAAGCTTTTGACGGAATATTTCAGCAACCTGCTCAAGAACCGTTTACCCCACCTACGCAGGTTGATGAGCACCTAGGTAACCTTTCCTACACCGTCAACTTTACGAACAAAACAGGTTCAGGAACGATTACCGGTTTCGGACCTAATGTTGAATTGAAAGAAGGTAAGATTTCAGGCTCAAGAATTTCAGCTGATGCACAACATGGTAGAGAGCCAGGTAAGTACTCTTTAGATTTCTTTGGTAAAGACGCGGAGGAAATTGGCGGTAAAGTCACTTTAGGAGATGTTGATTCCTTTGGCTTCGGCGGTACACGTGGTGAAATCCAAAAATAAACTTTTCCTTTAATATAAAAATGCCGTTTGAACTTCGATTTAAACGGCATTACTTTCTAATCGACTATGAAAAAACTTCCCTATTTTATCATTCTACTTCCCTTAGCTACTCAAGCCGAAACCTTCCAAGCACCACAGCCTGTTTTCTTTGAAAAGAATATTGTGCCGAAAACGGAAGAGCCACAGATAAAAACGCCGGAGAAATCTACCGCACTTTCAGCGCCCATGACATTCGATCAAGATGACAATACCCAAACTAAACTGGAAAAACTGATCAACTATAGTGTGGTAAAACAACAATGGGGGATCTTGAAACAAACGTTGCCCCTTTATCAATCGCAACCTCAGCACGATGTTACGCTATATCGTTATGCCCTAGGCGCAATGTTACGGGCAGAGCGCAACCATAAGCAAGCCATTCATCTTTATCAGCAGATTGTTGATGAAAAGCCAGAACTGGCTTATCCACGTTTTGATTTGGGCGTGATGTTATTTGAAAATAAACAGTATCGCCAAGCTAAAGCAGAACTTGAGCGCGCTATGCCGGATTTATCTCCACCTATGCAACAATTCGCCAAACGTTATTTGGAGACAATGAAAGAACGTCAAGGCTGGAAAGCGGATGTAGAATGGCAATATACCCAAACCGACAACGTGAATAACGCGTCATCCCAACAAGATATTCAGTTAGGCACGCTACGCTTTAAAAAAGACAAAGACTCTTTGCCACAAAAAGCGCACGGTTTTCGTTATGGGCTGGGCTTAAGTCGTGAAATCAATGTCGCCGGCAATCATTTTGTGACCTTAAACAGCCGGTTTGGTGGCGTGCATTATTGGGATAATCAAGACTACAGTGAAAAATCACTTTACGCCGCATTGGGCTATCGTCATCGTTCCGCCTTACAATCTTTAGGATTGACGCCCTTTTTTGAGCAAAATTGGTTAGGCGCACCACGTTATAGCCAAAATTATGGCATTACCGCAGATTTACGTCGTGAATTGACCGCACTTTGGACATTTTCCGCGACCCTTTCCCACACGCAAAAACGCTATGCGGATGCCAATGTTGCACGCCGTCATAACGGCTATATTAACGGTGCAACGCTGGCATTAAGTTATCAAGCAAAGCCGAATTGGTTACTTTTCGGCGGTGTGGAAGGCAGCCTAGATCGCAGTAAAGACAAAGCAGAATCCTCGCTTCGTCGCGGTGTTAATCTCGGCACCGTCTGGCAAATCAAGGATTTCGCAACACGCTTAAGTATTCGGTATGTCAAACGTGACTTTCGGGCAAAAAACTTCTATTTTCCAACGAAAAAACGACAAGATAAGGAGTATGATTTTAACGCCAGCCTATGGCATAACCAACTGCAATGGAAAGGCTTTATTCCTAAGTTAAATTATCGTTATCGTAAAATTGACAGTAATATTCCTGAATTTTATTCGCGCAAAAGTGGGGAATGGTTTTTGTCTGTTGAGCGTAGTTTCTAGCCAAATGCGTTGAAAATCCATGCGAAAAAATGACCGCACTTTTGCATATCTTGCTTAAAGTGCGGTTTATTTTTAATGTGTTTTTACTTTTCGGTAACATCACCAGTCAACAGTGAAATTTCCTGTTTTAATACATAAGGCATATGCCGTGGGCCGCGTACGGCAGTGACACCGAACTGTGCCATTTTAGCGCGGGGAATGAGGGTCTTACCGTATTCTTTCAAACAGCGAATTTTCATCACCCGTTTCACCTGTAAATCATCCGTTCGTTTTTGGTGGTAGGGAATGTTTACCGCCAACACCAAACATTTATAACGAATCGCCCCTGTAGGTTCAGTGACGTACATATACACAATATCATCTACCGCAATATTATTACTCTGCTTCCAGTAAATTTCTCCGCCTTCACGCAAGTCTTTCTCCACATCGTAATATTTCGGGTTGGCCGGCACGATCCATTCCGTATAACGGACGATCCCCAGTTGCTTCTTCACTTGCCGGGTAGCGGTCAGATCAAAACTGGCATTTAATAAAAACAATATAGTGTCTTTTTCTACAGAGCCATCTAACAACACCGTCAGCCAATGATTTTTATTCATGTGATACGCCGGTAGGAAACCTGGTTGCGGCAAAAATACGCTCAGCATTTCAGGGGAACATTTCACGTTCATCACCGGTAATTTCCCTACGCCGCTTAGCCCTAATGACGATTTTTCGACATTCATCACAATGGCATACCATTTTCGATTATCGGCATGACGCAACACCGCATAATCTGGATGGGTCTTCCACAAATATTCCGGTTTAGTGCCATATTGGGTGAAGACATACTCGAAAACTTGTTGGGTTAGCTCAGCCATTCCATGTTCCTCTTATTACTTTGATAACATCATTTTACGCCAATTTAGTCCTCAAAATAAAAGACATTAATTTCCACATCATTATTGTGCTTTTTAGTTCAACAGGCATATTATATTCCTTGAGAAAGGACTCAATTTAATCATATGAATAATGGATTATTCACCGCAGAGAGCAATCTCACTCTAATTAATAAACTCGGAGGAGTTATATGGAAGGGAAAACAATTGCGCCAATTGAAGTAAAAATGGGCTTCAAATGGCAAGGGTTACTGCTTTCAGTGATTGTCGGGATGGCAATTTGGTTGATTCCGATACCGGAAGGTCTTTCTGCCAAAGCATGGGGTATGCTTGCCCTCTTTGTTGCAACCATTGTGGCAATTATCGCCAAAGCTATGCCTATGGGCGCAGCAACTTTAGTTGCGCTTGTTATTAGCGGTTTAACCGGCTTAACACCGTTATCTCCCGCCAAAGGGGAAGTGGGCATGTTATCCGGTTTCTCCAACGGAACCATTTGGTTAATCGCCATTGCGATGTTTTTATCTCGCGCGGTCATCAAAACCGGTTTGGGAAAACGCATTGCCCTCTATTTCGTCGCACGTTTCGGTAAGAAAATGATGGGCGTTGCTTATGGTATCGCGCTAGCCGATGTGGTCATTGGCCCGGGGATTCCGTCTGCCTCTGCGCGTGGTGGCGGTATCATGTATCCCATCATGCAGTCCATCGCTGATGCCTACGATTCCAAACCCGGCCCAACCGCCAGACGTGCCGGTGCATTTCTTGCCATCGCCGTATCACAAATCGACACTATCGTGTGTACCATGTTCCTCACTGCCATGGCGGGCAACCCGTTAATCGCGGAACTTGCCAAAGGTCAAGGCGTTGAAATTACGTGGATGACTTGGTTCTTAGGCGCGATCGTGCCGGGTATTATCAGTTTGATCGTGTTGCCTTATTTCGTCTATTTAATTTACCCGCCAGAACTCAAAGACACACCAAAAATGGCAGAAATGGCGCGTGAAGAATTACATAATATGGGGCCAATGAGCAAAGCAGAATGGATTTTGGCGCTTGATTTCATCTTATTGTTGTTCTTATGGACCGTAGGTGATTTGGTCTTCCATATTCCGGCAACAGTTTCCGCCTTTATCGGTTTGGTGATTTTGTTACTCACCAACATCATGAGTTGGAAAAATATCGTTGCTGAAACCACCGCATGGGACACCATGTTCTGGTTTGCGGTTTTGGTGATGATGGCAAATGCATTAAATAAATACGGTGCTATTGCTTGGATTTCCAGCCATATTTCCTCCTCGGTGGGGACATTCAGTTGGCCGGTTGCCTTTACGATTTTAGTCTTAGTGTATTTCTACACTCGCTACTTTTTCGCGTCTGCCATGGCACACATTTCCGCCATGTACTTGGCATTCGTTGCGGCAGCCATTGCCGTTGGCACCCCTCCGATTATTGCCGCTCTCGGCTTAGGTTATACCTCAACCCTCTCAATGAGCTTAACCCAATACGCCGGTGGCCCTGGCCCAGCCCTCTATGGTTCCGGTTATAACTCAACCGGCCAATGGTGGGGCGTTAGTTTCGCCACCTCCATCATATCACTGATTATCTGGTTTGGTATCGGGGGGTTATGGATGAAGCTATTAGGTTGGTGGTAAAGCCGCATTGCGCTTTAGAACTCACCTAAAATTCTTATAAAAAAATGACCGCACTTTATTTTTCAACCTAAAGTGCGGTCACTTTTTTCAGTATTTTTAAATTAATCTGTGAGAAATAATGGCCCCATCGGCATTTTCGGCAAGGCAAATCGGTCGGGATAAAGCACCTTCACTAAATACAACCCCTCCGGCTTAGCTGTCGGTGCGGCGAGAGTGCGATCTTTTTGCGCCAACAACCAAGCTAACCATTCCACTGGTTGATTGCCGCAACCCACTTCAATCAAGCTCCCCACAATATTACGCACCATGTGATGAACAAACGCGTTTGCTTGAATATCCACGATGATATATTGCCCTTGGCGACTGACGTTTAAATGGTGCACATTGCGCCACGGCGTGTTAGATTGGCATTGCGCAGCACGGAAAGAACTGAAATCATTTTCACCGAGCAACGCTTGCCCTGCTTGGTGCATTAATTGATGATCGAGTTCCAAATGGCAATGGGTCACGCCTTGCGGCAAAATGGCTGAACGCAGTTTATTACAATATAAAATGTAACGATAACGACGGGCGGTGGCGCTAAAACGGGCATGAAAATCATCATCGACCACTTTCGCCCATCGCACAGCAATATCATCGGGCAAATTCGCATTGACACCAAAACTCCAGGCTTTCTCAGGACGATGAGCAGTCGTTTCAAAGTGAATCACCTGCCCAGTGGCATGTACGCCGGAATCCGTACGACCTGCACAGAAAATACTGATGTCTTCATTGGCAACGGTGGAAATCGCCCGTTCCAGTTCAGCCTGTACGCTGGCCACTTTTTCTTGTTTCTGCCAACCGAAATACTGTTTTCCGTCGTATTCCACACCTAATGCAATTTTCATGTTCTACTCTGATTTTACTTAAAACGGCGTGCATTATAACAAGGCTTGGCGGATCTCAAAAACATTCTAAAAACCCACCGCACTTTTGCTGAATTTCACACATAAAAAAAGCAGAGATTGCTCTCTGCTTTTTGGAAAAACGTATAAAAATTAACGTTTGGAGTATTGCGGACGACGACGTGCTTTGTGTAAACCCACTTTTTTACGTTCAACGCGACGTGCGTCACGAGTAACGAAGCCTGCTGCACGAAGTGCTGGGCGTAAGGTTTCATCGTATTCCATCAATGCACGGGTAATACCATGACGGATTGCACCCGCTTGACCGGAAATACCACCACCTTTAACAGTGATGTATAGGTCTAATTTATCAGTTAATTCAACCAATTCTAACGGTTGACGAACTACCATGCGAGCAGTTTCGCGACCGAAATATACGTCTAATTCACGTTGGTTGATGGTGATCTTACCATTGCCCGGTTTGATAAATACACGAGCTGAAGAGCTTTTGCGGCGACCTGTGCCGTAGTTTTGATTCTCTGCCATATCCTAAAACCTCGTGATTAAATATCTAAGACTTGTGGTTGTTGTGCAGCGTGTTGGTGTTCAGCACCTGCGTACACTTTTAATTTACGGAACATTGCACGGCCTAATGGACCTTTTGGCAACATACCTTTAACCGCAATTTCAATCACTGCTTCAGGACGGCGTGCGATCATTTCTTTGAAAGTCGCTTGTTTGATACCGCCTACATAGCCTGTGTGCCAGTAGTAAATTTTATCGCTGTCTTTGTTACCGGTTACAGCAACTTTGTCCGCGTTGATAACGATGATGTAATCACCTGTGTCAACGTGCGGAGTATATTCAGCTTTATGTTTACCGCGAAGACGACGCGCTAATTCAGTCGCCAAACGACCTAAAGTTTTACCTGTCGCATCTACTACATACCAGTCGCGTTTAACCGTTTCTGGTTTTGCTACAAAAGTTTTCATTAATTAATTACCAATATAATAATATTAATACCCAGTGCTTAAAAAAGCACAACCAGTTATCTTAATCTTCACCCCTTCGAGTGCGATCTCGACAAAATAATGCGCGGTGGGAATCCGCAGCATTTACAGGGTCGGGCAATTATATAGAAAATTTCACCAGAAAGCTAATACTTTTCTAATAACTGCCCTAATCCGCTTTGTCGTTGCACCGGATTTTTCACCGCATTTTCCCACACGCTCTGCAATGCAAACACCGTGAGGAAATCTTTAGTGCGCGTAATACCGGTATAAACCAGCTCTTTGGATAAGACCGGGCTATTTTCTAACGGTAAAATCAGGAACGTATGTGGAAATTCGGAACCTTGAGATTTATGCACGGTCATGACAAAGGCAGTCTCATGATTCGGCACACGGCTTGCCAGCACTTTTTTGTAGCTATTTTGCCCTTGTTCAAACCACACTCGCCCATGGCCTAAATAAATGCCGATGTCGCCGTTATACAAGCCGACACTGCTGTCATTTTGCGTAACCATAATCGGTTTACCGATATACCACTCCCGTTCCTGATGAAATTGTAACAAACGTTTTTGACGCAATTTTTCTGCAATAGCGAGGTTTAACTGCTCGACACCAAACTCGCCTACGCGTAATGCGGTTAAAAAGCGGATGCGGTTAAACGCGGCAAAAATTGACCGCACTTGATCTTCATGAAGAACGCCCTCTGACGGAATTTGTTGCAAATAGCGCGCGTATTCTTCAGCGGCACGATCGACAATCAATTTCACACAAGCTTTACGCTGTTGCACGTCGTCTTTATTACTCAAATAATGCGCAAAATCCGTTAAGTACACGCCACAATGCTTATCTTGATGTTGCTGATATTGTTGCAATAACTGCCAACTCTTGGTCGCATTGCCTAAATTCACCGCCGTTGCCAAGTCACCCACTTCCGGATTCGCCCCAAAACGGCGACTGACTTGTAAATAACAAATACTGTCGCTAATGGCGTTTACCTTATCTTCTGATGGCAATGTCATCCCCGTTGTTGTCTGCAAATATTGTGCCATCCTTGGGCTGTACGTCGGTTGTGCCGCATTCACGAATCGCCCTAATTCGCCCAAAATAGCGCCGGCTTCTACGGAAGCAAGTTGGTCTTTATCGCCCAGTAAAATCAGTTTAGTTTCCGGTTTGAGCGCATTAAGCAATTTAGCCATTAAGGTGAGATCGATCATGGACGCCTCATCCACCACCAACACATCCAACGGCAATGGATTCTCGGTGTGATAACGGGTTTCTTCACTGAAAAAACGCACACCAAGCAAACGATGGATCGTTTCTGCGTTCATCGGAATTTGCAGATTTTCGATGATTTCCCGCTGATTTGGTTCCTGTTTAAATGCCTGTTTTAAACGTTCCACGGCATCCACAATGGATTCCGTTAAACGCGCTGCCGCTTTACCTGTTGGCGCAACCAATTTAATGCGCAAATCGTTTTGATACAGTTCTTGCAAGGTTAAAAGCAACTTGGTTACGGTCGTTGTTTTCCCCGTTCCCGGCCCACCTGTAATTAAACAAAAACGCTGACGTAACGCCATGGCAACAGCGATTTTCTGCCAATCAATGCCCTGCTCTTCCTGAAAATAGCGATGAAGAATCGAGGCAATTTGTGTGAGTTGTCCCTCTGAAAAAACAGGCTCAAAACAGACCGCACTTTTGAAATAATCGGCAATTCGAAATTCGTCTTGCCACACGCGATAAAAATACAAGCAATTAAACTGCAATACCAAAGGCGCAATTTGCTGTAATGGCGAATCAGTAAAGGCGATATGTTGTGCCTTTTGCAAGGTAGATTGCCATTGGGAGATCGGCACATAATCAATTTTTTGCTGAATTTCCGTTAAGTAAACGCGCTCGTTGAAATAATCCTGTAAACCGAATAAATCCTGTTCGGTGGACTGATTCAACAAAAGGCAGGTGTTGCCTTGGCGATAATTGAAATTACACAATGCCGCCATCAACACCGCCAAGTTTTGCACAGATGGGGCATAATTAAACGGTTGCTGTTTACGATGAATAAACTCGGCAAAATAATAGTCAGCGGCGTTAATAATGCCTTTTTCTTTGAGTTGAGATAATAAAGTTAACATCAGAACAAATTCTCCAAGGCTTGAATTAACGCATAATCCGGTTTATCAAAAAATACGCCATCCTGGTTTTCACCGTTCATGCCGCGTAAAAAACAATAAAACACACCGCCAAAATGGGTTTCGTATTGATAGTTTGCGTCACGTTGTTGCAAATAACGATGTAGTGCCAACGTGTAAAATAAATATTGCCAGTCGTAATGGTTTGCTAGCATCGCTTGCTCAAGGCTTTTGCCAACATAGTTTTGCGGCTCGACACCCAGGAAATTCGATTTGTAATCCACCAAATAATATTTACCGTTATGGCAGAAAACCAAATCCATAAAACCGCGTAACATGCCTTTAATGGCATCAAATTGCAGCGCTTCCGATGGCAAATGGTGATGTTTTTGCAACGCACGATTAAATGCCGACACATCAAATACCCGATTGAGTTTCAAATAAAACTGCATTTCTTTCACACATTGCTGGCGAGATAAATTGTTCAGCTTCAACGTTGGATCATCCGCACTTAAGGGCGTATCTAAAATCGCCTTTACCCATTGTTGTAAGGATGGCAACCAGGTTTCCTCTAACTGTAACCATTGGCAGAGTTTTTGGACTTTTTCCTCATTCAACGGTTGGCCAAAATCATATTTTTCCAAGAAACGGTGCAATGCTGTACCGATTTTAATCCCATGCGGAAAATCAAAAGGCGAATAACCGAAAGGATAGGCAGATTCATGACTCACGCTTTCCGCCATGGTTTCTGTCGCTTGCTCGTTAAAATCATAATCTTTGCCGCCATCAAAAACAGGTTCAAAAGCGACCGCACTTTCTGCCGCCAGCTGTTCTTTGTAATATTTTTTATTTTGATGAATCGCCTCAATGGCGCTGAAACTGGTCACCATCCAATTTTGTTCAATATGACCGGTGAATGTTGCCGCGTTTAATGGCGCTTGAGTCTCCGACTGCATTGGAGTATCTAGCGCTTTTAATGCCGTGGTTTCAGAAATCTGCACACTTCCCTGCGGGGCACGTTGAACCAACTTTTCTAATAGCGGCAAGCTATCGTAGGCTGTCGGATTGTCATTCGTTTGAATGTCTCCTTGTGTGAGCACATATAACAAGGCACTCCACTTTTTCTCAAAGGTTTTCGGCACAGCGATGTTTAACTGATATTTCGCTCGGGTCAGCGCCACATAGAGTAAACGAAGTTGTTCGGCAAAATCCTCTTGTTTTACATCCTTCTCATGGGAACCATCAATATCCCACAGTACCTCATCCCGCTCCTGATCGTAATAAGTGGAAATATGTTCACGCCAAAATTTGGAGGCATAACCAATAAATGGTAACCAAACTAAATCGTACTCCAGCCCTTTGGATTTATGAATCGTGACAATTTTGACCAACTGCAACTCGCTTTCTAACCGCACTTGTTGTTCATTTTGTCGATCTTCCCCTTGAATTTGCTTTTCAAACCAACGTAACAATGCCGCTTCACTTTCATTCAACGTTGCTGCTTCTTGCAATAATTCCGATAAATGCAATAAATCCGTCACCAGGCGTTTACCATCCACAGTGGGATACAATTTTTCAGTAATTTTTTCTTGTAGGAATAACTGGTGCAACATCACTAACACACCTTGTTTTTGCCACGTTCTTTGATAATGAATAAATTTATCTACCCAATATTCCCAACGGTTTTCGTCTAAACGAATACACTGAATATCTGCCGCCGTTTGCGCAAAAATCGCCGTCGCAACGGCATTTAAAATATTGCGTTCGGAAAACGGATTAAGACAGGCACGTAAAATCAACAACAGATCCTTTGCTGCTCTACTATCAAACACATTGCTATTTTCAGACAAAAACACGGAAGCAATGCCAAGGCGACGTAACTCTTTTTTTACTAAAGCAGCTTCATGTCGATCACGTACTAATACTGCAATACTTTCCGGTTTTAACGTTTTTTCTACACCTTTTTTATCGGAACGAAAATCAGCGGTATTTTCCACCGCACTTTGCAACCAATGTTGGATAGAAACGGCACAGGCTTTTGCCATATTCTCTTTTACGGAAGCTTCATCCACATAAAACCGCACGGCAGGTTCTGTTTCACCGTTTAACCAAAATTGCGGATGATCGTCTTTGGCTGCGACCGGCAGGAATTGAATCTTGTCATATAAAAACGGAGGTTGTTCGGTAAAATCAAACAATCGATTGACACACTGCACCACATCTTGGTGAGAACGGTAATTTTTTCCTAGATTAAAACGCTGCTGCGCTTCATCAGCCGCTTTAAAGTAAGTAAAAATGTCTGCACCACGGAATTTATAAATCGCCTGTTTTGGATCGCCGATCATAATAAAGCCGTTATCCGACGCAGGATCTAATCGCTGTGGTTCTACATACACCTTAGAAAAGATCTGATACTGCACCGCATCTGTATCCTGAAATTCATCAATCATGGCAAACGGGAATTGATAACGAATCATCTGCGCAAATTCAGTATTATTCGGATGGTGCAAGGCATCTTTTAACAAGCGCAATAAATCATGAAAACTTTTTTCGCTGTGGTTGAGTTTGTATTCGGCCAGCTGCCCATTTAGCATTTCTAAATAATGAAACCAAAGCGCTTGAGACAGTAAAGTTTGCTGTTCATAAAAGGCTAATAACTCATCAATTTTGATGAAAAGCGGGTGACTCAAAGCTTCCTGTGCTTCCTCGCCTTTCTGTTCATCCATTGCCGTTTGCCCGAAGCGGTAAAAACAATCGGGGAAATCTGCTTTTTTGTTTTCCGCCCAATGCTTCATAGCGGCAAGCCATTTCGGGCGTTTGTCTGCGTTGAAACTGCGGCGGTTTAATTTTTGTTCTTTCGCATTCTTATATTTCGTGTTGATTTCTGTTTCAATCAACTCCGTAATTTCCACCTCTTTTTCTAGCCATTTTTGCTTTAATTCCTGAGTTTGAGCGATTAATGCTTGCGAGTAATCAGTAAGTTTTGAGAGAAATTCCTCGAAAGTCCCCTCAAAAAAGTGCGGTCGTTTTTCCGGAAGTTTTAATTCGGTTCCGGCAAATTTTTTGATTTTTGTCACAATATTGCTTGGTGAAACCAAATTTTTTTGAATAAATTCAACAACCGCATAAGGCTGTGAATAAAAATGGTCACGCCAAATTTTTTGCGCCAAGCGCAACAACAACTCATCTTCTTCACCGCTTAATTCTAAGTTGAAATGAATCCCTGAATTAAATGCGTATTGCATAAGCATTCGACGGCAGAAACCATGAATGGTATAGATCGCCGCCAAATCCATGTTTTGTTCCGCCAAGGTCAGGCGTTGAATGGCAAGCGGTAAATCAGTGATGGTCGCAACCAATTCGCGTAAAAAATCATCTTGCCCAAATACTGCCGAATCTTGTGTCTGCTGATAAGCCGTCAATTTTTGTTTGGCGTCATAAATACGTTCGCGAATTTTGCGCTTCAGCTCCTCTGTCGCCATTTCAGTAAAGGTCACCACTAAAATTTGCTCGACGTTCAACGCATAGGGAAACGTATTTTCCCCTGCCTGTAATAATAGGCGCAAATAAAGGGAACCCATGGTATAGGTTTTACCTGTACCGGCAGAGGCTTCAATTAGACTAACAGCATTTAACGGGATAGAAATCGGATTGAGTTGTTGCATGGTTAAGATTAAGCGAATGAAAAATTTTGAATAAAATAAGGGCGGAACTCAATCCGCCCAATAGCCTCGTTAGAAATTAACGACTTTATCTGCCCATAACGTCCATTTGGAAACATCATCTAAGGTGCCGCGAGTCACGCCGTCAATGAGCTTTATCTCGGATAAACCGCGCGCTTTGGTACAGCTTGTGCAAAGTTTAACTTCCGCACCTTGTGCTACCAAAATTTCCATAACTTGTTGTACGTTAGACCCTTCATTTGGGTGCTGACCGGCAATGCCGCTTAACACCGAATCACCAAAACAGAACACTTTAATTTCGACTTCCTTGCCATGTTCTTCCTGTAAATTCACGGCTAAACGCAATGCGTTGAAGCTTTTTTCTGTGCCATATGGCGATTCATTTAAAATAAAAAGAAGTTTTTGCATCATTAACCTACCCAGATAAATTTAATTAAGAATAACAAGGAAACCACCCAAACCGGTGCATTCACTTCGCGCCAACGCCCCGTTCCGACTTTCATCACACAATAGCTGATGAAACCAAAGGCAATTCCTTCCGTGATGGAGTATGTAAATGGCATCATCGCCGCGGTAATAAAGGCAGGAGTCGCTTCTGTTAAGTCGTCCCATTGCACTTTAATTAAGCTGGATGCCATCAAAATACCCACATAAACCAATGCGCCCGCGGTGGCATAAGCAGGCACCATGCCGGCTAATGGTGAGAAGAAGATCGTCAGTAAAAACAATAACCCGACAACAACTGCTGTCATACCGGTACGCCCACCGACCGATACGCCTGCGCCACTTTCAATATACGTACTAATAGCTGAAGTACCGATATACGATCCGACAACGGCACTCGCACTATCAACATATAAGGCTTGTTTCATTTTCGGGAAACGCCCTTTTTCATCGCTAAAACCTGCTTTGTCGGTGACACCAAGCAAGGTGCCAGAAGAGTCAAATAAGTTCACTAATAAGAAAGAGAAGATGATACCAATAAGTGCGGTATCCAAGGCACCGGCAATATCCACTTGGCCAACCACTTGCGTCAATGCCGGCGGCATGGAAACGATACCATGGAACATCACGCTTTCGTCAAAATACAATGCAAGTGCGGTGACTGCTGCGATAGAAATTAACACGCCGGAATAAATATTGCGTGCTGCTAACACCACGATAATAAAGAAGCCAAGGATGCCCAATAACACTTGCGGACTGTGTAGATCGCCTAACGCAACCAAGGTTGCAGGATTTGCAACAACCAAGCCCATATTTTTGAAACCAATTAAGGCGATAAAGAAACCAATCCCCGCGCCGATACCTACACGCAAACTGAGCGGAATAGATGCCATCAGCCAATAACGGATTTGGAAAATGGTTAATAGCAATAAGCCAACAGAACCCCAGAAAATGGTGCCCATGCCCACTTGCCAAGAATAACCAAGTTTACCGACCACCACATAAGCAAAGAAGGCATTCAAGCCCATTGCCGGCGCTAACGCGATAGGCAAGTTACTGAATAACCCCATGGCAATCGTACCGAAGCCTGCGATTAAACAAGTGGTCACAAAGACAACTTGCTTATCCATGCCCGCATCCCCCAACACAGACGGGTTCACAAAAACGATATACACCATGGTGAAAAACGTGGTGATTCCGGCAATAATTTCCGTTTTGGAGGAGGTTCCTTTTTCTTTTAATTTAAAGAGTTGTTGTAGAAAAGATTGATTTTCCATTGTAATTTCCAATCAGAGACAAAATAAAAACGATGAAAAACAAGGTTATAAGAAAGGTGTTTTTCCCCCTGATTCTAGCAAAAGATCAGAAAGACTGCGACGGGTTTATTGTCAAGACATGGCACTTCTTACGCCTCATCATCCTCATCTAAAATAAAGTCAAACCAATCAATCACATCACGTTCATGAATGCCGTGTCGAATCAAGATATCGGCTTTTCTCACACTCTCAGGATCGCCACTGATTAACGGGTGCCATGACGGCAACGGCTTACCTTCATAAAGCAAACGATAAGCGCAAGTCGTCGGCAACCAACCGAATTCGGGCAAATTGTCTTTGGTCAGTTTGGTGCAATCCTCTTCCAACTCAAAACGTTTCAAATAATGACCGCACTTTCCTGTTTCCAAATCCAACAAATTGCACGCGATACGGGTGTAATACAAACGCTCATATTTGCCCTCGCCATCAATATATTTACGATAGCAACACTTGCCGCAACCATCACATAACGCCTCCCATTCGGCATCATTCATCTCAAGCAGGTTTTTGTGTCGCCAGAAATCAGGTTCTAATTGCATAGGATTATTTACCGGTTTGGTTTTAAAAGCGGAAATTATAGTGAGGAACGCAGCCTGTGACAAATGCCGCGAGAGCGATTCAGAAAAACAAAAAAGTGCGGTCAATATTGACGATGTTTTTCAACGGAAAAAACACATCAGATATTGACCGCACTTATCCTCAAAAATAACAAATTAACGATAGGTGACGCGTTCGTTATCGTTTAAATGAATGGTCGTTTCAGCTAATTTGGTTTCTGCAATGACCTTACCGTGGCGAATAGAATAACGCGTCGGCACTTGACGACGTACTGCATCAAAGCCATTTTCTGCCGGTAAAATGATAAAGTTAGCGGCATTCCCCTCTTCCACGCCATAACCTTGCAACCCTAGCGCTTTTGCACTGTTTTCAGTCACTAATTTTAAGCCGTCGTTAATTTGTCCGTAGCCCATGAGTTGGCAAACGTGTAACCCCATGTGTAACACCTGCAACATATTTGCGGTTCCCAACGGATACCATGGGTCGAATACGTCATCATGGCCGAAACACACGTTGATCTTGTTTTTCAGCATTTCTTTCACACGCGTCACGCCACGGCGTTTTGGATAAGTATCGAATCGACCTTGCAAATGAATGTTGACGAGCGGATTGGCCACAAAATGAATTTTGGATAATTTCAACAAACGGAAAAGACGAGAGGCATAGGCGTTATTGTACGAATGCATTGCAGTGGTATGGCTCGCCGTCACTTTGTCGCCCATTTCATATTTCAATGCCAATGCGGCAACCGTTTCCACAAAACGGGATTGTTCATCATCAATTTCATCACAGTGAATATCAATTTGTTTGTTGTATTTACGCGCAATATTGAAGGCAATGTGCATAGATTCCACACCGTATTCACGGGTGAATTCAAAATGCGGAATGCCCCCCACTACATCTGCGCCCATTGCCATGGCTTGATCCAACAAGGCTTCGCCGTTCGGATAAGACAAAATTCCCTCTTGTGGAAATGCAACAATTTGAAGATCCACCCAAGGAGCCACTTCTTTTTTCACTTCGAGCATGGCTTTAAGTGCGGTTAACGTTGGGTCGGACACATCCACGTGGGTACGCACATGTTGCACGCCATTTGCGATTTGCCATTTTAAGGTTTTCCACGCGCGGGATTTCACATCCTCATGGCTCAATAAAGATTTTCGCTCAGCCCAACGTTCAATCCCTTCAAATAAGGTACCGGATTGGTTCCAGTTCGGTTGTCCTGCGGTTTGTGTCGCATCCAAATGAATGTGCGGTTCAACAAACGGCGGATACACAATGCCCTGTTCGCCGTCTAAAATGTCTCCGGAAAAATCAATCTGTTCTTCGTTAGGCAGAATGCGGGCAATCTTGCCGTCTTCAATGACAATCTGCCATAAGCCTTCAAGACCATTAATATGAATATTTTTAACTAACATTTATCGCTCCTATTTAAACGCCAATTTTTTACCGAATAACGGCGTTAACACAAAATAAGCCACTGCACCGCCAATAACGGCATTTAACGGAATAATGCCCGGCAAGAATTTACCGCAAGCAATCCCGATTGCTACAGAGATAATTGCCGTCCAGTTGATGGTGACAAATTTTGCTTGTTCAAAATTGGCATAGGCTTTATTACGCAAAATATAGTCAGCAATGATGACGCCACCAATCGGTGGAATCGCGGCAGATAAAAACGTTAACCAGCCTACAAAGTTGTTGTATAACCACAGGGCGCAAAGTGTACCAATAACACCATTTAACACGGATAATGGACGGCTACTCCAGCCGGTAATGTTGGCGAAACCCAAACCGGAGGCATAAAGTGCGTTATCGTTAGTTGTCCAAATGTTTAAACCAAGCACAATAATCGCCGGCAAAATTAATCCTTGGGCAACCATCACATCAGAAATATCGGACATCCCCGTCACCGCTGCCCCAGCGGCGCCAAAGACGAACATTAATGAGTTGCCCAAGAAGAACGCAATCATACTGATTAAAATCGCTTGTTTGGCTTTGCGTCCGAAACGCACGAAGTCAGCCGTTAATGAACCGGCGCTGATGAAAGAGCCCACAACCAAGGTAATTGCCATTGGTAAAGAAATGTCGTCTTTCGGCATGATATTTTCTAATACAGATAAACCACCAGCATCCGTTACCGCCAAATACACCGAATAAGAACCAAGCACAGCAATTGCCGGCACCGCAATGGTGGAAAGAATGGTCAGTGCGGAAATACCGAAGAAAACCGTAATGGTCATTAATAAACCTGAGCCTAAAATTAAATAGTTCACATCAATGCCGGTAACTTTATTCACCGGAATCGCAAACATCGCCACACCAACACCAAACCAGCCCACTTGGGTGCCACCTAAAATTAAAGATGGCAACCAAGAGCCTTTCACACCAAAGGAATAACGCGCCAAAACATGGGTTGTTAAGCCGGTTTTTGCACCGATATAGCCAAGAAATGACGTGTAAATCCCTAACATTAAGTTACCGATGATCACGGCTAACCAGAAATCATGGTAAGTGAGTGATGTGCCCAGCGTGCCGCCCGTCCACATACTTGCAGAGAAAAACGTTAATCCCAGCATAACAAACGTCAGTGCCACAGCACCTTTACGTTCATGTTGTGGAACGGGCTTCAAACTAAAATTTTCAGAACTCATTTTTGTATCCTTTCAAAGTAAAAAAATCGGCAAATTCTAATCCTTAGCTAAGCCAAAAGCAAACGTTTGCTTTATGAAAAAAAATAAAAGTGCGGTCAAAATTCAACGTGTTTTTTTCAATTTAAAAACATCGTCAATATTGACCGCACTACCTCTCACACTACCCTTTCAGCTGCGATAACCGCCCTTCTTCATCAAAAATACCGACAATTTCTTTTTCACCACGACGGGCGATTAAATGGGTTTCCGTATTTTCGATAATGCGATATTCCTTTGCCGTTACATAATTTTGTAACACTTTTTTCTGGGCTTTAATTTCAAATAAAGAAATGAATTGCGGATAAACCGACAAGATTCTCAAATGTTCTTCTTCCAAAGAGAATGTCTTGCGTAAACTGCGATCTTTCACCGTCACCAACAATGCACCCACACCAAAATTGCCCACGTAATAGCCGTCAGACTCAAACATCCCCAACGCAACCAATCCAAAACTGTGCACGTCATTTAAAGCAAGTTCTCGGTTGGGTTTTGTGAGTTCGTCAATTTTGTATTTTTTGCCGTAAGCACGAAATTCTTTCGCTTGTTCCAACAACTTCGCAGGAATATTGGCGGCTTGGTTTGCCCAACTCCAAAGCCAGGTTTGACTCTCAAAAGAAAAAGACCCCAACACCTGAACCGGATAAGTATATTGCTCGCCGAAGGTGATTTTCCCGGTTTTCAAATCCACGCTCCACTCCAAATTTTCTACTCGTTCGGCGAAATCCAGCTGCTTTTCAAACCCAATAATCGCATAGCGATCGTATAAGCTTGAAAAACTTTTATAGCCGCTAAATTGAATCATGCCGAATATTTTTTTAAATAACACGAAGGTTTCTCCTGATTGGTTTAATAAAGTGCGGTGCGTTTTTAAATTATTTTTTAGATCTGATAAAAAACCGCTAAAAGATGATTAACTTACATAAATTCCGCAGAAAATTTGATAGCGAAGGAACAATAAATTCTTTAAAATGCAATGATCTTGATATTCAGGTCACTTTTTATTCATAAATATATAAGGATTCTATGATGAAAAAATTCTATCCGGTTTTATTATCAGCAAGTATTTTAGCATTAGCAGGCTGTGCAACTGAAGGCTCCCGTACCGTAGAAGTACAAAAAGTCAACAGCTACAACACGGCTTATCATGGCGTAAAAGCACCGATTTCTGTCGGTAAATTTGACAACCGTTCAAGCTATCAAAATGGCGTATTCTCCGATGGCGTCGACCAATTAGGAAATCAAGCAAAAACGATTTTAGTTTCTCATTTACAACAATCAGGTCGTTTTAGTGTGTTAGATCGCACCAATATGTCTGAAACTGCAGCAGAAGCAAAAATCAAAGGTAAAAAACAAACCTTAAAAGGCGCAAATTATGTGGTTACCGGCGATGTAACAGAATTTGGCCGTAAAACCGTTGGCGACCAACAATTATTTGGCATTTTAGGTCGCGGAAAACAACAAGTGGCTTACGCGAAAGTCACCTTAAATATTGTCAATACCCAAACATCTGAAGTGGTTTATTCCGTTCAAGGTGCCGGCGAATACAATCTTTCCAACCGTGAAGTATTAGGCTTTGGCGGTACATCAGGATACGACTCAACACTCAATGGCAAAGTGTTAGATTTAGCCATTCGTGAGGCGGTAAACAACCTTGTTTCAGGTGTTGAAGCGGGTCAATGGAAACCGGCTAATTAAGGGGTAGATAATGAAGAAATTAACACTTCTTGCATGTTTGTCTGCCGTCGCTGTATTGACGGCTTGTTCATCAGGGCACAAACAACACTCGCTCTACACTTGGAATGGTGATGTTTACCCTTCTTCTGTTTATCAACACCTAACACAAGAAGGTGATCCGCAAGAACAACTGCAAAAATTAGAAGAACTGGCTCAACTGGATGGCGGTAACAAAGTGCCACCCGGTTTATACGCACAAATTGGTCTTCTATATGGGCAATTAGGGAATCCGGGAAAAATGGCTGAATCTTATCAAAAAGAAATGAGCCTGTTTCCTGAATCGACGCAATACATCAATTTCCTGTTAAATAAAGGAAAAAAAGTAGAGACAGCCCAAGAAAATCGCGCAAATAAAAAAGCGAAAAAAGGAGAGAAAAAATGAGAAATATTTCACTCTATTTAGCCATGGCTTGCGCATTTTTGCTTTCAGCGTGTTCTGCAATGAAGCCAACGCCGTATGACTATACCAACTATTTAGAGAGCAAACCGCAGTCTATTCTTGTATTGCTTCCAACCGATACCACCAATGATGTAAAAGGCTCCCCGGCTGTGTTGGCACAAGCCATTTCGCCATTGGCTGAAAATGGTTACTATGTTTTTCCACCGGCTCTTGTTTATCAAACCTTTAAAAATAACGGGTTAACACAAGCGCAAGAAATTCATAACGTCAACCCACAAAAATTACGCGAGATTTTTGGTGCGGATGCCGTGCTCTACATTAATGTGGACGACTACGGTGTGAATTACCAAGTGTTCGACAGCGTAACCAGAGTGAAAGTGAGTGGCAAACTCGTTGACTTACGCAATGGTAAAACATTATGGGAAGGCAAAGGCTATGCGGACGATGCTGAAAGCAATAACAACGGTAACGCGCTTGCTATGCTGGTAACCGCAGTCGTTAAACAGATTGCCAATAATGTGTCTGATAAAGGATATAAAGTGGCAGGATGGGCAACCGGAAATATGTTAGGTCGTTCTTGTAATGGCTGCTTGCTTTACGGCCCAAGACATCCATCATACGGACAAGATCCTCAATTAAAGATGCCTAAATAATCCCCTTTCGATAAACCAAAGGCTGATTTCGACACTGTCAATATCAGCCTTTTTTAATGAATAAGTGCGGTCGGTTTTTGAGAGGTTTTAAAACTCAATAAAAATCGCTCCCAAAATGGCGCACGTTTCCTAACGCGTGCCTAAAATATCAATTTCATTTAATGATAATTTTACTATTTTCATTAACAACTTCATTTTGTTTATTTTTAGTTAGATATAAGCACGCGTTAGGAAACGCGCGCTATCTAGGGGATATTTTTCAGAACATATTTTTAAACCCCCTCCCAAATACTATCTCCTAATTCTATTTGAAATAAATATTGATAATAATATCAAAGGAGAACCCAATGAAAACAATTTAGAGCAAAAAACTATTATTTCCATTATCTCATCTAAAGAAATATAACCACCATTTATAATAAATAAAAATATTATTAAACCTAATGAAAAAACTAAAAAACAACATGAAAAAATCAGTATTATAAAAATAATAATTCGAAGAATTTTATTCATTATTACCCCCTATGATGGCGCTAGTTTCCTAACGCGAGCCCAAAACATCAATTTCATTTAATTAAGATTTTTACTATTACTAATAATCTTTATATCGAATATATGTAATAAAGAAGATAATTGAAAACATAAGAAAAAAGAACTCTACATCCTTTATGTTAAAGTTTTTAAAAAATGACAATAAATTAATTTGATAAAGTGTAATTCCATTATCAAAGTTATAAAACATCCTCCCCATAACAAATGACACAAATAAACAGAACAAGGCAGCTCCGAAAGAAAATAAAGTAATATAAAAAATTTTTTTCATTACTCATTCACCCACGATAACGCGCTTCTCCCGACGCGAGCCAAAAGCATCAATTTCGTTTGACTAAGATTTTTATCTCTTTTTATTAATAACTTCATTTTGTCTATTTTTAGTTAGATAAAAGCAAATCAAAGGCTGATTTCGACACACCGTCAATATCAGCCTTTTTGATGAATAAGTGCGGTCAGTTTTCAATATGTTTTCTGCATTAAAAAACGCCTCAAAAATCCACCGCACTTTTTGTTTCTGCCAACCGCTAAAAGGGATTACATTGTGCCGGATTACCGCTGGTTAGCCCCACTTTAAACCATTGCAAACGCTGGGCTGAAGTGCCATGAGTGAAACTATCAGGAACCACATAACCTTGGCTGCGTTTTTGCAAACGGTCATCGCCTACCGATTCCGCCGCATTAAACGCTTTTTCAATATCGCCGCGTTCAAATAAACCGCTTTTTACCGCTTGCGATGCCCACACGCCGGCATAGCAATCCGCCTGAAGTTCTAATTTCACGGAAAGTTGATTTGCTTCTGTGCGGGATGAACGACTTTGCAGACGATGCACTTGTGTCAACGTGCCGAATAAATTCTGTACATGATGCCCCACTTCATGGGCAATCACATAAGCAAACGCAGATTCGCCGGCTGCACCCAGTTTATTTTTCATGTCGTTATAAAAGGATAAATCCAAATAGACCCGTTGATCATTTGGACAATAAAATGGCCCCATGGCAGATTGCCCCGTGCCGCACGCCGTTGAGGTTACGCCGTTGTAGATAACCATTCGAGGTTCTACATATTGTCGATTATTTTTGGAAAAATATGTGGACCACACTTCCTCAGTGTCGCCCAGCACCACTTTAGAGAGTTTAAATAATTGGTCTTCTTGCTGTGATTGCAAAGGTGAACTTTGCGTAGTGCCCACCTCCATCTCACCAACCAAGCCTGATAAATCCACGCCATAATAAGCGCCGACCAAAATAATGATCAGCCCCAAAATACCGGTCGGTTTTCCGCCACCGAAACCACCGCCCGAGGAGCGTCTGTCTTCCACATTTGAACTTTCTCTACGACCTTGCCAACGCATAAGCTTTCCTATCTTTAAGTTAAATTCGCGCTATTCTAATCTAGAACGCTTTTTTCCGCCTAACATTTTATTCCTAGACTTATATAACTGAATTGGGTATGTTGTGGCTCCCTAAATCAATCAACAAGGAGATGAAAATGGGATTATTTGATTTTGTCGGCGATATTGGCAAAAAAATTTTTAGCAAAGAAGAAGAGGCTTCCGCCGCAGTAACCAACCACATTAACGAAGACAACCCGGGCGTTGCGGATGTAGCGGTGAAAGTCGAAAACGGCGTGGCTAAAATTTCAGGCGTGGCAAGCTCTGCTGATGCGTTGGAAAAAGCGGTATTAATGGCGGGTAACATCATCGGTATCAGTAACGTCAATATTGATGACGTGACCGTGAAAAACGGTGAAAGCCTTGCCGGCGATGATGAATTTTATGTTATCCAAAAAGGCGATACCCTTTGGAAAATTGCTGAAAAACATTACGGTGACGGCAATAAATACACGGCGATCGTAACGGCAAATAAAGAAGTAATTAAAGACGCAGATAAAATCTTCCCGGGGCAAAAAATTCGTTTACCGAAAAGCTTATAGTGTTATTAAAAACTTTTGAATAAACGACCGCACTTGATGACATAAGTGCGGTCTTTTTTTATTGTGTTTTAATTGAATCGTAGCGTGCAACTTGTTGCACGAAATCGTGAATATTCGAAAGAGTTAAATAAGGTTCCATGCGTAATTTAGTCGCGCATCAAGATGCGCGCTACGTACGAAATCGTGAATACCCGAAAGGGTTAAATAACGTTCCGTACGTGATTTGGTCGTGCATCAAGATGCATGCTACGTACGAAATCGTGAATACCCGAAAGGGTTAAATAAGGTTCCGTACGTGATTTGGTCGTGCATCAAGATGCATGCTACGCACGAAATCGTGAATATTCGAAAGAGTTAAAGGTTCTGTGCGTGATTTGGTCGTGCATCAAGATGCACGCTACGTACGAAATTGTGAGTGCTCAAAAGGGTGAAATAACGTTCCATGCGTGGTTTGGTTGTGCAACAAGTTGCACGCTACGCACGAAATTGTGAGTGCCCGAAAGGGTGAAATAACGTTCCGTACGTGATTTGGTCGTGCATCAAGATGCACGCTACGCACGAAATCGTGAATATTCGAAAGAGTTAAATAAGGTTCCGTGCGTGATTTGGTCGTGTATCAAGATGCACGCTACGCACTTATAGTATTATTTAAAAACATTTAAATAAACGACCGCACTTGATGGTATAAGTGCGATCTTTTTTTATTATGTTTTAACTATTCTTCAATAGAACGTAATAATTCATTAATACCGACTTTGCCTAAAGTCTTGGCATCGACTTTTTTCACGATAACAGCACAGTAAAGGCTGTATTTACCGCATTTTGACGGGAGGCTACCGGACACTACAACGGAACCTGCCGGCACGCGACCATAGTGAATTTCGCCGGTTTCGCGATCATAAATTTTGGTAGATTGGCCGATAAAGACACCCATGGAAATCACACAACCGTCTTCAACAATCACCCCCTCTACTACTTCAGAACGTGCGCCGATAAAGCAGTTATCGCCGATAATGGTTGGATTGGCTTGTAAGGGTTCTAACACGCCACCGATCCCTACGCCACCGGATAAGTGCACGTTTTTGCCGATTTGTGCGCAAGAGCCGACTGTTGCCCAAGTATCCACCATCGTTCCTTCGCCCACATACGCCCCGATATTCACATAAGATGGCATTAACACTGTGTTTTTAGCAATGTATGCCCCTTTACGAACGGTAGCAGAAGGTACGACACGGAAGCCTTCTTGTTGAAAACGTTCTTCTGTGTAATCGGCAAATTTTAAGGCAACTTTATCGTAGTATTTGGTTTCTGCACCATCAATAATGTGATTGTCATTGATACGGAAAGAGAGCAACACCGCTTTCTTCAACCATTGGTGAGTGACCCATTCGCCATCAATTTTTTCGGCGACACGGTATTTGCCACAATCTAAGCCTTCGATCACTTCTTCAATGGCGGCACGGGTTTGTGCATCAACGGTTTTCGGTGTAATTTCTGCGCGTTTTTCAAAGGCGTTTTCAATAATTTGTTGTAAATTTGACATTTTTCTTCCTATATCAATGTGAGTTAAATAAACGTTATAAAACATCTAATGTGACGTTATCAAAAAGTTTTTTTACCGCATTATTATCGTGCAGACGTTCTGCTTTTTCTACGTTTTCACGGGTTAAGTGAGGTGAAAAATAAGTAATAAAATCATACATATAATTACGTAAGAACGCACTGTTCTTAAAAGCGATTTGGGTCATGCTTGGGCGGAAGAGATGATCCGCTTTAATGGCAATGAGATCCGTATCTGCTGCAGTATGCGCCATGGATGCCATGATACCCACGCCCAATCCCATGCGTACATAGGTTTTAATAATATCGGCATCCGTTGCCGTAAAGACGATATTTGGCAAAATCCCGGCGCCATTAAACGCATAATCTAAATCCGATACGCCGGTGAAACCGAACGTATAGGTTACCAGTGGGTATTTGCCTAATTCTTCAATGGTCAGCTGTTCGCATTTCGCTAAGGGATGATCAGGTCTTACGATCACGGAACGATTCCATAAATAACAAGGCAATAAGACCACCCCATCAAATAAATACTGCGCTTCGGTGGTGATCGCCAAATCCACTTCATCTGATAATAGCGCATCATAAATTTGTGAAGGCGAACCTTGGTGAATATGCAGGCTCACATTCGGGTAACGCTTGGAAAAACGCTCAACTACCGATGGCAACATATAACGTGCTTGCGTATTCGTTGTGGCGATGCGTAACATCCCATGATCCGGCTTCGTATATTCATCGGCAATTGAACGAATGCCTTGCATTTTCATCATTAATTCTCGAGAAATGGCGACAATGCGCTTTCCCGGAGGCGTTAGCCCTTTAATATGTTTGCCGTTACGCTCAAAAATTTCCAATCCAAGCTCGCTTTCTAATAAGCGAACTTGCTTACTGATTCCCGGTTGTGAGGTAAACAGGGCATTTGCCGCTTCCGTCACATTAAAATTTTGATTCACAATCTCAACCACATAGCGAAGTTGCTGAAATTTCATGGTTTCCTCTCGTTAATCATGAGCACTATTTTTTATAACGTTTACTGAGTTCCGAATAGCGTTTGACGGCTTTACGAATCTGTCCGGCTTTCGGTTTACGGCGTTGTTTATGGGCATCAACTTTTGTTTCGGTTTCCTGTGGTAGCCCCACTAAATCACGCAAATAATTCACTTCATCTAACGCCATTTCCTGCCAACCGCCACGCGGCAAGGTTTTCATTAATTTAATATTGCCATAACGAATACGAATCAAGCGGCTGACTTGAATGCCTTGAGATTCCCATAAACGACGAACTTCACGGTTGCGCCCTTCCATCAACGTCACATCAAACCACTGGTTCATCCCCACGCCACCCACAAATTTAATGTCTTTAAAATTTGCCGGGCCATCTTCTAATTGCACGCCTTTTTTTAAGCGCGCTAACATCGCCTCATCCACTTGCCCGAAAACACGCACAGAGTATTCCCGTTCCACTTCACGGCTTGGATGCATTAAACGGTTAGCCAGTTCGCCATCGGTCGTAAATAACAGCAAGCCTGACGTGTTAATATCCAAACGCCCGACCGCAATCCAACGTGCACCGTTTAAACGCGGCAAGCGATCAAACACCGTTGCGCGTCCTTCCGGATCATGGCGAGTGCAAAGCTCTCCTTCCGGTTTGTAATACATTAACACCCGACACACTTCTTTTTGTGCTTGTGTGAGATTAATAAGATTGCCGTCAATCCGCACTTTTACGCCAGAATGTACGTTAATGCGATCGCCTAAGGTCGCGATTTTGCCGTCCACGCTCACGCGATTTTCTGCAATGATGGCTTCGATTTCACGGCGGGAACCCTGTCCGGCACGGGCTAATACTTTTTGTAATTTTTCGCCCTCTGCTGCCATGGATTTATTGACAGGTTTAGTCACGGATTGACGGGGTTTGGCTCCCATCGTTTTTTCTTTATTATTGGCTGAAAAGTGCGGTCGATTTGACGTGCGTTTTTGTGTTGTGGCTTTCATAAATCCTCGTTGTCGCTTTCCCAAGCGTCTGTTATCGATTAAATAAATGGTGTAATGGCGCCGCTGCCTTCGCGTAAAATCACCGGTGTACTTTCGGTTAAATCCACCACTGTGGTGGGTTCTTGCCCTAAATAACCACCGTGAATAATTAAATCTACCTGACGTTCCAAACGATCACGGATTTCTTCCGGATCCGATTGCGTGATATGTTCTTCATTCGGCAACATCAAAGAACAAGACAAAATCGGTTCGCCTAAGGCTTTCAATAAATCCAACGCAATTTGATTATCCGGCACACGAATGCCGATGGTTTTACGTTTCGATGTCATTAAACGGCGTGGCAATTCTTTCGTCGCCGTTAAAATAAACGTATAACGACCGGGCGTGTTATTTTTAATTAAACGATAGGCAGAATTAGTCACCAACGAATAATTGGACAATTCTGACAAATCACTACACACCAACGTAAAATTGTGCCCTTCCGGTAGCTGGCGAATTTGCACGATACGATCCATGGCGTGCTTATCGCCGATCATACATCCCAAGGCATAACCGGAATCGGTTGGATAGACGATGACGCCGCCGTTACGCAAAATTTCAACTGCCTGATTAATCAATCGGGCTTGCGGATTTTCGGGATGGATATAAAAAAATTGACTCATATTCTTCACTCTCCGAGTAAATAGCGAGGCATTATACCAGTTTCAAATAAGGCGGGATAACGGTTTGTTTTACAGAAACCCTATATCACGCCGATTTAAAATGATTGAAAAATTGACCGCACTTTACTTCACTAAACCACACGTCAAACAATACAAATATTGCCCTTTAGGATCGTTAAAGCGAGTTAATGTGCCAAGCGGTTTGGTTAACTGCGTGAACGCTTTCGGTAATCCAACGCTTTCAAGCACGAAACCTTGCGCCCAAGTTTTCGCATTGCCTTTGAAGTCACGTAACATTTTTTTCAATAATGAGCTGTCTTCATCCACAATCCATTCCACTGAGAATGAGGCTTCATCGAGTTTATCTTTTTCTGCCCGTTTTTCATTCACTAATTCAATCGTCTTACCGATGGCCGTATCTAATGTCCCAAGCTCATCTACCAATTTATGTTCAAGCGCTTCAGAGCCTAGCCAAACCTGACCTTGCGCAATATTATCCACTTGCGCCTTGGTTAAATGGCGACCCTCACTGACTTTCGTTAAAAATTGATCGTAGCCATGTTCAATTTCCAACTGAATAACATCATTTAAGGTTGGCGATAAAGGTGAGAATAATGAACTGAACCTTAAATCAGAGGTTTTTACGCCATCTGCGGTAATCCCCATTTTCTTAATGGTGTTCTCAAAGGTCGGCAACATGGCAAAAATGCCGATTGAGCCGGTAATCGTATTTTTATCGGCGACAATATAATCGGCTGTAGAGGAAATCCAATAGCCCCCTGAAGCCGCCATACCGCCCATGGAAACCACCACAGGTTTGCCGGCATTTTGTAAATGTGCCACTTCTTGACGAATGATCTCCGAGGCAAATGCACTGCCACCGGGGCTATTGACACGCAACACCACGCCTTTTACTTTGTCGTCGTCATAAGCTTGGCGTAACAATTTGGCAACTGTATCGCCACCCACATTTTCTTCGTCGCTGTCACCATCAATAATAGCGCCTTCTACATTCACTACCGCAATCTGGTTGTCGGTTTCCCCATGCATACGATCCGGCAAAGAGGCTAAATATCTCTCGTAATCTACCATTTTCGGTTGATGATCCTTATCTTCACCAAAAAGTGCGGTCAGTTTTTTATCTAAATTTAAACGATCTATTGCGCCGGTTACGAGCTTGCGTTGCTTCACATAGGCCGCGGTATCACCTTTTAACGCTTTCAATTCGGTTAAAAACGTATGCGCGTCCGGTGCAACGGCACTTTGCTGAATATCACGATTCTCTGCCACACGTTGCTTATAATGATTCCACATGGTATTTAACCAACGTTGTAAATTCGCCTTGGCTTCATCAGACATCTCATTGCGTAAATACGGTTCGACTGCCGATTTGTAAGTACCGACGCGAAAGACGTGCGGGTTCACTTCGAGTTTATCGAGCATATCTTTAAAATACAGCGTTTCCTGTGCCAAACCATCAATAGACACGGAACCTGTCGGGTTCATATAAATTTCATCGGCATAACTGGCAAGGAAATATTGCGCTTGATTATAGTTATCCGCATAAGCAATCACCTGTTTGCCGCTTTCTTTGAAATTTTCAATCGCCTCGCCCACATATTCCAGCGCCGGCAAATCACCGCCTTGGAAAAAGTTCAAATCCAGCACTAAACCACGAATATTGTCGTCTTGTGCAGCAGAATCAATCGCATATACCACATCAAAAGTAGAATATTGTTGCGGAATATTTTGCCCATCCAGCTCTTTTAAAAGGGTTTTGAAATCGTTTTTCTCATCGCGATTATCGGCTAAATAGCCATCTAAATTGAGCAATAACGCCCCTTGATCACCTCTTAGCACAGTTTTTTCCGACTTATCTGCGCCAATCATCAAAGTTGCAACAGATAAAAGCACCAAAACGAAAACAAGAAACACCAAATTCATGACCAAATCACGAATAAAATTTAATATTCGCCAAGCGAACTTAATACAAGATAAAATGACGTTCATACTACCTCAAAAAGCGATCCAAAAGGATGCTTAAAATACCACAAACCGCCTGCGCAATAAACACGCGGAAAAAATAAACTGTGCTATAATCCACCGCACTTTTCGTCTCACCCACAAATGAAGGACAGTCATGGATGCATTAAAATTGCTTACCGAGCGTTATTCGGAGAAAAAACTGAGCGCCCCAGCCCCCGATAAACACCAATTAACCCAAATGTTTCAAGCGGCATTGCGCAGCCCTGATCATGGCAGGCTGCAACCTTATCGCTTTATTGTCATTGAGCAAGATAAAATGACGGAATTAAGCCGTTTATTAAAAAGCGCCGTACATGAACTGAACCTTGGTGAAGAACGCTTGAAAAAAGCCGAAACCCTAGCGACCCGCGCCCCGATGATCATCGGTGTTGTTGCCAAAATCGATCCGAATATTAAAAAAGTTCCGGAATGGGAACAGTTGCTTTGTGCAGGTTGCGCGACCTATGCCATTCAATTAGCGGCAAACGCTTTAGGCTTTAAAAACGTTTGGGTTAGCGGCCCTTGGCTAGACGGGAGCGACTTACGCCAAGCATTCCAATGCGATACTGCAGATAAAATCATCGGCTTTTTGATGATTGGATCTGCTGAAGATAAATTGGAAAGAGAGAAAAAAACGTTAAATTTAGATGGCCTTGTGTCTTCTCTTTAATGTAAAAATACCCCAAAAACAGACCGCACTTGACTAAGCCATCAAAGTGCGGTCTGTTTTTTTATTATAGCCAGCCAAAGTCTGGCTATAAAAACCATACGCATAGCGTATGGAGCCAAATAGCTTAAGCGATGAACAGAAAAAATCCCTGCTACATAATGAACAAGGCTGACAACCGAAACTCAACATATAGGACGATTATTTACCCCCTCGTAGCGTGCAACTTGTTGCACGAATAATTAACCTCGATGCGTAATTCACGATTTCATGCGTAGCGTGCATCTTGATGCACGACCAAATTACGCACGGAACGTTATTTAACGCTTTCGGGCATTCATGATTTCGTGCAACAAGTTGCACGCTACGATTCTAAGCAATCAAAGTGCGGTCTGTTTTTTTGTTGTTTTAATATGACAAATGAAGCTTTCTCATGCTGCTCCTCATTTGTTGTTATAAAAAATAAGCTCAATGCGTAAAAAAGTTTTGACAATTATTCATATCATATAATACAATTTTTATATGTTAAATCTTTGTTAATTATTACTGTAAACTAAGGAGACAAATATGAACAAAAACGTTGGTGGTATAGATAAAATCATTCGCATCCTATTAGGGGTCGTTCTTATCGCACTCACGTTAACGAACGTCATCGGTTGGTGGGGATGGATTGGTGTTGTGCCGTTATTGACCGGACTCTTCTCACGCTGTGGTCTTTATTCATTACTTGGCATTAACACCTGCCCATTAAAAAAATAATCCATTAAGGCATCATTTCCTCATTGGCAATGATGCCGCTTATTTATTCTGAGAAAAACACACACTATGACGATTTCCATCATTTCCGCCATGGAAGCAAAAGACAAATTAGCTGCCGGCGCCATATTAATCGATATTCGTCAACCGGAAGAATATCACCGCGAACATATCGACGGTTCAATTCTACAACCGCTGGCCGAATTACAACATCAAGGATTAAGCAAAACCTTAAAACAAGGAAGTTGCCTTATTTTTCACTGTAAATCCGGGGCAAGAACCGCCGGCCAAGCTGACTTTTTAAAACAGTTGGCACAAGAAAATCATTGTGAAGCTTATCTGCTTCAAGATGGGATAACCGGTTGGAAAAACGTCGGGCTTGCTACGCGATTTAATCCGTCACAACCCATTGAGATTATGCGCCAAGTCCAAATCGTGGCAGGAAGCTTAATTTTACTGGGATCGTTGTTGGGATGGTGGATTTCGCCTTATTTTTATTGGCTACCCGCATTTGTCGGTGCCGGCCTCACCTTTGCCGGAATAAGCGGTTTTTGTGGTATGGCAAAACTTCTCTCTCTCATGCCATGGAACCGACGCTAACCAATTAGCGCGTGGAATTGTTAAAAAACGGATCAGTTATTGGTTTCAGCGGACAGGACGTGTAAAATGCGCGCTCTTATTCCCACAATGTGCAAATACTAAAATAGGATCTGATGAAAGATATCTTCGAAAAAAGTCAAGAAGCCAGTACCTTTTTAAAATTGTTGGCCAATCCGAATCGCTTGGCGATTTTGTGTTGTTTACACGAACAACGCTATAACGTCACCGAATTAACCGTCAAATTGAATATGCCGCAGGCAGCTATGTCGAACCAATTAGCCCTTTTACGTAAAGCCGGATTAGTGGCGAGCGAGGTCAAACATCGGGAGCGCGTGTATTACATTAAAGATCCGAAAGTTGCTGAGATGATCAACGTATTACATCGCTTTTTCTGTGAAGTTCCCTCCGAATAAAGTATGATTCTCATCACCCAATACAAAAAAACGCAGATTTAACGCTGCGTTTTTTGTATCGTCTAACTTGGACAAGTTTATCTAAACCATTTCCTCTTTATCTCTCATTGTGCATCTCAAGATTAGAAGAATCCTTTTCGCGTTTTTTCTTTGCCGCATCGTTACGTTGCTCAGCAATGTTATCCAGATAGGCTTCGGTAATATCACCGGTAACATAACAACCTGTGAACACGGAACAATCGAATGCTTGAATAGCCGGATTTTCTTGTTGTACGGAACCGGTTAAATCCGCTAAGTCTTGGAACACCAATTTATCAACACCAATCAGTTTGGCGATTTCATCGGTATTGCGTTCATAAGCAATTAATTCGCTACGCGTCGGCATATCGATGCCATAGACGTTCGGATAGCGAATTTCCGGTGCAGCGGAGGCAAAATACACTTTTTTCGCGCCGGCTGCGCGAGCCATCTCCACAATTTGTTCAGAGGTGGTTCCCCGCACGATAGAATCATCCACCAACAAGACATTTTTGCCTTTAAACTCCGCGGCAATGGTATTTAATTTGCGGCGAACCGAACTGACGCGCTGCGCTTGTCCCGGCATAATGAATGTACGACCAACATAACGGTTTTTTACAAAGCCTTGGCGATAAGGTTTGTTCAACACATTAGCAATACGCAATGCAATATCATTTGAGGTTTCCGGCACAGGGATCACGACATCAATGTCGATATCTTGCCATTCGCGAGCAATTTTTTCGCCTAAACGTTGCCCCATATGTACGCGGGCGGCATACACGGAAACACCATCAATGCAAGAATCCGGACGGGCAAAATAGACATATTCAAAAATACACGGTGTTAACACAGGATTTTCAGCACATTGTTGTGCATACAACTCACCATCGAACGTAATAAAAATGGCTTCTCCCGGCGCCACATCACGCACAAACTCAAATCCCACCACATCTAACGCCACACTTTCCGAAGCGAACATATACTCGGTTTTGCCATGCTCTTCACGTTTACCTAACACCAAAGGGCGAATACCATGGGGATCACGAAACGCCACCATGCCATGATCAATGATCATCGCAATACAGGCATACGCACCGCGAATATCTTCATGGGTTTGTTTCACTGCATTAAAAATATCTTGCGGTGTTAACGCGTATTTTTGCGGTTGATCCAAATGGTATGCCAAAATATTCAGTAAAAGCTCCGAATCGGAATTCGTATTGACGTGACGGCGTGCAAGATTAAATAATTTCTCTTTTAATTCCAATGAATTGGTCAAATTTCCGTTATGTACCAAGGTTAAGCCATAAGGCGAGTTTACATAAAACGGCTGTGCTTCAGAGACACTGGAACTTCCTGCTGTCGGATAGCGTACATGACCGATACCGGTATTGCCCGCCAAGCGCAACATATGCACTTGTTGAAACACATCACTCACCAAGCCGTTCGCCTTACGCAAACGAAAGCGATTTTCGTCATCAATGGTGACAATGCCCGCCGCATCCTGCCCACGATGTTGTAATACCGTTAAGGCATCATAAATGGCTTGATTTACCGGGGTTTGGCTGACAATACCGACAATACCGCACATACACGTTGTTCCTCTACTGATTCTGCGTTGAAGTTGGGGTTGGATTTGAAGCCGGTGTGGTCACTTGCTCCAAATTCAAGGTTGAATTTAAAAAACTGGAATTGGCTTGTATCTGCTGGAAGAACCAATCCACCACAAAACGAAAGTGCGGTATTAATTTTGACTCTTTCCACCAATCACTTTGATTTGATGCGGTGAATGTATCCAAGAAAAATAACATCGCCGCCACAATCAGAACACCGCGTAATAACCCGAAACAAGCACCGAGTACACGATCTGTTCCACTTAAACCGGTGCGATCCACTAACTGACCTAACACATAATTTACGATGCCGCCGACAATCAATGAGGCAATAAATAAGATCGCAATGGCGACACCGTTACGGAGATACAAGGATTCAATGGAGGTTAATAAACCCGCCAGATACACATAAAAATTACTTGCAATAAAAAATGCCACAACCCAACTGGCTAATGACATCACTTCGCGGACGAAACCGCGTAATAAGCTGACAATAACGGAAAAAACAATAATGCCGATAATAATGTAATCAATCATCAAATCATCTCTAAAGTGTTGAAAAAAACACTTCTATTTGCAACGGGCGGTATTCTAGCAAAAAACGAAAACGTTTGCGCAAAAATTTACGCACTAAAAAACACCCTTTTGCACAAAGAAGCAAAGGGGCGTCACTATATCATTGTTATGTTTAGGAATATAGAAAAAATCGGGAAATTAAAGATCTTGCCAAAAATCCCGTGGTAATTTTTTCTGAGCCATTTTCAGTAAGTTGGCTAAATCCAAATAAGTAGGCTTATCGGAAAAATTCGGTATGACTTCTTGCTTTTCTTTTAATTTTTCCAAAACGTGGTGAAAACCGACCGCACTTTGAGGTGACAATGGCGTTTGTGCGCGTTTGCCTAACCAATAAAATCCCTGCAAAGGCAAACATAATGCAAATAAAGCGCTTAACACCGCAACAGCAAGCGCCATATTGTCGCCGCGCGCATAAATTTGCTGCCATACCACAAATAATACCGCGAGAAACGGCATCATTTTCTGGGCAAATAAGGTTGCTTTAATAACGCGATTTTCGGGGAAGATAGCGCCTAATTTAGGCTCTAAAGGCCAAATATTTAAATAGTGTTGTCCCGCTTTTAATGTGCGATAAAAACCCATGTCATGCTTATCCTTTGTGTCAACTCAACGTCAGGTTGCTCAACATACCATAAACCGACGTTTTTTTTAATTTTCTACATTTATACCTCTTCTTTGGTAATCTTTTTTTCAGGAAAAATGAATCACTTACGAAATGTAAAAAAATTGCTAAATTTTTTTGATTCAGGTCGCATTTTTTGATGTTAAGAATTTATTTTAAAAGGTGAAGGGTGTATTCTATGGCGGTTTAATTTTCTATTATTCGTTCACTATTTGAACGAATTTTGTTTAACTCAAACCCGTATAGGTCGCTTATGTCTGAAAAATTAGTCCTAATCCTCAACTGTGGTAGTTCTTCACTAAAATTTTCCATTTTGAATCCTGCCACCGGCGAAGAAAAATTGTCCGGCTTAGCCGAAGCGTTTTACTTACCTGAAGCCCGTATCAAATGGAAATTACACGGCGAAAAAGGACAGGCTGATTTAGGTGCCGGCGCCGCTCACGCCGAAGCGTTAAATTTTGTTGTCAATAACATTTTCTCGCTTGATCCTGAATTACAAAAAGGCGTTGTTGCTATCGGTCACCGTATCGTACACGGCGGCGAAAAATTCACCTCTTCCGTTATCGTTACTGATGAAGTGGTTAAAGGCATCGAAGATGCAATTCAATTTGCACCATTGCACAATCCTGCACACTTAATCGGTATCAAAGAAGCATTCAAACTCTTCCCGCATTTGAAAGAGAAAAACGTGGTGGTATTTGATACTGCATTCCATCAAACCATGCCGGAAGAAGCTTACTTATACGCATTACCTTACTCTTTATATCGCGATCACGGTGTTCGTCGCTACGGCGCACACGGTACAAGCCACTATTATGTCAGCCGTGAAGCGGCAAAACGTTTAGGCGTCGCAGAAGACAAAGTCAACGTGATCACTTGCCACTTAGGTAACGGCGGTTCCGTATCCGCGATTCGTCATGGCGAATGTATCGATACCTCTATGGGTTTAACCCCGTTAGAAGGTTTAGTCATGGGTACCCGTTGTGGTGACATCGACCCGGCTATCGTTTTCTACATGCACGACACCCTCGGCATGTCCGTTGAAGAAATCAACACCACCTTAACGAAAAAATCCGGTTTGCTTGGTTTAACCGAAGTCACTAGCGACTGCCGTTATGCCGAAGACAACTACGACAAAGAAATCCCGGCAAAACGTGCATTAGATGTTTATTGCTACCGTTTAGCGAAATACATCGGTTCTTACATGGCCGTTATCGGTGAGCGTTTGGATGCCATCGTCTTTACCGGTGGTATTGGTGAAAACTCTGCGCACGTACGCGAACTCACCTTAGCGCACTTAAAATTATTCGGTTATAAATTGGATAATGAGAAAAACATGGCTGCCCGTTTTGGTAATGAAGGCGTGATTACCGCTGACAACACCCCAATTGCCATGGTTATTCCAACCAATGAAGAATTAGTGATCGCACAAGACACCGCACGTCTTTGTATCTAAAACGTAATCAATAAACTGCCGATGTATTCGGCAGTTTCTTTTTAATCCTCTATTCCAATCGAAGGTAAATTATGTCTCGTACTATTATTTTAATTCCGATTAGTACCGGCGTGGGTTTAACCAGCGTAAGTCTTGGTTTAATCAACGCACTTGAACAAAAAGGTGCCAAAGTCGGTTTCATGAAACCTATTTCTCAACCAAATACCGGTGAAGATATTATCGACCGCACAACCTCTATTGTACGCACCAGCACCGGTTTAGAAACGGCTGAGCCGTTTATGCTAAGCGTGGCAGAATCGCTGATTGGTCAAAATCAATCTGATGTTTTATTAGAAAAAATCGTTGAAAATCATCAACGTCTTGCTAAAAACAATGAAATTGTCATTGTGGAAGGCTTGATTCCAACCCGCAAACATTCTTTTGCCAATAGCATTAACTACGAAATCGCCCAAGCACTTGATGCAGAAATCGTATTAGTTGCGGCACCTGCTACAGAAACCCCTGCACAGTTAAAAGAACGTGTAGAAGCAGTGGCCTCTCTATTCGGTGGTCAAGGCAATAAAAATCTTCTTGGCGTAATCGTGAACAAATTCAATGCGCCAGTGGATGAATCCGGCAGAACCCGCCCAGATTTAAGCGAAATTTTCGATTCTTTCCAACACAGCCACAACAGCGAATCCGAGTTGGTAAAATTATTTGCACAAAGCCAGCTCAACTTATTGGCTTGTATTCCATGGTCTGCAGATCTTATCGCAACCCGTGCCATTGATTTAATTAAACATTTAGGTGCATCCATTCTTAATGAAGGCGATGTCAACCGTCGTATTCGCGGTATCACTTTCTGCGCAAGAAGTTTGCCAAATATGGTGGAACACTTCCGTGCCGGAAGCTTACTCGTGGTTTCTGCTGACCGCCCTGATGTAATCGTGGCAGCGGCCCTTGCGGTGTCTAACGGTATTGAAATCGGTGGTTTATTATTAACCGGCGGTTACAAATTAGATCCGCAAATTAAGAAACTTTGCCAACACGTTTTTGAAAACAAAAAATTACCGGTCTTCCGTATTGAAGGTAATACTTGGCAAACTGCATTAAGCTTACAAAGTTTTAATCTGGAAGTACCGGTTGACGATAAAGAACGCATTGAAAACATCAAACGCTACATCAGCGAAAAATTAGATACCACTTTCATTAATGGATTAGCAGAAGCTTCAAGTCGTTCACGCCGTCTATCACCACCGGCATTCCGTTTCCAATTAACAGAATTAGCCCGTGCAGCAAATAAACGTATCGTATTACCGGAAGGGGATGAACCACGTACCATCAAAGCAGCCATCTTATGTGCCGAACGCGGTATCGCAGAATGTATTTTGTTAGCAAATCCAGAAGAGGTAAAACGCGTTGCCGAATCGCAAGGCGTGAAATTAGTCAAAGGCATCACTGTTGTTGACCCGGCAAGCGTACGTGAAAACTATGTTGCACGTTTAGTGGAATTACGTAAAGCCAAAGGCATGACAGAAACCATGGCACGTGAACAATTGGAAGACAACGTTGTACTTGGCACCATGATGTTGGAAGCTAACGAAGTGGATGGCTTGGTCTCTGGTGCAGTTCACACCACAGCCAACACCATTCGTCCACCGATGCAAATTATCAAAACCGCACCGGGTAGCTCCATTATCTCTTCCATCTTCTTCATGTTATTACCGGATCAAGTGTTGGTTTATGGTGACTGCGCGGTAAACCCGGATCCGACCGCAGAGCAATTAGCCGAAATTGCCATTCAATCTGCCGAATCGGCGAAATCCTTCGGTATCGATCCGAAAGTGGCGATGATCTCTTACTCTACCGGCTCTTCCGGTAGCGGTGCAGACGTTGAAAAAGTGAAAGAAGCGACGCGTATTGCGAAAGAAAAACGTCCTGATTTGCTCATCGATGGTCCATTACAATACGATGCAGCAGTGATGGAAGATGTGGCTCGTTCTAAAGCGCCAAATTCTCCGGTTGCCGGTCAAGCCACCGTATTCATCTTCCCGGATTTGAATACCGGTAACACCACCTATAAAGCGGTTCAACGTTCCGCCGACCTTGTTTCTATCGGCCCGATGCTCCAAGGTATGCGTAAACCGGTGAACGACTTGTCCCGTGGTGCATTGGTTGATGACATCGTGTACACCATTGCATTAACGGCAATTCAAGCAACACAATAAAACGCTTGAAAAACACACCGCACTTTCGTGCAAAAGAAAAGGCTTTCGTGATGAAAGCCTTTTTTATCACTAGTCAAACCGCTATAAAAGCCATACGCTATGTGCATGGAGCCAAATTCCCCCCTCGTAGCGTGCAACTTGTTGCACGAACAAACCACACACGAAACCTTATTTAACCTTTCGAGCATTCACGATTTCGTGCGTAGCGTGCAACTTGTTGCACGAACAAACCACACACGGAACCTTATTTAACCTTTCAAGCATTCACGATTTCGTGCGTAGCGTGCAACTTGTTACACGAACAAACCACGCACGGAACCTTATTTAACCTTTCGGGCATTCACGATTTCGTACGTAGCGTGCATCTTGATGCACAACCAAACCACGCACAGAACGTTATTTAACCTTTCGGGCACTTACGATTTTGTGTGTAGCGTGCATCTTGATGCACGAACAAACCACGCACGGAGCATTATTTACCCCTTTCGGACATTCACGATTTCGTGCAACAAGTTGCACGCTACGATTTACATGGTTCAAGATAATTTATCAACGAAAGAACATATTAACCGCACGTTTTACGTGCGGATTACTATTTCTCTAATTTATCGCAATTCCAAAATGTTTACGCATAAAAAAAGCGCCCCGAAAGGCGCTTTCATTTTGAACTCATTGACGATTATTTACCGTAGTGTTCACCTAATTTCGCTTTGTGTTTACCTTCTTCCACCATTACGATGAAGAGTAATAACACCGCTAAAACACCACCACCGATCATGACGTAGAAACCACCGTCCCAACCGTAGTGTTGTGCTGCCCAACCGATAACCGCTGACGCTGACACAGTACCACCTAAGTAACCGAATAAACCGGTGAAACCTGCTGCTGTACCTGCTGCCTTTTTCGGTGCAAGCTCAAGAGCGTGTAAGCCGATTAACATTACAGGACCGTAGATTAAGAAACCGATTAAGGTCATTAATACGAAGTCAGTTAATTGATATGGGTTTTCATACCAAGCAGAGTAGTTTGCAAGCTCTGCTTCAGGTGTCGCTGGGTTCATCCAGTATGCCACTACAGCAGCTGTAGTTAAGATCATGAAGATGAAACCGGTTAAACCACGTTTACCTTTGAAGACTTTATCGGATACCCAACCACATAATAATGTACCTGGAACCGCTGCTAATTCATAGATTGTGTAAGCCCATGCGGTACCTTTGATGTTGAAGTGTTTGACTTCACTTAAGTAAACCGGAGACCATTTCAATACGCCGTAGCGGATTAAGTATACGAATACGTTAGCAATCGCGATGTACCATAACAATTTGTTTTTCAATACATAAGTGACGAAGATTTCTTTTGTGCTTAAATCGTTTTCGTACGTTTTTTCGTTATAGTCATCTGGGTAGTCATTACGCCATTTTTCGATTGACGGTAAACCACAAGATTGTGGCGTATCACGCATCACGAAATACACCGGAATCGCACAAAGCATTGCTGCAATACCCGGATAATAGAGGGATTGTTGCCAAATATCTTTGGCTTGTGCTTCAACACCGTGAGTACTGAAGAAAATCGCACTGGCTAATAGCACCATGGCGCCCGGCATCATACCACCGATATTGTGCGCGGTATTCCAGATAGATACGATAGTACCGCGTTCTGATTTAGACCACCAGTGCACCATAGTACGACCACATGGAGGCCACCCCATCCCTTGGAACCAACCATTTAAGAAGATCATGACCCACATGATGGCAATGCCTGAAGTAGCCCATGGGAATACCCCCATCATGGTCATACAAAGACCAGAAAGCAATAAACCAAATGGTAAGAACACACGCGGGTTCGAACGGTCAGACATCCCCGCCATGACGAATTTAGACAAACCATAGGCAAGACCGGCTGCAGAGCCGATAACACCTAATTCCGCTTTTGAGTACAAGCCGGCTTGAATTAAGCCCGGTTGTGCCAAGTCGAAGTTTGCACGCACAAAATAGTATGCGGCATAACCAAAGAAAATCCCTGCAAACACTTGCCAACGTAAGCGTTTATACGTGGAATCAATTTTCTCCGCTGGAAGTTCCGCAATATGCGGAGCGGGTTTAAATGGTCCAAACATAATTTCTCTCCAAAATCATTTTAATTATGAGTCCACCCCCATACTGGGGATAGCGTGCATGATAAAATAAAAACAGAAATTAAACAGGGAAATAATTCAAAAATGTGATGCATTTCACAAAATATTTTTTAACAAATGAGCGAATTCGAAAATTATGTGATCCCTCTCACAAAATAGCTTTCTTTTTCGCTCAAAATGTTGTGAATTTAACCGCACTTCCCTACAATAGCCACTCAGTTTATAACCGTTTTTACGTTTCTTTTTATTCATATTTTGGCTTGGGGGTAACAATGGGATTATCGCCTAATCTGTATCGTGATGCGGGAGATTTTTCCCCGATTTCGACGGATGTGATTATCATTGGTGGTGGTGCAACAGGTGCGGGGATTGCTCGTGACTGCGCATTGCGTGGCATTGACTGTATTTTATTAGAGCGTCGTGATATTGCGACAGGCGCAACAGGCCGTAATCATGGTTTGTTACATAGTGGTGCGCGTTATGCCGTCAACGATCAGGAATCCGCAGAAGAATGTATTAAAGAAAACCGAATTCTGCGCAATATCGCTCGTCATTGTGTGGATGAAACAGAAGGTTTATTTATCACCTTACCCGAAGATTCCCTTGATTATCAAAAAACCTTCATCGAAAGTTGTACCAAATCAGGTATTGAAGCTGTCGCCATTGATCCTAAACTTGCCCAAATTATGGAACCATCGGTAAACCCTGATTTAGTGGGTGCCGTTGTTGTTCCAGATGGTTCAATCGATCCTTTCCGTTTAACGGCTTCCAACATGATGGATGCCACTGAAAATGGTGCGAAAATGTTCACTTATTGCGAAGTGAAAAATTTAATTCGTGAAGGTGGCAAAGTGATTGGCGTGGATGTTTACGATCACAAAAATCGCGTAAATCGCAAATTCTTTGCACCATTAGTCGTCAATGCAGGTGGTATTTGGGGACAAGGCATCGCAGAATATGCGGATCTTAAAATCAAAATGTTCCCGGCAAAAGGTGCATTACTTGTCATGGGGCACCGCATCAACAAAATGGTCATTAACCGTTGCCGTAAACCGGCGGATGCGGACATTCTTGTGCCAGGTGATACCATTTGTGTTATCGGTACAACCTCTAGCCGTATTCCTTACGATCAAATCGATAACATGGAAGTCACCCCGGAAGAAGTAGATATTTTATTCCGTGAAGGGGAAAAACTTGCACCAAGCTTGCGTCACACTCGTGTATTACGCGCTTATGCCGGTGTGCGTCCGTTAGTCGCGTCAGATGACGATCCATCAGGTCGTAACGTCAGTCGCGGTATCGTGTTACTTGACCACGCAGAGCGTGATGGCTTAGATGGTTTCATCACTATCACTGGTGGTAAATTAATGACTTATCGCCTAATGGCAGAATGGGCAACGGATCTTGTTTGTAAAAAACTCAACAAAACAGCACGTTGTACGACTGCAGAGCGTCCATTACCGGGTTCAAGTGAAAGCCGTGCAGAAACTAATCAGAAAGTCATTTCACTTCCAAGTCCGATTCGTTATTCAGCCGTGTATCGTCATGGTTCTCGTGCAACTCGTTTATTAGATAAAGAACGTCTTGATCGTTCAATGGTGTGCGAATGTGAAGCTGTGACAGCGGGTGAAGTCCGTTATGCCGTTGATGAATTAAATGTGAATAACTTAGTGGATTTACGTCGCCGTACTCGTGTAGGTATGGGGACTTGCCAAGCTGAGCTTTGCGCATGCCGTGCTGCTGGTTTAATGAACCGTTTTGACGTAGCAACACCTCGCCAATCGACCACACAACTAACCTCCTTTATGGAAGAACGTTGGCGCGGTATTGAACCGATTGCATGGGGTGAGGCGATTCGTGAAGCCGAATTTACTTCATGGATGTATGGCAGCGTGTTGGGCTTAAACGATGTTCAACCGCTTGAAACGGACAAACAGCAAGGGACGGATAACAATGAATTTTGATGTCGTAATTATTGGTGGCGGCCTTGCAGGTTTAACTTGCGGCATCACCTTACAAGAACAAGGCAAACGTTGCGCCATTATTAATAACGGCCAAGCGGCGATTGATTTTGCCTCTGGCTCATTGGATTTATTAAGCCGTTTACCCAATGGTGCGTTTGTTAAAAATATTCCTGAAAATTTGACCGCACTTGCAGCTCAATTACCACAACACCCTTATAGCATTATGGGGGCTGAGCGCGTGTTAGCGAAAGCGCAAGATTTCGAAAAATTAGCGGAATCGTTAAATTTAGATTTAATTGGCTCAAGTGCAGAAAATCATCTTCGCGTAACGGGTTTAGGTAGCTTACGTGGTGCATGGCTTTCACCAAATAGTGTGCCAACCGTACAAGGCGAAACCCCATTCCCGTATAAAAAAATTGCGGTTTTAGGCATTGAAGGCTATCACGATTTCCAACCAGAATTATTGGCAGATAACCTTACGCTCAATCCACAATTTGCACATTGTGAAGTAAAAACAGGCTTTTTAAATATCCCAGAATTAGATCAGTTACGTGCAAATTCCCGTGAGTTCCGCAGTGTGAACATTGCGCAAGTTTTAGAATATAAACTGAAATTTGATGATCTTGTAGCTGAAATGAAAGACGCCGCGCAAGGCACAGAAGCCATTTTATTGCCGGCTTGTTTCGGTTTAGAAAATCAAGAATTTATGGAATCACTTCGCAAAGCAACTGGCTTACCATTATTTGAATTACCAACCTTACCGCCTTCTTTATTAGGTATGCGCCAACGTATTCAATTACGCCATCGTTTTGAGAAATTAGGTGGACTCATGATGAATGGTGATAGCGCATTAAAAGCACATTTTCATGGCAACAAAGTTCGTGCTATTCAAACGCGTTTGCACGAAGAGGAAGAAATCACGGCTGAGCATTTTGTCTTAGCTTCCGGCAGTTTCTTCAGTAAAGGTTTAGTTTCTGAATTCGATAAAATCTACGAGCCCGTATTCCATTCTGACATCATCGGTGTGGCAGGCTTTAACAATACCGATCGTTTTACGTGGACTGATCACCGTTTTTCAAATCCACAACCGTACCAATCTGCAGGTGTGGCGATTAACGCGCAATGCCAAGTGCAAAAGAGCGGTCAATTTTTAACGAATTTATATGCGGTGGGTAATGTGATTGGTGGTTTCAATGCGTTAGAACTTGGTTGTGGTTCAGGCGTAGCCGTGGTCACAGCGCTTGCTGTTGCTGATGAAATTCTTCACAACACACATTAAGGAGGCGTTATGAACATTCAACAATTAATTGATAATGCAAAACAATCCCTTAATGCGCCACAACATCATCATGCTTTTGATGAGAGTTTTGAGAGCTGCATTAAATGTACAGCTTGTACCGCGGTATGTCCGGTTTCGCGTCAGAATCCAAACTATCCTGGCCCAAAACAATCGGGCCCGGATGGTGAGCGTTTACGCTTAAAATCAGCAGAGCTTTACGATGAAGCGTTAAAATACTGTACTAACTGTAAACGTTGTGAAATTGCGTGTCCGTCTGATGTAAAAATCGGCGATATTATCGTTCGCGCAAGAAACAAATACCTTGCTCAACAACACAAGCCGGCAGTGCAAAAATTACGTGATGCAATTTTAAGTAACACCGATATTATGGGAACACTTAACACACCGCTTGCGCCGATTGTGAACACTCTCACAGGCTTAAAAGCGACAAAATTTGTGTTGGAAAAAGCATTGAAAATCAGCCGTCATCGTACCTTACCAAAATATTCTTTTGGTACGTTCCGCAGCTGGTATATGAAAAAAATGTTGGCAAGCCAACAAAAATTTGAACGTAAAGTGGCGTATTATCATGGCTGTTATGTGAACTACAATAATCCACAATTGGGTAAAGAATTTATTCAAGTGTTCAATGCTATGGACATTGGTGTGGTGTTATTGGAAAAAGAAAAATGCTGTGGCTTACCATTAAGCGTGAACCAATTCCCGGAACGTGCGAAGAAAATCGCACAATTTAACACCGATTACATCAGCAAAATGGTGGATGAAAATGGCTTGGATGTGATCAGCGAAGCATCAAGTTGTACCTTAAATTTACGAGATGAATACCATCATATTTTAGGTATCGACAATGCGAAGGTTCGTCCGCATATTCACATGGTGACACCATTCTTATATCAACTCTTTAAAGAAGGTAAAACCTTACCGCTTAAACCATTGAAATTGCGTGTGGCTTATCACACTGCATGTCACGTGGATAAAGCGGGTTGGGCACCATACACTTTGGAAGTGTTAAAACAAATTCCGGGATTAGAAGTGGTGATGTTACCATCACAATGTTGTGGTATTGCCGGAACATACGGTTTCAAGGCGGAAAACTATGAAGTTTCGCAAGCCATCGGGAAAACACTATTTGATAACATCAATGCTGGTGGGTTCGATTACGTGATTTCAGAATGTCAAACCTGTAAATGGCAGATCGATATGTCATCTAATGTAACCTGTATCCATCCATTGACGTTATTGTGTATGTCGATGAATCAATAATTCTCAATCCACCCCACACAAAGTGCGGTGGATTTTTCATTTCTTTTTTGCTTACGCTTTCAAGCGCAGACATGGTTTAATCCGCTTAATTTAGGTAAACGATTGCGTACCCTGTTATTACAGGAAATCACAACCATTTAATCTTTGCTTTTTCCCTGTTGTCTGTGTAGAATGCGCGCTCGGTTTGTTCACTAATCCGAACACAAGGAGCGTTTCATCATGGAAACATCGACGAAAAAGATGACTTTTCCTTCCGCATTTAGCATTCTTTTTATCATTCTTCTAATGGCCATTGGTTTAACTTGGCTTATTCCCTCGGGCGCTTATTCCAAACTGTCCTACGACAACACTGAGAAACAGTTCATTGTCAAAACCTACGGAAATCCTGATCAACGCTATCCTGCAACCGAACAAACCCTCAATCAATTTAATATTAAAATTCAGCTTTCCCATTTCACCAACGGCATTATCAAAAAACCCATTGCCATTCCCGATACTTATCAACGCGTTACACAACACGAAAAAAATGCCATCGATATGCTCCATGCCATGGTGGACGGCACCATTGAAGTGGCAGATATTATGGTCTTTATTTTTATCTTAGGCGGCATGATTGGCGTGATCAATAAAACCGGTGCATTTAATGCCGGCTTAATGTCGCTGGCAAAAAAGACAAAAGGCAACGAATTTTCTGTGGTGTTTGCGGTGTGCGTGTTAATGCTACTGGGAGGAACGGCTTGCGGCATCGAGGAAGAAGCCGTCGCGTTTTACCCGATTCTTGTGCCGGTGTTTTTAGCACTAGGGTACGATGCCATCGTATGCGTCGGCGCTATCTTCCTTGCGGCGTCAATGGGTACCGCATTTTCCACCATTAATCCGTTCTCCGTTGTCATCGCCTCAAATGCCGCCGGCATTCCTTTCACTGAAGGCATCGGATTCCGTGCCATCGGACTGATATTGGGCGAAATTTGCGTCATTATTTATATGAGATGGTATTGCCAAAAACTGACTGCCAATCCCGCATTCTCTTATACCTACGAAGATCGTCAAGCCTTCTATGATCACTACATGAAAGATATCGATCCCAACGCCACCGTTGACTTCACCTTTAAAAGAAAACTCATTCTGATTTTATTCTGCTGCGCATTCCCACTTATGGTATGGGGCGTTATGTTCGGCGGCTGGTGGTTTCCCCAAATGGCCGCCTCCTTCTTGGCAATCACTATTCTCATTATGTTTATCAGCGGATTACCTGAAAAAGAGCTCATCCACGGCTTCACACACGGCGCTTCCGAACTCGTGGGCGTAACACTGATTATTGGCCTTGCTCGTGCGGTCAACATTATTTTGGAACAAGGCATGATCTCTGACACAATTCTTGATTATCTGTCACACTTGGTAAGCGGTATGCACGGCAGCGTGTTTATTATCGGACAACTTCTGATTTTTATCTTCTTGGGTCTCATCGTGCCCTCCTCTTCCGGCCTTGCCGTACTGTCTATGCCAATTATGGCGCCATTAGCCGATACCGTCGGCATTCCAAGAGACATCGTGGTTTCAGCTTACAATTGGGGGCAATACATCATGCTCTTCCTTGCGCCTACAGGTTTGGTGCTGGTAACCTTACAAATGCTGAATATTCCGTTCAATAAATGGATTAAATTCGTCATGCCGATTGTCGGTTGCCAATTTGTGATTTCATCCATTTTATTAATCATTCAAGTGATCATGTACGGCCATTAAACCCGCATCAAGATGCAAAATAGAGATTTCGTGCATCAAGATGCACGCTACAACTGCGCTAGCTTTAAGGCATGTTTTGATAGCCTACGTAGCGTGCAACTTGTTGCACGAATAGACGCACTTAATCTCGTCATTCATTTAAAAAGTGCGGTAACTTTAAGACCTGTTTTGATCGTCATCGGATTTAAAACAATACGGATTTCGTGCATCAAGATGCACGCTACAACTGCGATGGTTTTAAGGTGTGTTTTGCTTCGTAGCGTGCAACTTGTTGCACGAATAATTGGAATAAATTAAATCGTTTTTCTAAAAAAAAAAATGCGATCACATTTGATCGCATTTTCTTTGGAAATTAAATTGAGCGTTTAACCTCAACCACTTCGAATACTTCAATCTGGTCGCCGACTTTTACGTCATTGTAATTCTTCACGCCGATACCACATTCCATACCATTACGCACTTCAGATACGTCATCTTTGAAACGGCGAAGCGATTCTAGTTCACCTTCAAAGATCACTACGTTGTCGCGCAAGACACGAATTGGGTTGTTACGTTTCACAATCCCTTCGGTTACCATACAACCGGCGATCGCACCAAATTTTGGATGACGGAATACATCACGCACTTCAGCCATACCAATAATTTCTTGTTTGAATTCAGGTTGTAGCATACCGCTCATAGCCGCTTTGATTTCGTTAAGCAATTCATAAATGATGGAATAATAACGTAAATCAATGTTTTCGGTTTCGATAATGCGGCGGGCAGAGCCGTCTGCACGCACGTTAAAGCCGACAATGATCGCATTAGACGCTGCCGCTAAAGTCGCATCTGTTTCAGTAATACCGCCCACGCCGGAACCGACCACTTTCACTTTCACTTCATCCGTTGAAAGCTCCATTAAGGATTGAACGATAGCTTCCACAGAACCTTGTACGTCAGCTTTCACAATGACATTGAGTTCTGCCACATCGCCTTCTGCCATATTGCTGAACATATTTTCCAATTTGGCTTTTTGCTGACGAGCAAGTTTTACTTCGCGGAATTTGCCTTGACGGTATAAGGCAACTTCGCGTGCTTTTTTCTCATCACGCACTACGGTCGCTTCATCACCCGCAGCAGGCACACCGGAAAGACCAAGCACTTCCACTGGAATCGCCGGACCGGCTTCCTCGATTTCTTGACCGTTTTCATCACGCATCGCACGAACACGACCATATTCAAAACCGCAAAGTACGATATCACCTTTATGTAACGTACCGGATTGAACAAGAATGGTTGCCACCGGGCCGCGACCTTTATCAAGGTAAGATTCGATCACAACACCACTTGCCATACCGTCTTTCACTGCAGTTAATTCAAGGACTTCTGATTGGAGTAGGATAGCATCTAATAAATCATCGATACCCATGCCTTTCTTCGCAGAAACCGGTACGAATTGCACGTCACCACCGAATTTTTCAGAAATCACTTCGTGTTGAAGCAATTCTTGTTCTACGCGATCCGGGTTGGCTTCCGGTTTATCAATTTTATTCACTGCAACCACTAAAGGCGCACCGGCTGCTTTCGCGTGTTGGATCGCTTCAATGGTTTGAGGCATCACACCATCATCTGCTGCAACCACAAGCACGACGATATCCGTTGCTTTCGCACCACGTGCACGCATAGAAGTAAATGCCGCGTGTCCCGGAGTATCTAGAAAGGTAATCATCTTACCATCATCCATTTCTACATGGTATGCACCGATGTGCTGAGTAATACCACCCGCCTCGCCAGCTGCCACCTTGGCTTTACGAATGTAGTCAAGTAATGAGGTTTTACCATGGTCAACGTGCCCCATAATGGTCACAACCGGCGCACGCGTCACTTTTTCAGCATTAACATCACGATCACCTAATACTTCTTCTTCAAGCTCATTTTCGTTACGAAGAATCACTTTGTGCCCTAATTCTTCTGCCACTAATTGCGCCGTTTCTTGATCAAGCACTTGGTTAATGGTCACCATTTCACCCATTTTCATCATCGCTTTGATGATTTCGGTAGCTTTGGTCGCCATTTTATTTGCTAATTCTGCAACGGTAATGGTTTCACCAATGACAACATCCGTTTTCACAGCCTGAACTGGTTTTGTAAAGGCTTGTTGTAATGCTGCACCTTTCTTACCATTTTTACCCTTACCGAATTTACCGTCTTTTAGATTACGGCGGTTAGACTCGCGCTCGTTTTTATTGCTTTCGTCATCACGTCCGCCTTTTTTCGCTTTGGCCACTTTATTTTTACCGCGACCGCGACCTTCATTACGACGTTCTTCTTCATCTTCTGCTTCTAAAGCATAACGAGAACTTAAATTATAATCGGTATAATCTTCTGAGGTGCTTTCATTGCTTGACGTATCAGCCTCAGCATAACGTTTCGCTTCCTCAGCCGCTTTGCGAGCTTGCTCTTCCACTTTTTGACGAGCAACCTCTTCCGCTTTACGACGTAATTCCGCTTCTTCAGCTTTACGTTTTTCTTTTTCCGGATCAGCTGATTTAGGCGGATTATTAACCGCACTTTGTGCTTGTTTCGCTTGCGTTTGTTTCGCTTTCTCTGCAGCTTCTTTTTCCTTCGCTGCTTTTTCTTTAGCCGCTTTCTCTTTTGCAGCTTTCTCTTCCACCGCCTTTTGTTCAGCCGCTTTTTGTTCAGCCGCTTTTTGTTCAGCTTCCTGCTGTGCTTTTAATTTTGCTGCCTCTTCTGCTTTCAATGCAGCTTCGGTTGGAACCGTACGTTTCTTACGCACTTCAACCTGAACTTCCTTGCTTTTACCGGAAGCACTGGTTGTGCTCACCGTGGTTTTTGTACGTGGCTTTAAACTTAATTTCTTGGGTGCATTCGTTTTTAATTCTTCAGTCATCTTTTCACTCCCTTATTACTCAGTGAACCAACAAATATTTCGGGCTGCCATAATTAAATCTGCCGCTTGTTCGGCACTGAGTTCTTCAATATCGGTTAAATCATCAACGCCCTGCTCGGCTAATTCTTCCAATGTCGTAATGTGTTTTTCCGCCAATTTAAATGCGATATGACGATTCATGCCGTCAAGGTTTAATAAACGATCTTCAATTTTCGCTTGTTTTAAGGCTTCTTCTTCTGCCAACGCTTTTGCGGTGATCGCATTTTTCGCACGAGTTTGTAACTCTTCGACTAAATCTTCGTCTTCCAAACCGTCAATTGCCGTTAACTCACGAACCGGTACATAAGCCAATTCTTCCAATGTCGAGAAACCTTCATCAATGAGTAATTGCGCAAATTCTTCATCAATTTCTAATGCGTCAATAAATAAATTTAAGACTTTATTATCTTCCGCCTGATGTTTTTCGCTTAATTCTTCGGTGGTCATCACATTTAATGTCCAACCGGTTAATTGCGTTGCCAAGCGTACATTTTGACCGTTACGTCCAATCGCTTGCGCCAAGTTGGCATCTTCTACCGCAATATCCATCGCGTGCTTGTCTTCATCAACCACGATAGAACTTACATCTGCCGGCGCCATTGCATTAATCACAAATTGTGCCGGATTGTCATCCCAAAGGACGATATCCACACGCTCACCGCCTAATTCATTGGTAATCGCCTGCACGCGTGAACCACGCATACCGACACAGGCACCGACCGGATCAATCCGTTTGTCGTTACTTTTTACTGCAATTTTGGCACGAGAACCCGGATCACGGGCGGCACTTCTAATTTCAATTAATTCTTCGCCAATTTCAGGCACTTCCAAACGGAATAATTCCACTAACATTTCCGGCTTCGCGCGTGTTACAAATAATTGTGCGCCTTTGCTTTCCGGACTCACTTTATATAGCACACCACGCACACGGTCACCCGGACGGAAGTTTTCACGTGGCAACATATCTTCACGCAACATCACGGCTTCGGCTTTATTACCCTCTTCACCATTTACATCTAAAATAACGCTGTCTCGGTTACTTTTCTTCACTGTTGCAGTGACAATTTGCCCTTCTTTCGCGCGGAATTGGTCAACGATTTTACTGCGTTCTGCTTCACGAATTTTCGTGCTAATCACTTGACGTGCAGTTTGCATCGCAATACGGTCAAAGGCGATAGATTCGATTTGATCTTCCACATAATCACCAATTTGTGCATCAGGGTCTTCAAAACGAGCCGCTTCTAAGGTGATTTCTTTTGTCGGGTTATTCACGTCTTCCACCACTAACCAGCGGCGGAAGGTATCAAATTCTCCGGTTTTCGGATTAATCGCAACACGCACATCAACGTCATATTCATATTTTTTCTTAGTAGAAAGCGCAATCGCACTTTCTAAGGCCTCAAAGATTTTTTCACGTGGCAATAATTTTTCATTGGACACAGCTTCGGCCGCTAATAAAATTTCTTTACTCATGCTTTTTTATCCTTCTTTAAATTTAAAATTTCGCAACAACATTGGCTTTTTGAATGTTACCAAACGCTAAAACTTGCTCTTGTTTATCCACAATCAGCGTAATCATGTCATTTTCAATTTTTGCTAATTCACCTTGCCATTTACGACGATCCGCTACCGGAATGCGCAAATGCACAACAATGTCCTGACCGATATAATGAGCATATTGCGCCAAGGTAAATAATGGGCGATCTAAACCCGGTGAAGACACTTCTAGGTTATATTTATCGGCAATCGGATCTTCCACATCCAACACAGCACTCACTTGACGGCTGACATCAGCACAATCTTCTACGGTTACGCCACCTTCTTTATCAATAAATAAACGCACAGTTAAATAGCGACCGACACGTTGACATTCAATGCCCCAAAGCTCGCAACCAAGATCTTCAACCGAACCTTGTAATAATTCTTGTAATTTTTGTTCTAAAGTTGCCAAAACAGCCTCCTCAAACGACAGACATAAAAAAAGGGCTTACAGCCCAGTTTTTCAATAATTATCAACCAATTACATACAACACGTTGATACTTAAACAACAAATTTATCGTATAAAAAAACCCCAAAATTGGGGTTCTTTTTACTGAACTTGTGATTGGTTGCGGGGGCCGGATTTGAACCAACGACCTTCGGGTTATGAGCCCGACGAGCTACCAAGCTGCTCCACCCCGCGTCCGAAATATGGGGCGCATTATAGCCGCTTACTCACAAAATAGCAAGATTTAATTCACACAAAAGTCTATGGGGGAAAAACACCTGAAAAATCCACCGCACTTTTTAATGGGTGATGGGATTAGAAACCTTCTTTCAAGCTCACCGTTAAGTTAAACACCAAATGTTCCGGATGGCTGTCTTTGCTGTCGGCACAGAAATAGCCTTCACGTTCAAATTGGTAGCCTTTTTCTGCTTCCGCATTGCCAAGGCTTTGTTCGACAAAACCGTGTTTCACCACTAAAGACGTTGGATTTAGCACGCTTTCGATGTTTTCTTCCGCGCCCGGGTTTGGCACGGTGAAAAGGCGTTCGTATAAACGGAATTCTGCCGGGTGGTTGTGCGTGGCGGAAACCCAGTGGATTACACCTTTCACTTTGCGACCATCTGCCGGGTTTTTACCTAAGGTTTCCGGATCATAGGTACAGAAAATGGTGGTGATTTCACCGTTGGCATCTTTTTCCACACGTTCGGCTTTAATCACATAAGCATTACGCAAACGCACTTCTTTGCCTAACACTAAGCGTTTATATTGTTTGTTGGCTTCTTCACGGAAATCTGCACGATCGATGTAAATTTCTTTGGTGAATGGCAATTGACGTTCGCCTGATTCCGGACGATTCGGGTGATTCGGCGCAGTTAACATTTCTTCGCCTTCAAAATTTTCAATCACCACACGAACAGGATCGATCACTGCCATGGCTCGCGGCGCATTTTGGTTTAAATCATCACGAATGCAAGATTCTAATGCGCTGTATTCTACCACGTTGTCTTGTTTTGTCACGCCAATACGACGACAGAATTCACGCAATGACGCCGGTGTATAACCGCGACGACGTAAACCTGAAATGGTCGGCATGCGCGGATCATTCCAGCCATCTACAATGCCTTCATTGACTAATTTCAACAATTTACGTTTAGAAGTGAGTGTGCCTTCTAAATTTAAACGGGAGAATTCATATTGGTGCGGCAATGGGCGCTCAATGCTGATATTTTCCAACACCCAGTCATATAAACGGCGGTTGTCTTGGAATTCAAGAGTACATAATGAATGTGTAATGCGTTCGATGGCATCGGAAATACAGTGGGTGAAATCGTACATTGGATAAATGCACCATTTGTCGCCGGTTTGGTGGTGGCTGGCAAATTTAATACGATAAATCACCGGGTCGCGCATCACCATAAACGGCGACGCCATGTCGATTTTTGCACGCAAACTCAGCGTGCCTTCTGCAAATTCACCGTTTTTCATTCGCTCGAATAATGCGAGGTTTTCTTCTACGCTACGATCACGATACGGGCTGTTTTTCCCCGGCTCGGTTAACGTGCCGCGATATTCGCGCATCTCTTCCGGTGAAAGTTCGTCCACATACGCCAATCCTTTTTTGATCAATTCAATGGCATAGCCATAAAGCGCATCAAAATAATCGGAAGCATAACGTGGCTCACCTTCCCATTTGAAACCTAACCATTCCACATCGGCTTTGATGGAATCCACATATTCCACATCTTCTTTCACTGGATTGGTGTCGTCAAAACGGAGGTTACATAAACCGTTATATTCTTTTGCTAAACCGAAGTTTAAACAGATAGATTTGGCATGACCGATGTGCAAATAGCCGTTTGGCTCAGGCGGAAAACGGGTGTGAACACGTTGGTGTTTACCGGACGCTAAATCTTCATCAATAATTTGGGTAATAAAATTGTGCGGACGGGCATTTTCCGTCGTTTCTAAGATAGTTTCTGTACTCATAATTTTCTCAATTAAAACGCATAAAAAAATAACCGCACTATTCTACACGCTATGACATAAAAAGCGAAGAAGGCGGCTTGTTATTGAAAGCGATTAGCGAAAAACTTCGGAATGGGTGTTGAGTCTAACCAAAGTGAGTCCTTCATTATTTACGTGGTAAATCAACACTAGATCATTTTTAATATGGCAATCTCGAAACCCTTTCCAATTTCCGGACAACGCATGATCCTTGTATTTTTCGGGAAGATTCTTGCCGTTTAGCAAATGATGCATAACATCAATCATTTCGGTAGAAAGTAATATTTCGGGTTGATTGGCTAATCGTTTGAGATCGCGTTTATAGTCTTTAGTAAAGCTAATTTTCATTTATGCCTCGTTTGCGACACGTTGCATTTTTTTAATCAGCTCCTCTACGTTCTCAGCTTCTATGCTTTCCACTTTTCCATTTAATACATCTTTCATAGCGCGGATCGTTGTTTCATTCGGTTGATAATCTAACTGAACCGGAATGGATTTTGTCGAAACCACTTGTTGTAAAATCATTTTTAGTGCCTGAGCCGGGTTTAATCCGTAGCTTCTGAAAACGGAAAAGGCCTGCTCTTTTAATTCAGGATCTAATCGAAAAGTATATGAAGTCATTTTAGCCTCCTTAATGTAATACAATTGTATTACATTTTAATGACAATACGTAAATATTCAAGTTCCGTTTTTGATTCTCACTTGAATATCCGAAGAAGAATCACTAAAATGCGCCACTAAATGAACGTTCATTCATTAATAATTAAGATTTCCTTAATCTTTCTCCTGTATTCTATTTTCACTGTGTCTTCTAACCCTTGAGAAAATATGACGAAAAAACATTGGATAATGGCCGCACTGGCTGCCGCGGTGATCACCGGCGGTTATTTTTTTATGGGCGATTCCACGCCTAAAACCACTTATTTAACGGAAACTGTGCAACGTGGCGACATTGAAAAAAATGTGGTGGCGACCGGCTCAATTGAAAGTGTCAACACCGTTGATGTGGGCGCGCAGGTTTCTGGTAAAGTTACTAAACTCTATGTGGCTTTAGGTCAGCAAGTGAAAAAAGGCGATATGATTGCGGAAATTGATTCCACCACGCAAATCAACACGCTAAACACCCGAAAAGCGGCGCTTGCAAGCTACCAAGCCCAGTTTGTCGCGCGTAAAACCGCCTATGATGTGGCGCTTTCTAATTACCATCGTTTAACCAAATTGTATGCGCAAAAAGGCACGTCCTTGGACAGCTTAAACAGCGCAAAAGCGACCTTAGATAACGCCAAAGCAGAAATGAATGTGGTGCAGGAAAACATCAAACAAGCAGAAATTGAAGTGAATACCGCGGAAACCAATGTAGGCTACACCAAAATCACTTCACCGATTGACGGCACGGTGATTGCCACACCGGTTTCTGAAGGCCAAACGGTAAACTCCAATCAAACCACACCGACCATTGTCAAAGTGGCAGATTTAAGCAAAATGCGCATTAAACCGGAAATCTCCGAAGGCGATATTACGAAAGTGAAAGCCGGACAAGATGTAACCTTTAGTATTTTGTCCGACAGCAAAACCCTTTATCACGCCAAAATTGAATCCGTTGATCCGGCGACAACGACGATTAGCAATAGCTCCACGTCCAGCACCACAACTTCAGCGTCAAGCACCAGTAACAGCGCAGTTTATTACTACGCCAACATTATCGTGGAAAATCCCAACCGGATTTTGCGCATCGGCATGACTACAGAAAACAACATCAAAATTGCCAACGCGCAAAACGTGCTATCCGTGCCGAATATGGCAATTCAAACGCAAAACGGCAAAACCTTTGTGAAGGTATTAAACAGTAACAACCAACCGGAACAACGTGAAGTAGAAATCGGCGTACAAAACGATTACCAAACAGAAATTAAATCCGGTGTTGCTGAAGGCGAAAAAGTCATTGTGTCACAAGTAGCTGCCGGCGAAGCCGTCGGCAATATGCGCGGGCCACGAATTTTCTAAAGTGCGGTGGAATTTTCCAATGAATATTATTGAAATGAAAAACATCAACCGCTACTTTGGCACCGGCGAAAATCGTGTTCATATTCTGAAAGACATTTCATTAAATATAGAAAAAGGCGATTTCGTTGCCATTATCGGGCAATCGGGTTCGGGCAAATCCACGTTGATGAACATTATTGGTTGTTTGGATACAGCAACCAGCGGTTCGTACAAAATCGATGAGAAAGAAACCATCGAATTAACCGCCGATCAGCTCTCCGATTTACGCAGTCAAAAATTCGGTTTTATTTTCCAACGTTACAATTTATTGAGTAGCCTTACTGCAGCAGAAAACGTGGCATTACCGGCAATTTATGCGGGCATGCCGCACAACCAACGTTTGGAACGCGCCAAACAATTATTGAAAAAACTGGGATTAAGCGACAAATGGCAGAATAAGCCTAATCAACTCTCCGGCGGGCAACAACAACGGGTGAGTATCGCGCGCGCCCTAATGAACGGCGGTGAAATCATTTTAGCCGATGAACCCACCGGTGCTTTAGATTCGCAAAGCGGTGAAAACGTGTTGGAAATTTTGCGCCAACTGCACCAAGAAGGCCATACCATTATTATGGTCACCCACGACAAGCATATCGCTGCCAGCGCCAATCGGATGATTGAAATCAAAGACGGCGAAATTATCAGTGACACGCAAGCCCAGCCGGTGAAAAGTGCGGTCAAAAATTCAGGTGTTTTTAAAGGACGTTTTGGCTTCAGCAAAGATCAGCTGATGGAAGCCTTTCGCATGTCTGTTAGCGCTATTGTGGCACATAAAATGCGCTCTTTGCTCACCATGCTTGGCATTATTATTGGGATCACCTCCGTGGTGTCTGTGGTGGCGTTGGGCAATGGATCACAACAAAAAATTCTGGAAAATATTCGCGGCATCGGCACAAACACCATCACCATTTTTAACGGCACCGGCTTTGGCGATCGCCGTGCGGAACAAATGCAAAATCTTACCGTTAGCGATGCCAACACATTACGCCAACAAACCTATGTGCAAAGCGTTACGCCGAATAGTGCGTCAAGCGGTACCTTGATTTATGCGAATAAAGCGTTTTCGACGACGTCCTTAAAAGGCGTGAGCGAAGAATCTTTTGATGTGGAAGGTTTAAAATTAAAACAAGGTCGCCTACTCTCCGCGCAAGATGTCGCAGAAAACGCACAAGTGGCGTTAATTGATGAAAGTGCCAAAAAAGCCATTTTCCCCAATGAAAATCCCCTTGGCAAAGTGGTGATATTTAACAAACGTCCGTTGCGTATTATTGGTGTTGTGTCCGACCGTCAAATGGGCGGCGCCAGCAGTTCCTTGAATCTTTACGCGCCCTACACCACCGTCATGAACCGTATTTCAGGCAGTAAAAAAATCGGCTCGATTACGGTGAAAGTCGCAGAAGATGTGAACACAACGGCAGCAGAAAAAGGCATTACGGAATTGCTGACGCTACGCCACGGCAAAAAAGACTTTTTCATCATGAACAGCGACACCATTAAACAAACTATCGAAAGTACCACCGGTACGATGAAATTACTTATCTCCTCGATTGCCTTTATTTCCTTGATCGTCGGCGGGATTGGTGTGATGAATATTATGTTGGTGTCAGTGACCGAACGCACCAAAGAAATCGGCGTGCGCATGGCAATCGGCGCAAGACAATCCAACATCCTGCAACAATTTTTAATTGAAGCCGTATTGATTTGTTTAATTGGCGGCGTTACCGGTATTTTGCTTTCCGGTGCGATTGGAGTACTGTTTAACACCTTTATGACCGATTTCACTATGGCATTTTCCGGCAGTTCGATTATTGCCGCAGTCGCTTTTTCCAGCTTAATCGGTGTAGTATTCGGTTATATGCCGGCAAAGCGTGCTGCACGCTTAGATCCGATTACGGCATTAGCCCGTGAATAGATTTTGTAAAACCTAAAAATGCGGTTAAAATCGACCGCACTTTTGAGGCATACGATAGCCCCTTTGAACCTTAAAGAAGGATAAAAAATGTTAAAAATGAAAAAACTAGCCCTTGCAGTGGTGATGACAACAACGCTCGCCGGCTGTGCCAATATTGGCGATTCTTATCAAGCCAGCCTCGATAATTACAAACAATATGAAGACATTACCAAGCAATACAACATTAAAGACAACTGGTGGGCGCTTTATAATGATGCACAACTCAACCGCGTGGTTGAACAAGCCCTTGCAAATAACAAAGACTTAGCCAAAGCGGCAGTTTCCGTCAACCGCGCGCTGTATAGCGCCAACCTTGCCGGTGCAAACTTGATTCCGGCCTTTAGCGGTGCAGCAAAATCCACTGCCCAAAAAGACATTAATCATGGCGGCAACTCCGCGATCACGCATACCGGCGCGCTAAATGTGTCTTATACGCTGGACTTATGGCGTCGTTTAGCGGATACCGCTGATGCGGCGGAGTGGTCACATAAAGCCACCATTGAAGACATGGAATCTACCCGTCTTTCTTTAATCAACTCAGTGGTGACAACCTACTATCAACTTGCCTATTTAAACGATGCCATTAGCACTACTCAAGAAAGCATTAAGTATTACACCGACATCAGCAACATCATGAAAAATCGCTTGGCGCAAGGTGTCGCAGACAGTGCTAGCGTAGATCAGGCACAACAAGCGGTATTAACCGCACGTAATAATTTAATTACGCTGCAAACCAACCGCAAAGCCGCTGAACAAGCCTTACGCAATTTGCTGAACTTAAAACCGGATGACGCATTAAACATCAACTTCCCGCATATTTTGAGCGTAAAAACTGTGGGTGTAAATTTAAACGTGCCGGTTTCCGTGATTGCCAACCGTCCTGATGTCAAAGGCTATCAAGCCCGTTTAAGCAGTGCATTCAAAAATGCCAAAGCCACTGAAAAAAGCTGGTTCCCGGAAATCACTTTGGGCGGGAGTTTGAGCCGTAATGCCACCAATCAAACCGGGGCAACCACATTCTCCTCTATTGGCGCCGGCAACGTTGGTATTACATTGCCGTTCTTAAATTGGAACACGGTTAAATGGAACGTAAAAATTTCTGAAGCGGATTACGAAACAGCCCGTTTGAACTACGAAAAAAGTATCACCACCGCGTTAAATGACGTAGATACCAACTACTACGCATTCACTCAAGCACAAAGCCAGTTTGCCAACGTGCAACAAACGTACAATTACAACCAACGCATCACGCAATATTACCGCAACCGCTATAATGCAGGCGTGTCTGAATTGCGCGAATGGTTGACGGCGGCCAATACAGAAAAAGCCTCCCAGCTTTCCATTTTGCAAGCCAAATTCAATGTGATTCAGGCAGAAAATGCCGTTTACAGCTCCATGGCGGGTTACTACGCTCGTTAAACAAAAAAGTGCGGTCATGATTTCCGATGTTTTAAACCATCCTAAAAAATGACCGCACTTTGATTATAGCCAGCCAGAGCCTGGCTATAAAAACCATACGCTATGCGTATGGAGTTAAATAGCTTAAGCGATGAACAGAAAAAAATCCTCTCTATATAATGAACAAGGCTGACAACCAAAATTCAACATATAGGAGGATTATTTACCCCTCGTAGCGTGTAACTTATTACACAAATGATTAACATTAACCTCGATGTGTAATTCGTGATTTCGTTCGTAGCGTGCATCTTGATGCACGACCAAATTACGCACGGAACGTTATTTAACGCTTTCGGGCATTCATGATTTCGTGCAACAAGTTGCACGCTACAATTCACTAAAATAGTGATATGAAAATAAACACGGTGACCGGTTTTCACAAGCCTCTTTAGGGCTTGTGAAGTATAGGTCCTTATAGGGGGCCTAAAAACTGCACGTTTTACATGCGGATTGTTATTTGCTTCCTAAAACTCAGCTACTTTCCTTCCGCTAAATTTTTCTTTTCTTCCAATGCTTCCCAACGCATAAATGCCGTTTCCAGTTCGGCTTCAGCGTCAGCCAATGCTTTCAGTTTAGCATCCGTCACATCGTGAGCTTGTTGGAAGAAATTCGGGTCGCCGATTTCGGTTTGAAGTGCGATGATTTTTTCTTCTAAATCTTCCAGCAATTGTGGGAGCTGTTCCAGTTCGCGCTGTTCTTTGTAAGAAAGTTTGACGGATTTGGGTTTATTGGAAACCAATTTATTTTCCACCGCACTTTCTTCTTTTTTCAGCTCAACTTTTTTCTGTGCTGCAGTATTCTGTTCGGCTTTTTGAGCAAAATAATTGGCTTGTTGCTGTTTGGCATCGAAGAAACCACCAACGTATTTATTCAACACGCCTTTGCCTTCAAAGATGTAACATTCCGTGGCGGTGTTGTCGATGAATTGACGGTCGTGGCTGACGATGAGCAATGTGCCTTGGTAGTCGGTGAGGATTTCTTCCAAGAGCTCCAAGGTTTCTACGTCCAAGTCGTTGGTTGGTTCGTCGAGAATCAATAAATTATTCGGTTTTAATAATAATTTTGCCAATAACAAGCGATTGCGTTCACCACCGGATAGGGCTTTTACCGGCGTCATGGCGCGTTTCGGTGGGAATAGGAAATCTTGCAAATAGCCCAACACATGGCGTTTGATGCCGTTGACTTCCACGTCCTGCTTGCCATCGGCAACGTTATCCATCACGGATTTTTCCGGATCAAGATCGGCACGATATTGATCAAAATAGGCAATATCCAATTTAGTACCACAACGAATGGAGCCGTTTGTCGGTTGAATTTCGCCGAGTAGCAATTTGATAAAGGTGGTTTTACCACACCCATTCGGGCCGACTAAAGCGATTTTGTCGCCACGTAAAATGGTGGTGCTAAAATCGTTAAGTAATTGTTTGCCCTCAATCTCGTAACTGACGTTTTCCATTTCAAACACGATCTTGCCGGAACGGCTGGAGGTATCTAATTGCAATTTTGCGGTACCCATCACGTCACGACGTTGGCGACGTTCTTCGCGCATGGCTTTTAACGCGCGCACGCGTCCTTCATTACGGGTGCGACGGGCTTTAATGCCTTGGCGAATCCAGACCTCTTCTTGCGCTAAGCGTTTATCAAATAACTCATTTTGTAACGCTTCTACCCGCAAGTTTTCTTCTTTCGCGGTAAGGTATAAATCGTAGTTGCCAGGGTAAGACACCAATTTGCCGCGATCTAAATCCACGATGCGAGTCGCCATTTTGCGAATGAAAGAACGGTCGTGAGAAATAAACACAATGCTCCCGCCAAATTCCATCAGGAAATTTTCCAGCCATTCGATGGCATCCACATCCAAGTGGTTAGTCGGCTCATCTAACAACAACACATCCGGATTGCATACCAAGGCGCGCGCCAAAGCCGCTTTACGCAACCAACCACCGGATAAATCAGCAAGTTTCGTATTCGGATTTAGTTCCAATTTTTGTAACACTTCATTGATTTTATTCTCAAATTGCCAGCCGTTAGCGTGTTCCAATTTTGCTTGAATTTGGGCAAGCTGGTTTAATGTCTGCTCGCTATAATCCTGCTCTAACTGCATGGAAATATGATGGTATTCCTTCAGCAAATCCGCCAAATGCTCAATGCCTTCCGCCACATAATCAAACACGTTGCCCTCGGCATGGCGCGGCGGATCCTGCTCTAAACGGGACACAACCAAGTCTTTTTCATACTGTACTTTGCCGTCATCCATGATGACATCGCCGGCAATGATTTTAAGCAGCGTCGATTTGCCTGCGCCGTTGCGCCCAACTAAACAAACGCGTTCGTTAGGTTCGATATGTAACTCCGCATGATCCAATAAAGGGGCATCGCTGAAAGAAAGATATCCGTTGGTTAAGCTGATAAGTGCCACAAAAAAATCCTATAAAAAATGAAAAAAATATTGAAAAAATGACCGCACTTTTAACGCTATGATATTGCCAATATCAGATCTCGATCATCTTTAGCCACACATTTTGTGTGCTAAGGAAAAAAACAAAACGCAAAATACCCTCAAGATATTTTGCGTTTTATGTCAACGTCAATTAATTCGCGACATTGATTTGTTGTCCATCCACAAAGGTTACACTACGAGGAACAGAATACACGGAGACATCCTGTGAATTAGTAAACAACGTGCGGTATTCATCTTGAATTTTATTAAACGGAATGCGTAAGTTGACCGTCGCTTTAGATTTCGCCGCTAGCGGTTTTGCAAAATCGAGAGGAATATCCTGAGAATAAAGCATGTGTTGGTCATGCCAATATGATGCAATCCAGTAAAGCGATTTGATCGGCTTATTCCCCAGATTCTCAATAGAATATTTCGCCAGAACATAGGCTTGGTTATCTTCGTTAACAATAAATTTCCGCTCTTCAAAATGAATATTAACGTGTTTTTGGAAAAGCGAGAGAGGCGTGTCATTCGTATTCTTCTGTGCGGTTTGCGTTGCCTGTGGTGCTGAAGAGGCGGATTCCGATTCTTTGGGTTTTATCCCTTGTTTCGCCGCCAGCGCTGTACCGACCACTACAATAGAAGCAAACGAGACTAAAGCGACGACTTTCATTAATTTCATTATCGTAAGTACCTTATTAAGCTGTTTATTTCTCTGAAATTCTACCCGATCCCCTTAGCAAAATAAATGAGATTTTATATATCCATAAAAGACAAAGGGTAGAACACCTCTACCCTTTCTCTGCAATTATGCTGTTGTTTTCTTATTTTCATCTGCAATACAGGCTGCCGCTGTAAACAGAACGTCTGTAGAAGAGTTCAATGCGGTTTCAGTTGAATCTTGCAGGATACCAATAATAAAGCCAACTCCAATCATTTGCGCGGCGACATCATCGGAAATACCGAATAAGCTACAAGCTAAAGGAATCAATAGCAAGGAGCCACCGGCCACACCGGAAGCACCACACGCACATAAACTTGCAACGATACTGAGTAAAATCGCACTGCTGAAAGAAACCTCAATGCCTAATGTATTCGCTGCCGCAAGTGTAAGAATCGTAATGGTAATTGCCGCACCGGCCATATTAATGGTCGCGCCTAACGGAATAGACACAGAATAGGTTTCTTCGTCTAAATTCAAACGTTTTGCCAAATTAATATTCACCGGAATATTCGCTGCTGAACTACGGGTAAAAAATGCGGTTAATCCGCTTTCACGCAAACAAGTCCAAACAAGTGGATAAGGGTTACGACGAATTTTCCAGAAAACTAAAATTGGATTCACGACAAAGGCGACAAATAGCATTGCACCAATTAAAACACTTAATAACTGAGCATAACCGCCTAACGCTACTAATCCTTTATCTGCAAGTGTTTGAGCAACCAAGCCAAATACACCAATAGGAGCAAATGTAATGATGACATAAACAATCTTAGACACGGCTTCAGAAAAATCCGATACCACATTTTTTGTTGTGTCTGAGGCGTGACGAAGTGCTAAGCCTAAACCAATTGACCACGCCAATACACCAATAAAATTCGCTTTAAAAATGGCATTTAATGGGTTGTCCACGACATTAAATACAAGATCTAATAACACTGTGCCAACCCCTTTAGGTGCCGACGCGATATCTTCTTTGACAGAAAGTGCCACTTCCACCGGAAATAAGAAAGAGGCAATCACAGCGACTAATGCGGCCAAGAAAGTACCGAGCAAATAAAGCACAATGATGGATTTCATGCTGGTTTGTGTTCCCACCTTTTTATTGGCAATTGCCGCCATGACTAAAACAAAAATTAATAATGGCGCAACTGCGCGGAGTGAGCGCACGAAGATCTGGCCAAGTACGCCGACTTCGCTTGCCAAGTTAAAACCGAGTGATGGTTCCAAAATAGGCGTAACGAGAGCAACAACGATACCTAAAACCAAGCCAATGGCAATCCGTTTGACCAAATTGCCCTGAAAAAATAAAGAAATTAAACGTGATGTTTTCATATTAAATTAATGATGTTGTGCAAATAAAGTTGCGATGAGTCTTTGAATCACATGTGATTCCCCTGAGGGAATTAAAGATAGCCTAAATTTCAATTAAAGAAAACAGAACAGATCAAATTTTTATTGGCATAAGCAAGATGAGAAAGCACTGCAACACGTTGACATACTGTACATAAACACAGTAAAATTGAGATATAGAAAATTTAGGCTTAAGCTAAGGAATTACCATGAATAACAATAATACGCTTGTTTCAATGAACTACAGCGGTTCATCCTATCAACCGCTTCCTTTTTTTGAAGAACAAAAATCAGAAAAATTCCACTATCGCAAAAAACTCGACCTCAACTTGTATTGTGTAAAACACCCAAAACAGACATGTTTTATTCATATCTCCAATCCCAATCTATTAGCATGGGGAATTGAAGCGGGTGATATGTTAGTCGTTGAAAAGAGTGATAAGGTATTTATCGGAGAATTCGTGGTGATGGAGATTGAAAATAATTTTTGTCTTTATGAATTGATCGCGTATACAGACGGCGAATTCGTCTTTTTGTCGTTAGATAAAGGCAAAGAAAATATTAAAACGTCTAACTGGCATAATCTTCCTATCGTTGGGGTGGTCACAAACATTATTCACCAACTCCCTCGAAAAAGAACGCATTTTATTGCGTAAATCTTCCTTTCTTATGGCTTATTAAATCACTGCCTTCACAAGAAATACATAAACCTTGTGAAGGCAGCTAAACTAAGCGAAATACTCGCTATTTAGATTCTTCCCAGCCTGCCGGCGGTGTGACCGGTTGGCGATTCATCAACTGTTTGATTTGCTCTTCTTCAATGGTTTCATATTTTACTAACGCATCTTTCATGGCGTGTAAAATATCCATATTGTCGATCAAAATTTGTCTTGCACGAGCATAATTACGTGTCACAATCGCACGGACTTCCTCATCAATCACATGCGCAGTTTCATCAGACATATGTTTTGCTTTCGCCATGGAACGGCCCAAGAACACTTCCCCATCATCCTCAGTATAAAGAATTGGACCAAGTTTATCGGAGAAACCCCATTGAGTAACCATGTTACGAGCAATATTGGTGGCCACTTTAATATCGTTAGAAGCACCTGTCGAAATATTTTCTTCGCCGTAAATCAAGTCTTCTGCTAAACGCCCTGCATACAATGTAGAAAGTTTACTTTCCAATTGTTTTTGACTGATGCTGACTTGGTCGCCTTCCGGTAAGAAGAAGGTTACACCTAAAGCACGTCCGCGTGGAATAATTGTTACTTTATGCACTGGATCGTGTTCCGGCACCAAATAACCGACAATGGCATGACCCGCTTCATGATATGCGGTGGACTCTTTTTGCTTGTCAGTCATGATCATGGTGCGACGTTCAGGTCCCATGTTGATTTTGTCTTTGGCTTTTTCAAACTCAACCATCGTAACGATACGTTTATTGGTGCGTGCAGCAAATAACGCCGCTTCATTCACCAAGTTTGCCAAATCCGCACCGGAATAGCCCGGCGTACCTCGCGCAAGGGTCATTGCATCAACATCCGGCCCAACAGGCACTTTTCGCATGTGAACTTTAAGAATTTGCTCACGACCTTTCACATCAGGCAATCCAACCACAACTTGACGGTCGAAACGTCCCGGGCGGGTTAACGCTGGGTCTAAAACATCCGGACGGTTAGTTGCAGCAATCACGATAACGCCTTCATTACCTTCAAAGCCATCCATTTCAACCAACATTTGGTTTAAGGTTTGCTCGCGTTCATCATGACCACCACCAAGCCCAGCACCACGTTGGCGACCGACGGCATCGATTTCATCGATAAAAATCAAACAAGGCGCATTTTTCTTCGCTTGTTCAAACATATCGCGCACACGAGAAGCCCCAACCCCCACGAACATTTCAACGAAATCAGAACCGGAAATCGTGAAGAAAGGTACTTTCGCTTCACCGGCAATGGCTTTCGCCAATAAGGTTTTACCCGTACCCGGAGGACCAACCATTAAAATCCCTTTTGGAATTTTACCGCCAAGATTTTGGAATTTTTTTGGCTCACGCAAGAAATCAACAATTTCAGCCACTTCTTCTTTTGCTTCATCACAACCGGCTACATCGGCAAAAGTGGTTTTAATTTGCTCTTGTGTCATCATACGCGCGCGGCTTTTACCAAAGCTCATGGCTTTACCGCCACCACCTTGCATTTGACGCATGAAGAAAACCCAAACGCCAATTAATAACAGCATCGGGAACCAAGCAATCAAGATTTGAGATAATAATCCTCTTCTTTCCGGAGGGGTGCCTTCTACTTTGACTTTTTTATTTAATAAATCATTCAATAAGTTTTTATCTTCTAAAGGAATGACAGTGGTATATTTAGCTCCATCTGCTTTGGTAACTAAAATTTCATTGTCTTCAAACTTAGCCTGACGCACCTGACCATTTTCAATATCAGTAATAAAAGTGGTATAGTCCGTTACATTGCCATTAGAAGCCGAATTAAAACTTTGATATGCCGTCATCATGACAACAGCAACAACAACCCAAAGAATTAAATTTTTTACCATATCGTTCAAGGCATTACCCCATACTTATAAAGTTAATAAAATGTCGCAAGGTTACTATATTTGTTTCGAAAGTGAAAGTTATCAAATTGATTGTCTTTCTTTGTAACTTCACCATTAAAACTTATAGCCGCTTGCAACGATATAAACTTCCCGAGAACGATCTCGAGAGGCCTCAGGTTTCCGAACTTTTACCACACTAAAGAGAGAACGAATCTCTTTTAAGTATTCATCAAAACCTTCACCCTGAAAAACTTTTACAACAAAACTACCTTTGTTTGCCAACACCTGTTTGCACATATCCAATGCCAGCTCAACCAAATACATTGCGCGTGGAATATCTACTGACGGCATTCCACTGAAATTCGGTGCCATATCCGACATCACCACATCGACTTTTTCTTCACCGGCGCGCTCTAGCAAGGTATTCAGCACATTTTCATCACGAAAATCCCCTTGCAGAAAATCTACGCCGACAATGGGATCCATTTCCAAAATATCGCACGCGATAACCCGCCCATTTCGACCGATTTGACTCACGACATACTGCGACCAACCGCCCGGTGCGGCACCAAGATCGACTACTGTCATACCCGGTTTAAACAAACGGTCCGTTTGTTGGATTTCATCAAGTTTAAAATATGCACGGGAACGCAATTTTTGTTTATGCGCTTTTTGTACAAAAGGATCTTTAAAATGTTCATTTAACCAGCGAGTAGAACTCGCCGAGCGTTTTTTCTTGCCCATAACCTGTCTTATGTTTTTTTAATGTTCTTGTATATAAAGGCTTAAGATTGACTTTTCAAGCCTCAAATCATGATTAATAAAAAAATCCACCTTTCCTCGATTTTTGACAGAAAGGTGGCTTAAATCAGAATGGTACTTATTGTAACAATTAAAGTGCGGTCTATAAAATGATCGTTTTATTTTTATAGACGAAAATGCGATCGTGCAATGCCAAATCTAAGGCTCGGCTCAATACTGTTTTTTCTACATCGCGTCCAGCCTTCATCATGGCTTCAGCACTATAAGTATGGTCAATATTGATCACATTTTGCATAATAATCGGACCTTGATCCAATTCATTATTAATAAAATGTGCTGTTGCACCAATAATTTTTACACCGCGCTCATAAGCTTGTTGATACGGTCTCGCACCAATAAATGCCGGTAAGAATGAATGGTGAATATTAATCACTCGATTAGGATAACGTGCCACAAATTTTGGATTTAACACTCGCATATACTTCGCCAGCACAATGTAATCCGGAGCAAATTCGTCAATTTTTTCGGCGAGCAATGCATCGTGTTCTTCACGAGTCAAATTCTGATGACTAATGCAAAAATAGGGCACATCAAAACGTTCTGCCAATGTATGCAATGCTTCATGATTTCCAATCACTGCAGCAATCTCCACATCAAGACCGCCATAGTAATTTTTCATCAAAATATCGCCTAAACAATGCGCTTCTTTCGTGACTAAAATCACAATTCGTTTACGTTTTGTACTGAGTAGGCGGCAATTCGTCCCTTCCGGCAGACTCAGTGCCAAATCGGCCAACAAGGTTTCTTCATTAAAAATGCCTTGGAGTTCCGTACGCATGAAAAAATGCTTAGTTTCAAAATCAACAAATTCATTATTATGCACAATATTTAATTGGTGCTTATAACAAATATTGGTAATTTTGGAGATTAATCCAATCGCATCCGAACAGTCGGTTAATAGTATTTTATTCTCAATCATAAATTCTGTGTCATCTTGAAAAAAAGAAACCCATAAAAATGGGTCTCTTTTAGTCATTGTTATCAATTAAATTTCAAAAGAGGACAAAAGCTTTCCTTGATCTAATTGCGCCTGAATTGCCTTCGGTGTTCTGCCTTGACCGGTCCACGTTTTTGTTACGCCATTTTCATCAACATATTGATATTTTGCAGGTCTTGCTGAACGTTTTTTAGAAATACTGCTGACTTTTTCAGAGACATCCAAACCTAAAATTTCAGCTAATTCTTGTCTAGAAATTCCTTCTTTTTCAAGTAATTCTTTATATTTCGCGATCCGTTCTTGGCGTGCATTTTCTTCTTCTTGAGCTTTCGCTATCTCCACTCTTTTCTCAGAAACAAGCGTTTCAATCTTTTCAAGAAGATTTTCTAATTGCTCTACAGAAAAATCACGCGTAGCAAGACGCAAGCTACGAATATTAGATAAGACTTTCAATACTTCACTCATTAATTTTCTCCTCTGGTATTAATATAAGCAAACTGAAATCTGAATTATGATAAACAAATTATATACCAAGGTAAATATCTATTTCTTAAATTATTTTATATCAATGACATCTCTTTTATATTGGCATTTCTCTGTTTTTATTGTAGTCTTATAGCGTCCTATACATACGTAGAGGTGCAAACGTTATAAGTATATTTTCAGAGTGGATAACGATGAAGAAAATGGAAAGGAACGTTTGCCGAAATCAGTTAAGAGTCGTTTTAGCTGGTTGGTGGCGTCTTCGAAAGAACCGTCACTGTCATAGTCAATCAAACTATGGAGCGCTACTGGTTAGGTTAGGTCTTTATTTGCCTGCCTTTTTAAATTATTTCTAGTTATTCTAAGTATTTAAAGTCAGTGGTTCTCCCTTAATTTTAGGTAGAACACCATATGGAACTCATCGATTACTCATCGTCAATTTGGTCAATTATTCCCCCATTGCTTGCATTAGCATTAGCGATTATTACACGTAAAGTGCTCCTTTCTTTGAGCGTGGGTATCTTAGTCGGCGCCGCCATGCTGGCAAATTTTGAACCGTTAAATACCTTAGTGTATTTAAAAAATAATATTGCTTCCCTCTTCATTAAAGAAGGTGGATTAAATAGCAACAACATTAACATTCTGCTTTTCTTATTATTGCTTGGCGTTTTGACCGCACTTTTAAGCATGTCCGGCAGTAACCGAGCCTTTGCTGAATGGGCGCAAAAGCACATCAAAGGTCGCCGTGGTGCTAAATTAGTGGCAGCCTCTTTGGTTTTTATCACCTTTATTGATGATTATTTCCACAGCTTAGCGGTGGGTGCGATTGCGCGTCCAATTACCGATAAATTTAAAGTTTCTCGCGCGAAGTTAGCTTATATTTTAGATTCGACTGCTGCGCCAATGTGCGTATTAATGCCGGTATCCAGCTGGGGCGCTTACATTATTACGCTTATTGCAGGTTTATTAGCCACCTACTCCATTACCGGCTACTCACCCATTGGGGCGTTTATGGCAATGAGCGCCATGAACTATTACGCGATTTTCTCAATCATCATGGTCTTTTTTGTTGCCTATTTTTCTTTTGATATCGGTGCGATGGCAAAACATGAAAAATTAGCATTAAGTGCAGAAGAAATTACCGAAACGCAATCTTCTGAGGTAAAAGGCCATGTGCGTAATCTTGTATTACCGATTTTAACCTTAATTATCGTGACCGTTTCTGCCATGATGTATACCGGTAATGAAGCCTTAGCGGCTGACGGCAAACCTTTCTCTATCTTAGGGGCATTTGAAAATACCACTGTTGGCGTGTCATTAGTTACCGGGGGTTTAAGTGCGGTTTTGGTTGCATCACTGTGTATTTTTGCCGATCGTTTGGTGAATGTTCCCGAATATGTTAAAGCTTGGGGCGTGGGAATTAAATCTATGTCCGGTGCAATTCTCATTCTATTCTTCGCATGGACTATTAATAATGTGGTAAGTGATGTGAAAACCGGTGCTTATTTAGCGTCTTTAGTTTCTGATACATTGCCACTTGCCTTATTGCCGGCATTGTTATTTATTTTAGCTTCTGTCATGGCGTTCTCTACCGGCACCAGCTGGGGAACATTCGGTATTATGTTGCCAATCGCTGCGGCCATTGCCTCTCACGCCATGCCGGGATCTGTAGAATTTATGCTGCCTTGCTTATCTGCCGTCATGGCAGGAGCTGTTTGCGGTGACCACTGCTCACCGGTATCCGATACCACCATTTTGTCTTCCACTGGGGCGAAATGCGACCACATGGATCACGTCACCTCCCAATTGCCTTATGCCCTTACCGTGGCAATAGCAACTATTGCAGGTTATGTTGTAGTGGGGTTCACCTACTCCGGCTTACTTGGTTTTATTACTACAGGTGCCGTGCTCACCTTACTCGTGTTTATCTTTAAAAAGCGCTAAATTGTGATCTCGCGCACAAAAATTAAATTTAAAATTAAATTCTGTAATTTTTATAAAATGCGACATAAAGTCGCATTTTTTCTATTTAAACTAAAAATTAATTTATGAAATTTTAAAAATATAAATTTATACAGAATTTTATCTCGCAAAATAGGCTAAAAAACTAAATCCTCGCTTAACTTTTCAATAGACAAGCAAACCTCTTTTCGTTAAGAATAATCTCCATTGAACCGCAATGCGCCAAACTTATACTATCGGTATAAAAGTGCGGTCAAAAAAAGCGATACTTTTTTAAAGCAAATAGGAAGAGGTAAAAATGAAGAAATTATCGGGAGCAGAAATGGTCGTTCAATCCTTGCGTGATCAAGGTGTTGAATTTTTATTTGGTTATCCGGGTGGGGCGGTTTTAGATATTTACGATGCAATCCATACTTTAGGGGGCATCGAACACATTTTAGTACGCCACGAACAAGCGGCAGTACACATGGCTGACGGCTATGCACGAGCTACCGGCAAAGTGGGTTGTGTTTTAGTCACCTCTGGCCCGGGCGCCACCAATGCCATTACCGGTATTGCCACGGCGTATGCGGATTCCATTCCGTTAGTGGTACTTTCCGGACAAGTGCCATCAGGGTTAATTGGTAGCGATGCCTTCCAAGAATGCGACATGATAGGTATCTCCCGTCCGGTCGTGAAACACAGCTTTTTAGTTAAAAACTCGGAAGACATTCCGACTATCATAAAAAAAGCCTTTTATATTGCCTCCACCGGCCGTCCCGGTCCTGTGGTCATTGATTTACCAAAAGATGTTGTTAATCCATTAAACAAATTTGCCTACACTTATCCGGAAGAAGTCACTTTGCGTTCTTACAGCCCAACGGTGCAAGGTCACAAAGGGCAAATCAAAAAAGCATTAAAAGCCTTATTGGTGGCAAAAAAACCGGTACTTTTCGTGGGCGGTGGTGTGATTTCGGCTAACTGCCACGATGCCTTAACACGCTTTGCTAAACAGTTAAATTTGCCAGTCACCTCTTCTCTTATGGGTCTAGGCGCATTCCCGGGTACGGATAGACAATTCCTCGGGATGCTTGGTATGCACGGCACTTATGAAGCCAATATGGCAATGCATAACAGCGACTTGATTTTAGGTATCGGCGTTCGCTTTGACGATCGCACCACCAATAATCTCGCAAAATATTGCCCACATGCCAAAGTGATTCATGTGGATGTGGATCCCACCTCCATTTCCAAAACTGTACCGGTGGCGATTCCGATTGTCGGCAGCGCAGAAAGCGTATTAGATGAATTTTTATCATTATTAGAAGATGAAAACCTTGCGAAATCTCAATCGGATTTAACGGATTGGTGGAAACAAATCGAACAATGGAAAGCCGTGAAATGCTTAGATTTCGATCGTCACAGCGGCGTAATTAAACCTCAGCAAGTGATTGAAACCATCTATCGTTTAACTCAAGGTAATGCTTATATGGCATCGGATGTAGGGCAACATCAAATGTTCGCTGCCTTACACTACCCGTTCGACCAACCACGTCGTTGGATCAACTCCGGAGGGCTTGGCACGATGGGCTTTGGTTTGCCTGCAGCACTTGGTGTCAAACTGGCCGATCCAAAAGCAACGGTAGTTTGTATTACCGGTGATGGCAGTATTCAAATGAATATTCAAGAGCTTTCTACTGCGAAGCAATATGACATTCCTATCGTTATTATTTGTTTGAACAACCATTTCCTCGGCATGGTGAAACAATGGCAGGATTTGATTTATTCCGGTCGCCATTCGCAAACTTACATGAATTCATTGCCGGATTTTGTGAAATTAGCAGAAGCCTACGATCATGTGGGAATTCAAATCTCCAAACCGGAAGAATTAGAAGAAAAGCTTAAACAAGCGTTCAGCATTAAAAATAAACTGGTCTTTGTTGACATCAATGTTGATGCCAACGAACACGTTTACCCAATGCAAGTGCGTGGCGGCGCCATGAATGAAATGATTTTAACTAAACCGGAGAATGCATAATGCGTAGAATCTTATCCGTATTACTCGAAAATGAATCAGGCGCGTTATCCCGCGTCGTCGCCTTATTCTCACAACGCGCTTTCAATATCGAGAGCCTTACCGTGGCCCCCACAGACGATCCGACGTTATCCCGCATGACTATCGAAACCTACGGCGATGAACAAGTGTTGGAGCAAATTGAAAAGCAATTGCACAAATTGGTGGATGTGTTCAAAGTGATTAATTTAAGCGACAGTGAACACGTTGAGCGTGAAGTGATGTTAATTAAAGTTCGTGCACAAGGCGTAGCGCGGGAAGAACTGAAACGTTTGACGGATATTTTCCGTGCACAAATTGTAGACGTTACCACGAAGTCTTACATTATCCAACTCACCGGCACTAAAGATAAACTTGATGCCTTTGTAAACACGCTGAAAGAAGAAGCTGTTGTCATCGAGATCGTCCGCTCCGGTTTAGTGAGCTTACCACGAGGTGAAAAAGGCTATTTATAGACGTCATATCAACCTTAAGTGCGGTTGAAATTCAAAATGTTTTTTGTCCCAAACATTGAATTTAACTTGAACAAAAAAGGCTAAACATCGCATGATACCTAAGCCCCAATCGTGGGGCTTAATCAATTCGTTCATTCCCTTTCTAAATACAGATAAAACTGACAAAACTTTAACAAATCTTTACACTACTCTCAATAATAATCATTGAGTCAATAAGTCATTACGTATAGAATACGGAAAATTTTACATTTTATTTACTTATGTCTAAAAATTTTCTTAATTATCTACGTTCTCGCCTATTTTGGTTATGGCTATTTTGGTTTTCTTTTCTCACCCAAACTATTTCTCCTGAAGATAGCATTTTTTATGGATTATTTGTTATATACATCCTCTATTACTTAATTTTTTCATTTAATCGGAAAATATTTTGGTATTTTGTCACATTTATTACAATAACATTATCTCTTTATTATCCTGTCTATTTATCTTATGGCAAGCCAAATTCCGGTATTATTGCCGCGTTTTTTGAAACTAACCCGGCAGAATCTTTTGAATTTTTAGGGAAACTTAAATTATCTAATTTAGGATTACCTATATTATTTACATTCTCTTTTTATGTTTTATATAAACTAAAAAAATATGCGATTAACCAAGTAGAAATCTCAGCAAAAGAACAAAAATATAAAAAAATCTTAAACGGCTTTCTTGCTATTGTGACAATCTTCAGTGTGATCTGGGTGCCAACCCAGTTCTATATTCAAAATGTATCCAATGATAAAGTGGATGCACACTGGACATTGGCTAATAGCCCAGTTAATCTCATTTCATTTTATGCTAACATCATTGAAAGTATTGCTGATTATTATCATGATAAAAGCGATCTTGAAAACGTGCAAAATATTACTCCACCTTGGCATATTATTTCGGCAAAACCTCAATATAAAAACTATGTTTTAATTATTGGTGAAAGTGCGAGAAGAGACTATATGTCAACTTATGGTTTTCATTTACCCACCACGCCATTTTTAGATAAAACAAAGGGATATATTAATGCAGGTTATATTTCCAGTGCACCTGCCACCTATCATTCACTGTTAAATACATTACATTTCAACCCTAAAGATCAGGGAAAAAAAGATTACTCTTATAATATTATTACATTAGCTAAAATGGCCGGCATAAAAACATTTTGGTTATCCAATCAAGGCAGCATAGGTAAATATGATACGCTCGCCAGTCGGTTAGGTGTGGCTGCCGATTTTCATTACTTCACTAAAAAAGGCGGTTTTACGACCAATAATGCCGATGATATGGCATTATTAGATGAACTAAAAACCAGATTCAAGGAAAAAACTTACTCAAATAATGTGAGACTTTTCGTCATTCATTTAATGGGTTCGCACCGTAATTTTTGTCAGCGACTTAAAGAAGAAGAGAAAAAGCTGGAATTTATTAATGAGAGTCTTTCTTGTTATGTAAACACAATTTTAAAAACGGATAAATTCATTGAGGAAACAGTGACTTTATTAAAAGAACAAAATGAGCCTTATTCGTTAATTTATTTTTCAGATCATGGTTTATCTCATACGCATAAAGAAGATAAAAAAGAAGTTGATTTAGATTTTGGTGACAAATACAAACAAAACTTTGACGTTCCTTTTGTTAAAATATCTAGTGATGATAAGGTTCGGGAGGTAGTTAATCTTAAACGAAGTGCATTTAACTTTATTTATGGTTTCTCTCAATGGATAGGCGTAGAAACAAAAGAGTTAAATCCCCATTATAATTTCTTTTCAAATAAAGATGATAAGGATATTAAAGTTTTTAACTTTGAAGAAAATATTCCTTATGACACATTAAAGGATGATAACATTCCAACATTTTAATCTATTACTTATATTAGGATTAGGGTAACACGATGAATCAATATAGTGCTAAAACAGTAAAAGCCGTCTTTTTTATGTCAGGCTTTGCCGCATTAATCTATCAAATCGCTTGGCAGAGAATGTTATTTACCGCCTTTGGTGTGGATCTAGAATCTATTACTATTATTATCGCCGTTTTTATGGCAGGTCTTGGTATCGGCGCTTACTTTGGTGGGCGTATAGCGGATAAATTTTCTAAACATATCATTCTTTATTTTGCCCTGACCGAGATTGGTATTGGTATCTTTGGTTTCGCAAGCCCGACCTTAATTGAGTTCGTCAAAGCGTTATTCTTGCACTCAAGTGTGACAACTGTTGCTTTGTCTAACTTTATATTGCTGCTTTTCCCAACATTTCTCATGGGAAGCACATTGCCACTATTAACACAATATTTGAACCAGCATTTTGATAATATTGGCAATAATATTGGCTGGTTATATTTTACCAACACATTAGGTGCAGCATTTGCTTGTATAAGTGTTGGTTTTTTCCTATTTAATCACTTAACCATTACTCAAGTAATTTATTTAGCAGCAATCGTTAACTGTCTTGTTGCAACAATTATTTTTATTAAATACGGAAGAAAGGGGTAAATCATGACAATCACGAAAAAAGCAATCATCCTGTCCTTCTTAAGTGGTTTTCTCAGCTTAGGGCTTGAGATGATTTGGATTAGATTATTTAGTTTCTATGGCGTCTCTCTTCCGCAAATTTTTTCATTAACACTTGCGCTATTTTTATTAGGTATTGCCTGCGGTTCTCTGATTGGTAAAAATCTATGTCAATCCGGTAAAGGAAATATCAACTATATTGGTTATTCCTTTATTTTTTCAGCACTACTTGATTGTTTGGCAATTGCGCTATTAATTTATTTCCCAATCCAAGGTATATTCGGTATTTTTATTGCTTCCATTTTCTTTTGTGCATTAGCACGGGGAATTGTTTTCCCAATCGTGCATCACCTTGGTGCAGAACAAAAGAAAACCGGCGCGGCAATTTCTAACGTTTATTTTGCCAATGTCGTCGGCTGTACCATCTCACCAATACTGATTGGTTTTTACCTTTTAGATATTTTTACCACGCAACAAACCTATTTTCTCATTATATTCATCACGTTGTTGACTGCCATGCTTTGTGTAAAAGAAAAATGGTTAAAAATAGCAACTGCTGTTGCAAGTATCATGGTGATTACAACAACCCTCACTGTACCTGAAGAAATCATTCATTCACTGGCAAAAAGGATGGATGATGATGGAAAACCATTAAAATTAGAGAAATTAATTGAAAATAAACATGGCTTTATTCAAGTTTATTTAAATGATAAAAACGATGAACTGGTTTTTGGTGGTAATGTTTATGATGGCATGTTAAATACCAGCTTGACAAATAACCATAATGGTATCGAACGTGCCTACTTATTACCGGTTATTGCGCCTCACGCCAAAAATATTTTAGTGATTGGCTTAAGTACAGCATCATGGACAAGGGTACTTACCTCCATGCCGGAATTAGAATCCATGACGGTTATTGAACTTAACCCTGCCTATCCGCAACTTGCCGGTATGTATCCTGAAATGCAAAAATTCCTACAAGATAAACGCGTTAATCTGATTACGGATGATGGCCGTCGTTGGTTAAATAAAAATCCGGAGAAAAAATTTGATTTTATTCTGATGAATACAACATTCCACTGGCGAAATTATTCAAGCAATTTGCTAAGTCAAGAATTTTTAACGCTAGCAAAAGCGCATTTAAATCCGAAGGGTTTTATTTATTTTAATACGACCAGTTCTCTTGATGCTCACTATACCTCAAAAGCGGTTTTCCCATATAGCTATAGCTATATGAATATGTCATTAGCTTCATTGAATCCAATTCCTGAACTCACTAAAGAGCAAGTGGAATACAATATCTCCCGATTAAAATGGGAAAATGCGCAACCAGTATTCAGTTCTCAAGCAGAGCTAGAAAATGCGGCATCTCAAATTTATGGCAAACCATTAATCCCATACGAAAAGATCGATTTTTCCTCGTTAAATCGCAAACCGGAAGTGATCACCGATACCAATATGATTACAGAATATAAATATGGTGCCTTTAATCAATAATGTGAATACTAAGGAGGCCAAGGCCTCCTTGATTCATTTTGTTGCAATTATGCTTTGCGGTATCACCACTCAAAAATAGCAGAAAAAATCACCGCACTTCTCGTGATTCTTTTTTAGATCGTGCCTCTTTTTCAAATCTTTGAAGAAAACCCTATACTTTTTTTGTACTAGTGTAGTAGTATATTGCTCATCATAAAAAGTGCGGTCATTTTTTAAATCAATGTTGCCGTACACCAATCTCACAATAAGGAGAAATCAATATGACAAAAATTGCATTAGTCACAGGCGCTACTGCCGGTTTTGGGAACGCCATTTGTCGCACATTGTTAAAAGCCGGTTATTTAGTCATCGGTACAGGAAGAAGACAAGAACGTTTAGCACAATTAGAACAAGAATACGGCAATAAATTCTTTCCTCTCGCCTTTGATATTTCTGATCGTCATGCGACTGAAAAGGCATTAAAGACACTGCCGGCAGAATTACAAGCCATAGATTTATTAGTGAATAACGCAGGTCTTGCCCTTGGCTTAGAAACAGCGGATAAGTCCGATTTAGATGACTGGGAAAAAATGATCGATACCAACGTGAAAGGTTTGGTCACCGTAACCCGTTTGGTTTTGCCGCAAATGGTCGCGCGTAATCAAGGGCATATCATTAATTTAGGCTCGATTGCCGGCAATTACGCCTATCCGGGCGGTAACGTTTACGGCGGCACAAAAGCCTTCGTGAAACAATTTAGTTTAAACCTCCGTGCTGATTTAGCCGGCACCAACGTGCGTGTTTCCAATGTAGAACCCGGTTTATGTGGCGGCACAGAATTTTCTAACGTGCGCTTTAAAGGCGATGATGCCCGTGCAGCACAAGTGTATGAAAACGTGCAATATGTCACGCCGCAAGATATTGCCAATATCGTGTTATGGCTTAACCAACAACCGGAGCACGTAAACATTAACCGAATTGAAGTCATGCCGACAGCACAAACCTTTAACCCGTTAAAAGTAAGCAAAAATGACTAAACAACCTGGCAAACTTTCCCGTTTTTTAACTGAAATTACTGAGCCTTATTTGGCCTTTTTACGTGGGCTAACGCCTGCCCTGCTGTTTTTTGTGCTGTATATGGTGATGACGGAATACATTAAAGATCCGGAGTTTAGAAAAGGATTATTTTTCTACATTAATGAGCCTGATTTAATCGACATCGTCTATTATGTCATCCGTTGCTTTGTCGCCATTCCATTGTTAATTATGCTCTCGGCTTACTTACTCAGTTTACGGAGTTTTTACTTAAAGCAACAAAATATCCTTGCCGAGATTGGTTTTAGCCCGATGGCAACCTTTTTACTTTGGGCAATTTTTTGGTTAATTCAACTGATTTCAAGTGTATTTGTTGTTTTATTCGCTGTCATAAATTTCTACAAAATCTACGATAGCCTGTTTTTAATGTCATAAGGAAAGCCTATGTCAGACACGATTTTAAACCCTTATTTCGGTGAGTTCGGCGGTATGTACGTGCCGGAGATTCTCATACCGGTGCTACAACAATTAGAAAAAGCGTTTGTTGAAGCCAAAGACGATCCTGAATTTCAACGTGAATTTCAGGATCTCCTGAAAAATTATGCCGGCAGACCGACCGCACTTACCCTTTGCCGTAACTTAACCAAAGGCACGAAAGCCAAAATTTATTTAAAACGGGAAGATTTGCTCCACGGCGGTGCTCATAAAACTAACCAAGTATTAGGTCAAATTTTGCTGGCAAAACGCATGGGCAAAACTCGCATTATCGCAGAAACCGGCGCAGGGCAACATGGCGTTGCAACGGCCCTCGCTTGTGCCATGTTGGATATGCCTTGCCGCATTTATATGGGCGCAAAAGACGTGGAACGCCAATCACCCAATGTCTTCCGTATGCGCTTAATGGGCGCCGAAGTGGTTCCTGTGCAAAAAGGTTCTTGCTCCTTAAAGGATGCGTGCTGTGAAGCCATGCGTGATTGGTCAGCGAATTATGAAAACACTCATTATTTACTAGGTACAGCGGCAGGCCCTCATCCCTTCCCAACCATTGTACGCGAATTCCAAAAAATGATTGGCGAAGAAACCAAACGTCAAATCTTAGAAAAAGAAGGTCGCCTGCCGGATGCGGTGATTGCAGCCGTAGGCGGCGGCTCAAACGCTATCGGTATGTTTACGGATTTCATTGATGAACCGAATGTGCGTCTAATTGGCGTAGAACCTGCCGGTCACGGCATTGAAACAGGTGAACATGGCGCGCCGTTAGGCCATGCGAAAGTGGGTATTTATTTCGGGATGAAATCGCCGTTAATGCAAACAGAAGACGGCCAAGTGGAAGAATCCTACTCGATTTCTGCGGGGCTAGACTTCCCTTCTGTCGGACCGCAACACGCCTATTTGCAAAGCATTGGGCGTGCGGAATACCCAAGCATTACCGATGATGAAGCCTTAAATGCGTTCCAAGCACTGGCAAAACATGAAGGCATTATTCCAGCATTGGAAAGCTCTCACGCCCTTGCGCACGCCTTAAAAATGATCCGCCAAGAACCGAATAAAGCACAAATTTTAGTGGTGAATTTATCCGGTCGTGGCGATAAAGATATCTTCACTGTTGATAAAGTATTAAAAGAAAAAGGAATGCAATCATGAGCCGTTTTGAAACGACCTTTTCCCGATTACGCGCAAAAAAGGAAGGCGCATTCGTTCCTTTCGTTACCTTATGTGACCCGACATTTGACCGTTCTTTTGAAATTATTTGTACCCTCGTGGATAACGGCGCAGATGCCTTAGAGTTGGGTTTTCCATTTTCCGATCCCTTATTGGATGGTCCGGTAATTCAAGCCGCGAATAATCGTGCGCTTAATGCTGGGCATAGCACGGAAGACAGCTTTAAATTGCTTGCCAAAGTGCGGTCAAAATATACGGAGATTCCCATCAGCCTATTACTTTGCGCCAATTTAATTTTTGCCAAAGGCTTGGATAATTTTTATCAACGTTGCGCGGAAGTCGGTGTGGATGCTGTTTTAGTGGCGGACATTCCATTATTGGCAAAAGAAGACTATGTCCAAGCAGCCCAAAAACACGGTATTCAACCCGTCTTTATTTGCCCGCCAAATGCGGATGAAAAAACGATTCAAGGTGTGGCTGAAAGCAGTGAAGGTTATACATATTTGGTCTCGCGTGCTGGCGTGACCAGCGCAGAAAATCAAAGTCATGCGGCTAACTTAGATACCCTTGTAGAGCAACTCAAAGCTCACCATGCCCCGCCTATCCTGCAAGGTTTCGGCATTGCCCAACCGGCGCAAGTAAAAGAAGCATTACAACTTGGTGCAGCAGGTGCGATTTCCGGTTCGGCAACCGTAAAAATCATTGAGCGAAATTTAGAAAATCATGCCCAATGTTTAACGGAGCTCTCTGAGTTTGTTCGCAACATGAAAGCCGCCACGAAATAACAGAAAATAATTCCCTTAAATATAGCACCTTAACGAATTAATCTTTGCTAAGGTGCTTTTTTACAATCTTTTACTTTTTCCGTAACGAGACTTCGCCTGCATTAAAATATTGCACACCATTTTCTGTCATGAGACATAAATGACCTTGCGCATTAATCCCCTGTTCAATACCTGAAATGGTGCTTTTTTCGCTTATCACATTCACTTCTGTGCCTAAATAGGCATCATATTCCAGCCATTGTTGTTGCATTTCCGCATCAATGCCGTGCTGTTCAAAACGCGCTAAATAACGATAAATAGTATTGACCATTTGTATAATCAGTTTCTCACGATCAATATGTGGGAAAAATTCCACCAACTCTGCCCAGGGTTGATCGATTTGTTTTTCTTGTCCAAGAGAAACATTCATGCCAATGCCAACAACCAAATTGAGTTTACCGTTAGGGCGATTAACAATTTCCACCAAAATACCGGCAAGTTTTCGCTCATTGACCAAAATATCATTCGGCCATTTGACTTGAAATCCGTACATGTCCAATTCAACCAACGCCTGCACAATCGCCAAGCCAATCACGGTACTTAATCCATCTAAAGGTTTACGAGGATCCAATTGCCAGTAAAAACTCATGATAATTTGCCCGGCAAAAGGCGAAATCCATTGTCGCCCACGACGACCACGCCCGGCGGTTTGATATTCAGCCAAGCAAAGATCCCCTTTTTGAAGGTGAGCAACATTCTCTAATAAATATTGATTGGTTGAAGAAATGACCGGTTTAACCACCACATGATAAGGCTTTAACGCCTCCGCTAGACGTTTTTCATTTAATAAAGGTAATTCGGGGATCACATAAAGATGCTCGTTTTCTAGTGTAAAATGCAGTCCTTGTTGCTCCATCTGGCGCACTTCTGCGAATAATTCCTCTTTGCTGCAAGCTAAAAGTGCGGTCAAATTTTCCAATGAATTTTCCACCTCGCTTGTCAGTAATTCTAGTAATTTCGCCATAAATCCTTCCTGTTTTTCCGCGTCTAAACGGTGGTTATCATACGCTAAAAACGCAAATTTTTTATCATTTTTTCTTTTCAAATACGGGATGGATCTGTATAATCCGCCCGCAATATTTTTTCATCATTTTAACTTAAAGAGAGATATTGCAATGGCATTACGCATCTTAAAAGAAGCACTCACATTTGACGACGTTCTTCTTGTTCCAGCTCACTCCACTGTGTTACCTAACACTGCTAACCTTTCTACTCAATTAACCTCAACAATTCGTTTGAACATTCCTATGTTGTCAGCGGCAATGGATACGGTAACCGAAACCAAATTGGCCATTTCCCTTGCACAAGAAGGCGGCATTGGCTTTATTCACAAAAACATGTCCATTGAACGCCAAGTGGATCGTGTGCGTAAAGTGAAAAAATTTGAAAGCGGTGTGGTTTCCGATCCCATTACGGTAACACCCACATTAACCATCAGCGAATTAAAAGCCATTGCACAGAAAAATGGCTTTGCCGGCTATCCGGTTGTCGATGCTGAAGGTAATTTAGTCGGTATTATCACCGGTCGCGATACCCGTTTTGTCTCTGATTTAAACAAAACCGTTGCCGATTTCATGACACCGAAATCTCGTTTGGTTACAGCTAAAGAAGGGGCAAAACGTGAAGAGATTTTCCAATTAATGCACGAACATCGCGTAGAGAAAGTCTTAATTGTTGATGATAACTTCAAATTAAAAGGCATGATTACCTTAAAAGACTATCAAAAAGCAGAACAAAAACCGAATGCCTGTAAAGATGAATTTGGTCGTTTGCGCGTGGGCGCGGCGGTTGGCGTAGGCCCTGGCAACGAAGAACGCATTGATGCGTTAGTCCAGGCCGGCGTCGATGTTTTATTAATCGACTCTTCTCACGGACACTCCGAAGGCGTGTTACAACGTGTGCGTGAAACGCGTGCAAAATACCCAAATCTACCGATTGTTGCCGGTAACGTCGCCACTGCAGAAGGCGCACTTGCTTTGGCTGATGCCGGTGCGAGCGCAGTCAAAGTGGGGATTGGCCCTGGCTCTATTTGTACCACCCGTATCGTCACCGGCGTGGGCGTGCCACAAATCACCGCCATTTCTGATGTGGCTGAAGCCTTAAAAGATCGCGGTATTCCAGTGATTGCCGACGGCGGTATCCGTTACTCCGGCGACATTGCGAAAGCGCTTGCGGCAGGCGCCAGTTGCGTCATGGTCGGTTCCATGTTTGCCGGTACAGAAGAAGCACCGGGCGAAATTGAACTGTATCAAGGTCGTGCGTTCAAATCTTACCGTGGCATGGGCTCTCTTGGTGCCATGGCGAAAGGCTCAAGCGACCGTTATTTCCAATCCGATAACGCCGCCGACAAATTAGTACCGGAAGGCATTGAAGGCCGTATTCCTTATAAAGGCTTGCTCAAAGAAATCATTCACCAACAAATGGGCGGATTACGTTCTTGCATGGGATTAACCGGCTGCGCTACCATTGATGACTTACGCACAAAAGCCCAATTCGTGCGTATCAGTGGTGCAGGCATTAAAGAAAGCCACGTGCATGATGTTACCATCACCAAAGAAGCGCCGAACTATCGCATGAGCTAATTGGACTGTTCGAGTAACAAACAAAAAAGTGCGGTGGATTTTTAAAATAGTTTTAAATCCACCGCACTTTTTCTTTTCGGTATTTTTTAATATCTCACTACTCGACTTTCACAATCCAGCCTTCCGGTGCTTCGACATCGCCAAATTGAATGCCGGTGAGTTCATCATAAAGACGTTTAGTAATTGGACCAACTTCAGTTTCTGAATAGAACACATGGAAGTCATCGCCATATTGAATACCACCGATAGGTGAAATAACCGCAGCCGTACCGCAAGCGCCTGCTTCGGCGAATTTATCGAGTTCATTGATATAGACATCGCCTTCAATGGTTTCCATGCCTAAACGTTCTTTGGCTAAGTGAAGCAAGGAATATTTGGTAATACTTGGCAAAATGGAGTCTGAACGTGGTGTGATAAATTTATTATCGCGCGTAATGCCGAAGAAGTTTGCCGCGCCCACCTCTTCAATTTTGGTATGGGTTTTCGGATCAAGATAAATGGCATCGGCAAATTGGCGTTTTGCGGCAAGTTCATGTGGTAATAGGCTTGCTGCGTAGTTTCCGCCGACTTTGACGCCACCGGTGCCATGCGGTGCTGCTCGGTCATAATCGGTTACCAAGAAATTAGATGGTTTCATGCCACCTTTGAAATAAGCACCAACCGGACAACAGAACACACAGAAAAGATATTCCGGTGCAGGACGTACGCCGATATTTTCACCAACGCCAATAACGAATGGACGCAAATAAAGTGTGGCACCGGTGCCATAAGGGGCTACCCATTTTTCGTTAGCTTTCACCACTTCTTTACAGGCGCGAATAAATAACTCTGTCGGCACTTGTGGCATTAACAGGCGATCACAGGTGTTTTGCATACGTTTCGCGTTTTGATCCGGACGGAAAAGGTTGATTGAACCGTCTTTGCAACGATACGCTTTTAAACCTTCGAAACATTGTTGTCCATAATGCAGTGCTGTAGAACCTTCGTGAATATGTAATGTGCTATCTGTCGTTAATTCACCGTTGTCCCATTTGCCGTCTTTCCAACGGGCGATAAAACGATAATCTGTTTTGATATAACTGAATCCGAGATTTTTCCAATCAAGTAAGTCTGACATGCTATTTCCTTAATATATTTCGATTAAATCGTTTTTAATCTACACCATTCCATCTGGATTGAAAATATTTTCATCGTAAAAATCGCTGAATTTTTGAAATAATAACGGCATTGTTTTTGGCGTTTTGTGAACTGGCGCAAGAAATAAACGGCTAACTATGGTAGAATTTCCCATAAAAAACACCGCTCTTTTGCGGAGCGGTGTCTGGCGAAAATGGCCGAATATACAGGAAATGAAAAGAAAGTGTAACTTTCGTTACTCACGTTTGGAAAAACCAAACAATATGCAAACACAACATCATACTTAATTGAAAATCTTAACAAAGAAGAAATCACGACTTAAGTATGGTTTCATTCTAAGTAGAATGCGCATAATGGGCAAAAGAGATTTTTTTATCAAACTGATTAAAAAAAATAATCTGATTGTTTTCTAAAAAATGAATCACTGAGAAATACTATGTATAAACGTTTGCCACCTTTAAATTCGCTCAAAGCATTTGAATCTGCCGCCCGATTTTTAAGTTTCACAAAAGCGGCAGATGAATTGTTTGTGACGCAAGCGGCAATTAGCCATCAAATCAAACTGCTGGAGGATTTCTTAGGCGTTGCATTATTTAAACGCAAAAATCGTGCGCTGGAATTAACGGATTTTGGCAAAGCCTATTATGCCGACATCACGAAAATCCTACACCGTTTGGTTGAGGCAACGGATAAATTGCTGGCCTTAAAAAATGATAAACATTTAACCATCAGCGTGCCACAAACCTTCGGTATCCAGTGGTTAGTGCCACGTTTGAGCGAATTTAATAAATTGTATCCCGATATTGAAGTGCGCTTAAAAGGGGTCGATCAAGATGAAGGCTTGCTCAGCCAAGATATTGATGTTGCGATTTATTACGGCAAAGGCAACTGGGATAACTTACAAGTGGATCCCTTGGTGGAAGAAGATTTGCTCATTCTCGCCTCACCGAAGTTATTGGCACAAAAGCCGATTCATCAACCACAGGATTTAAAACAGCATACCTTGTTGCACATTCATGCCCGCGATAATTGGCAACATATGGCAAATTATTTGGCATTGGAAGAATTAAATATTCAGCAAGGCCCAATTTTTAGTCATACGTTCATGGCGTTGCAAGCGGCAATTCATGAACAAGGCATCGTGCTTGCCAATCGACTTTTAGCGCAACAAGAGTTGGACAACGGCAATTTACAACCGGTATTTGATACCCATTTGCGGGATCCGAAATCCTTTTATGTGGTCAATCATTTAGATAACAGTAATGATGAGCGCATTGTGGCGTTCCGTTCCTGGATTATTCAAACCATTAATCAAGAAGAAAATAAACAAGAAAATGAATAAGTTGGCATTATATTGTCGGATGGGATTTGAGCGCGAGTTGGCGGCGGAAATCACCGATAAAGCAGCAGAAAAAGGCGTCTTTGGCTTCGCCCGTGTTACCGAAAACAGCGGCTATGTGATTTTTGAATGTTATCAGCCCAGTGAGGCGGATTTATTAGCGCGAGAATTGCCCTTTCAACAGCTGATTTTTGCGCGTCAAATGATCGTGGTTTCCGATTTGCTGACGGATTTACCGCAACAGGATCGCATTACCCCGATTCTTCAACAATATCAACAGATTGCAGAGACCATTCCATTAACAAACAGCAATGAATTATGGGTAGAAACCGCCGATACGAATGAAGCGAAAGAGTTACTTGGATTTTGCCGTAAATTCACTGTGCCACTGCGCCAAGCGTTGAAAAAGCAAGGATGGCTAAATGCAAAAAGTAACTTAAAGAGCGGTCTGACATTGCATGTTTTTTTCTTACAAAATAATACTTGTTATGTGGGCTACTCTTACAATCACAATCATGCTGCGCATTTAATGGGGATTCAACGTTTAAAATTCCCTGCCGATGCGCCAAGTCGCTCTACATTAAAATTGGAAGAGGCGATTTTGAGTTTTATTCCACGCCAAAAAGAAGCGGAATTGCTTAACGAAACCATGTATGCCGTGGATCTCGGCGCTTGTCCGGGCGGTTGGACATATCAGTTAGTGAAACGTGGATTGTTTGTGTATGCGGTGGATCACGGCAAAATGGCAGCCAGTCTGCATGATACGGGGCGTATTGAGCATTGTGCGGAAGACGGCTTTAAGTTTCAGCCGCCGAAACGACGTAAAATTGATTGGCTGGTGTGCGACATGGTGGAGCAACCAAGTCGAATTACCGAGTTAATGGTGAAATGGCTGTTGAACGGTTGGTGTCATAGCATGATCTTTAATTTGAAGCTGCCGATGAAAAAACGCTATGCGGAAGTACAACAATGTCTGCAATTTATTGCGGATAAATTGTCGCAGCAAGGGTTAAAATTCCAGTTACAGGCAAAACACCTGTATCACGATCGGGAAGAAATCACGGTTTACTTGCGTTTGCTATAAACGATTAGTATGAAGTAAAACCTAAAAATTTTTGTTTTTTATACCGCACTTTGTGCAAATAATTTGTAAAATAACCGCGCTATTTACGCCAAAGTGCGGTTGTTTTTTTCGCTATTTATGATGGGAGACAAGTATGCGTTGTCCTTTTTGTTCGACAGAAGAAACCAAAGTGATCGACAGTCGTTTGGTTTCTGACGGTTTTCAGGTGCGCCGCCGTAGAGAGTGCGGTCAGTGTCACGAACGTTTTACGACCTTTGAAACGGCAGAATTGATTGTGCCAAAAGTGATTAAAAATAACGGCAATCGAGAGCCGTTTAATGAAGATAAATTACGTCGTGGTATTCAACATGCCTTGGAAAAACGCCCTGTGAGTGCTGACGATGTGGAAAAAGCCATTAGCCGCATTATTCATAAATTGCGCGCGACCGGTGAACGCGAAGTGCCAAGTAAATTGGTCGGCACGTTAGTGATGGAAGAATTAAAGAATTTAGATAAAGTGGCGTATATCCGTTTTGCCTCCGTCTATTTGAGTTTTGATAACATCAACGAATTTAGCCAAGAAATCGAAAACTTAAAGGATCATTGATGAACGAACCATTTAGCCTGCAAGATGTTGCTTTTATGCAACTGGCGCTTGATTTAGCCAAACAGGGCGAATTCACTACAACGCCAAATCCTTCCGTGGGCTGTGTTTTGGTGAAAGATGGCAAGGTGGTTGGCAAAGGATTTCATGCGAAAGCCGGTGAGCCGCATGCGGAAGTGATGGCATTACGTGAAGCCGGGGAAAAGGCACGTGGTGCAACAGCTTATGTCACCTTAGAACCTTGTTCGCATTTTGGGCGTACACCGCCTTGTGCGAAAGGCTTGGTTGAGGCCGGCGTGAGTAAAGTGATTGCGGCGATGTGCGATCCTAACCCACAAGTGGCGGGCAAAGGGCTACAGATTTTAAGCGACGCAGGCATTGAAAGTGCGGTGGGATTATTGGAAGAAAATGCCGAACAGCTGAATAAAGGCTTTTTAAAACGCATGCGTACCGGCAAGCCTTTCGTACAGTTAAAACTGGCCATGAGTATTGACGGCAAAACCGCCATGGCAAGTGGCGAAAGCAAATGGATTACCGGCGCGCAGGCAAGGGCGGATGTACAGCAATATCGCGCCAAGGCTTCTGCGATCTTATCGACTTCACAAACCGTGCTGGCGGATGATCCCAGCTTAAATGTGCGTTGGGAAGAATTACCGCCTGACGTAAAAGCCGACTATGCACAAGAAAAATTACGCCAACCGGTGCGGGTGATTTTGGATTCTAGCCATAAAGTGCGGTCGGATTTTAAGGTATTTTTAACGGAATCACCGGTTTGGTTGGTGGGAGAAGACGATTATTCACTTACAGATTTTCCGCCTTTTACGGATTACTTAAAATTAGACAGAAACCAAGGCGAAACTCGTTTGCAGGCATTGATGGCAGAGTTAGGCAAGCGCCAAATTAACACCCTTTGGGTGGAAGCGGGCGCGACGTTGGCGGGCGCATTAATTGCTGAAAATCTGGTGGATGAACTGATTATTTACATGGCGCCAAAATTACTAGGCGATCAAGCCAGAGATTTATGCCATTTGCCTAATTTAACGCAACTTGCCGATGCGCCTTTATGGCAACTACAATCTTGCGAGCCTATCGGCGACGATCTCAAATTAATTTATATAAGAAAATGAGGAACTGATGTTAAAGAAACTTTTTCATTCGGCGATTATCGGCTTGGCTTCCGCTGCCGTGATTTTGTATGTCATGCCTAAAATCACTGACTCTCAACATGATGTTGCTTCCTATCGGGATGCTGTGCGTATTGCCTCGCCTGCCGTGGTGAATGTTTATAATCAAGCCTTTACTTCCTCTTCCTCTCAGTTCCAAGTGAATAACTTGGGGTCCGGCGTGATCATGTCGAAAGATGGCTACATTCTGACTAATAAGCACGTGATTCAAAATGCTGATCAAATTGTGGTGGCATTGCAAAACGGCAATATTTTTGATGCGGCATTAATTGGTTCGGATGCGTTAACGGATCTAGCCGTGTTAAAAATCAAAGCGGATAATTTATCCACGATTCCACAAAATCCTAATCGACCTGTGCATGTGGGCGATGTGGCGTTAGCCATTGGTAATCCATACAATTTGGGGCAAAGTGTGTCGCAAGGGATTGTCAGTGCGGTAGGGCGTAGTGCGGTCGGTGAAGCGCTGGGGCGCCAAAACTTTATCCAAACTGATGCCTCCATTAACCGAGGTAATTCCGGCGGAGCGTTAATTAATTCTGCCGGTGAGCTATTGGGTATCAGCACATTGAGTATCGGCAAAACCGCCAATGAAATCGCGGAAGGCTTAAATTTTGCGATTCCTATTGATTTAGCCAATGACGTCATGAAAAAAATTATTCGTGATGGACGTGTCATTCGTGGCTATTTCGGCGTGCAAACGGATATTTTATTTAGCAACGGGCAAGGGGCATCTTCGCAAGGTGTGCTCATCACCAGCATTATTCCGAATAGCCCAGCAGCAAAAGCCGGGTTACAGGCAGGCGATATTATTCTGAAAATCAATGAGGTCGAGGCACGTTCACCGGCAGAAATGATGAAACTTATCGCTGATGTGCGTCCGAATACACAGGTTCAGGTTGAAATTTCCCGCTTGGGACAAGAGTATAAGATTCCTGTGGTTATCGAAGAATATACCTTTAATTAATAGGTTGTGGCATGGAACAAATTAAAACCAGTCATTTTTTTGCCTGTTTGGATCGCTTAAGATTGATTCAGCGCTGGTCGCTTATGCGCAATATTGAACGAGAGAATTTAGCGGAACACAGCTTGCAGGTGGCTTTTGTTGCTCATGCGTTGGCGCTGATTAAAAACCGTTTTTACGGTGCCCAACTAAATGCAGATCGTATTGCCGTGATGGCGATGTATCACGACACATCAGAAATCTTCACCGGTGATTTACCTACCCCGATTAAGTATTTTAACGAGGAGATCACGCATGCCTATAAACAAATTGAAACGGCGGCTGAGTTGCATTTAATGAGTTTACTGCCGGAAGCATTACAAGCCGATTTTTTACCCTACTTGGATACTCAATGTTTTGCTGAGGAAGAAAAGCACATTGTGAAACAGGCGGATTTAATTTGTGCTTATATTAAGGTGAAATTTGAGCTGGAAAACGGCAATCAGGAATTTAAATCAGCAAAAGTGCGGTTAGAAAAATTGATGGATCAATGGCAAAGCCCCGAAATGAATTATTTTTTGCAGGTGTTTGTACCGAGTTTCGGTAAATCCATTGATGAAATTACGTTGTAAGTTTTTTCTTAGAAAATAGAACATCTTATGGAAGATACTCTATTAAGTTACTGATTTTGCTTAAAGAAACCAGCTAATTTTCCCACGGTCTTGTCTGCGTCTTTATCGTATAAAGATAATGTGGTGTAATCAATGAATATTAGTTCTTTCTTAGTAGAACCTGCCATCCAGATGAACTATCACAATAGAGAGATATTGTTTGGTTTCATCGAAGTTTCTTAGAGGATAAACCACACCATCCAATCAATACTGTTTTATTGATTTAAGGAATATGATTAAGTCAATTTTAGATATTAGAAAAACAGAATTTTATACGAAATTATCCTCTAAAAGTTTCTTTCTTATAGTCTCATAATTACCTTCTATGCCATTCATTAAGACAATAGACGAATCATCTAAAGAATAATCTTTCTTTAACTTTTCTACTCTTTCTTTATTTTCATCAAAGATAAGTAATGAAATATTTTTACCAAGCTCTTTACATGTAGATAGCTCTCTTTTTGTCCATTTGCTTTTCTCAATAAAATTTGATGTAACAATGAATATTCCTGTCTTGCATATTGAAATACCATCATAAATTTTCTTGTATATTAATTCCTCACTTAAATTATCATCTAAAGTCATTTCATTACGATCTAACCAAATTGGTATTTCTTTAGCACATAAATAATCACTAATTGGTAAAGCTATCTTATCTTTATCTAATGATGAATGACTAATAAAAATTGCTGGAATCTGATATCTGGCATTTTTATACTGAGGGTATTTAGTCTCAAAAGCAGAACGCTCTCCAAATAAATATGTAGGAAGGGATTTGTCTCTAATGAATAATTCAGATATTTTCTCGGGAAAAATAAAAAGTTTGTCAAATGAAAATAATGTATCTTCATTAATAAATGTTGCTATATTTCCACCTTCAGACAACCCTCCAAGAAATATATTATGCAAAGAATATTTATCATCAAACTGTTTTAACCACTCAGTAAACTTTTCCCTTTTTAGGTAATTTGTATCTATTGTAATAAAAATAAACACCTCAAATTCCCATGGGTTATTATTTACTTTGACACCAAATCCAGTAATTTCGTCGTTGTTAAATGTACAAAGAGCTTTTTTGATAAAAGATTTATCTTTTTGCCTATTAACATAAGATCCTTTAAATATGTAGGTTAGCAAATTCATATATCATCTCCTATAAATAATCTACGAATTATTTCTTCTCATTTTTCTACTCATGTCATACTGACAAGATTCTTTATCTCGATAAGTTAGATCAATAAGCAAATTTAAATCTTCAACATTTAAATCTTCCCATTTTGTAACAGATATTTTTACATTTTTAGCTAGTAAATTATCGATTATACGTTCTGGCAAATAAGGATATAGTCTTTCATACTCATCTCTAGAATCTATACTAATCCAATTGGTAATTAATGGGTATAAGTTATCCTTTTCCTTATTGCCATGAGCAGCTGTGATACACTGGGGATTTATTGAAGGAAGCTGTATTACCAAGATACCTGACTTTTTATTTGCCTTACCATCATACATACTGGAATAAAGTTCCCAATCAATATGTTTTCTATTTTTAGTTTCTGTTCCTACCAATAAAATTGTAACGGTAGTATCACGTAAGTATTCATCACGAATTTTCTTTCTAATTTCTTCATCAGATAAATCATCATTAATATCCCCAATATCAACAGAACCATCAATAAAAATATCATATTTGCTATTAAGCTCTAATAATTTTTCTTTTGCCCATTGATCATTATCATGATGATAACTAATAAAAACTTTATGCTTGGTCATTAAGACTGCCCTCCTTGCTAGATAAGTTTTTTAATCCCTTTTAGAATTAGATGAACACATTCATCAACAAAAGGTGTCTGCATCAATCTCTCGTATTCTTTGGCCGTTAGTCCTGCTTTTTTTTGCAAGCTCTGAGATTGAGATATTTTCAATGATAGATTTAATATTGTCATAATTAGCATTATTATTATGAGAACGCGCGATATCCTGTAATTCTTTATAGAATGCATTATGAGAAGTCTGCCATTCTTCCGTAAACTCTTCAGCCAAGCATCGATTCTTAATTGAATCACATAACTTACCGGTTAATCCCCCTAAACCACCAACTAAGAAAATTACTTTTTTCTCTTTATAAGCAATCAAGAACTCTTCTAAAACTCCAGGCATTTTTCCAAGGTAGTTTTCAAATTTTCCACCAGCAAAAACTCTTATATCCGAAGAATAAATAGATTTTTCTCTCATCTTGGTAAGACATCGAGACCAAATATATTTATTTGCAGAACAATTTGGTTCAAGAAAATGATCTTTATTCTGAATCAAACCTTCTACATCATCCGGTATATTAGCTTCTACGGGTTTTACTACAGTTTTATAATTTGCATACCACTTTGTATTTTCTTCTTTAGTATATAGAGGCCAAGCTAGGTGATTTTCTACAAATAGTTGATCTGTCTGCAACCTATCTCTTAAAACTGTTGCTTCATCGAGAATGAACTTCGTAAAACCTTCATCCCGTAAATCGCCACCATAAATTAGAGTGTGCTCACCAGCTAATAAATGTCGCGCTAAAGATTGAGAAAACCGCTTAAGTTCATCAATGCCCTGGTTGTATGTTTCATAACCGTCAGGAAGATAATCAGAAATAGATAGACCAATACGCAAGCTAGGACTAGCTTCATTCTCTTGTTTAGATGACCATAAGGGAGTAGAAACAGTAATGTTAAAATGATCCGTCCATTCTGTTTCTTCTTTATATAAAGGTGGTTCAGGGTAGCAAATAACTAAATTATCTTTATGCTCTTTATCTAAAATATCAACAATTTGTTGAATTTCTGGCGGCCTCGCAAAAATCTCAGCAGATTTATCAATCCAGCCTTGCTCTTGATAATATCGTAACAGTTTGTGTGCATGTTCAAAACGTATTGTTTCTAATAATGCTGCGATAAGAATCCTTAAAATATCTTTTTTTCCCAATGGCTCCGCAGTTATATGCACACAAGGAATATTTGATGCCGCAGGGAAAACTCTATCTTCGTATTCCTCCAAGCTATTCACAAGGATAATAGGGCGTCGTTCCCTTTTGGCACTTAAAATTTCTCTTTGACACCAATATCGAGAAGAGTAGGCATCACTTTCAATCGCAATGATTGTTGAGTTTTTAATATGATTTTCAATTTCTTGATCAAATTTAAATCCAGACGATATTTCATTTGCATCAAAAAATTTTTGCATATTGGAATTATCTAAAAAGTTTTTAATCGCTTCTGCGTGTTTTAAGCCAGTATCTCCTTTTTTAGCATGACTTAAAAATAGGCGAATCGAAGAATCAATGCCAAGGCTATTCTCAGTAACACCTTTTAAACCAAATCGATATAGCTCATGAGAAAGAAAGAGGATTGCATATTCTTTTTTTAGTTCAGTAGGCCAATCAAATGCCCGAATGCAATTTAAATTCTTCAGACGACCTGATGAAGTTTGGTTTAATCCTTCTCGTTCAATAGCTACAGGTACAATATGATAATTATCTTGCTCTGGTAACGAATTTATATAGCATTCCCAATCTGAATTCATCAAAGTATTACTGCTAATAAAAAGAAAAATCACATCTTTCGTAGCAAGTTTCTGTGGAATAGAAGATGGTGGGATTTTAGGTTTTTGTGAGCTGTATAAAAATGTTGGGATATTTAATTCTCTAGAAAATGGACGATCAATATCCCGTGTAAGATAACGACGAAATTCCATCATTGTAGAATAGATATTCCCTTTATCATCAGGATGCCAGATAAAATGAACAGCTAAAGGGGGTGTAATTTGTGTGGACATAAGAGATGATTCCTATATAAAAATTCCAAAATACCTAAACTACCAATGTGAGCCATTGCGATTATTGACAAAATAGTTGCGACTATTATGATGTAATCCACTTCCTCTCCTTTGAAAGGCCTCATGAATCCATTTTCTCAATTCACAGTAAGAGGTAGGATAAGAATAGATTTTGGCATAACCACTTTGAACATTACCATATAGTCTTGGTGGAATGTTGCACGGTGTATAATAAATACAACTATTATTTTCGGTCGGTCTTTGTGCGCAGTTAGGATAAAAATATGGGTCGTAGTGTGGAAAATAACTTGGCAACAGGATGCCGATTAGGCCAGAACGAGTATTTAGCCTTGAGGTTATTAGACTATATCCAATTTCCCAATCTACATGCTTACGTTGCCATGTATTCTGGCCAATAAGAACTATGGTTACCGAGGAATCAGAAATGTAGTTTTCACGAATCTCTCTGCGAATGGCATCCGTTTTATAATTTGGATCAATATCGCCATCTTAAACAGAACGATTAACAAATACCGGATCAAAGTCATTAGAAAATTGCCGTTCAAATTGTTGACGATAATAGTCATCTTGATGATGAAAACTTAAAAATACTTTATGTTTCGGAATATCAGAATTGTAATACATTTTTTCTCCTTAGGTTTTTCAAAATAAAATACACATCATTGATATGAAATGTGAGAAGTATATCACATCATTAAATATAGAGACATTTTCATAAAACCTTATTGCGCCATCAACAACCCATACAGCGCCACATTAATATAAAAATTTTCTTTTCCGATTTTTTCCTTCCTTAAAATACCGATTTTGACTAATGCTTCTAAACGGGTTCTTGCTGTATTACGGTGAATTTGGCAGTCACGTACGACAAAATCAATTTTGGTGTAAGGGTGTTTATACAGATTATTAATCAGTTCATGGCTGTAAATCTGTGGTAAGTTGTCACGGATGAGCTGTTTATGGTTTTGCATTAATACTTTAATTCCATTGATTAAGGTCACTGTCCGTTTGGCGGTTTCTGTGATGCCATTTAACATAAATACTAACCACGCTTCCCAGTTTTCGCTGTTACGAACATCTTGTAGTAATTGATAATATTTAGCTTTGTTTCGGTTGATATATCGGGAAAGATACAGAATAGGCGTGTCTAGCAAATCCTGCTGAATCAGATACAGGATATTCAAAATCCGTCCTGTCCGACCGTTTCCGTCATAAAATGGATGAATGCTTTCAAATTGGTGGTGAATCAATGCCATTTTGACCAAGGGATCGTAATCAAGCAGTGCTGAATCGTTGATAAACCGTTCCAGATCAGACATATATTTTTCAATATCGTCAGGATATTGCGGAGGCATATAAACGATTTCTTTTGTTACTTGATTTACCAGTCCTGTTCCCTGCTGCTTTCTGAAGCCCGCATTGTTTCCTTCTAATGTAGCCTGAATCTCTTTAATTAGATTCAGTGTAATCAATTTATTAGCTCGGACAGACTCAAAACCCAATGACATAGCTTGTGCATAATAGTGAACTTCTTTCGCTGCGACCGTAGTAAATTGGTGAGTAGAGACATTACTCTGATATAAATCATCCTGGGTGGTGATGATATTTTCAATCTCTGAGCTTTCTTTCGCTTCTTGTAAGGGCAATGTCCCCAACAGAATATTCTGATTCGGCATCGTATGCACCACACCTTTTAGTTCTCCCAATGCTTGATGGGCAGCATTACAAGCTTTCAATACGCTTTTGTTTTCTATTTCGCCTAAGGCAAATAAATCTGGAATATGATAGTTGTTCATTTATTACTTCCTTCACGCACAAAAAGTGTCTTTTCTTATATAGGTTTGTATAATACGTACAATATTTTTGATATTTTGTGCATATTAGTACAATGCGCACAAATTTTCTATTTTTTTGTGCATGTTGATAGCTACGCACAATGCGTTATTTTCTTATACAATACGATAGGTTAAAAAATATACGATAATCCAAATGCTTGTCACAAAACTTTTGCTAAGGTTAAACAGATATTGACTTCCATGATTTCAGCAAGCCAATGTTGTTTAATCCTTTAATGACGAAAGACGATTTTCTCAATTGTACCATAGATATTCTGGCGTTCTAACTTATAGGATTATGTAGGATTAACTAGATATGGAAAATGGAATTACTGTCTAGCTTTGCCCGTATGTTTATTTGTGAAGTTTCCCAAAAGCCCTCGGGAAAGGATGAGTAGCATACGTTTGCCTCCCTCAAAAAAATATACTCACCTGCATGAGAAGTAGGCTTTTGGCTGACTAGCAGAGAGTATGACAGAGGTGTTGGAGGTGAAAGTGCGGTCAATTTTCAAAACGTTTTTTAATCTAACCGCACTTTGAGCTGTATCCTAGTAGCTGGGTGAGTGAAATAAAACTGGGTAAACTATTTAGAATCTAACTAAAGATTTATCCATCCAATTTTTGAATAGAAGATCACTTTTTGCTGACTCTCATTAATAAAGTGTCGCAATAATCACTTGTTCCGGATCAATGGAAGCCCAAACGGACTGATTGATTTCCACATGCTGATCTTTGGTGAGCGTTGCACAGAACTCGATGTTTGAGCCTTCTAACACTAAAATCGCTTCACCGGCTTCACCTTTACCAATAATGGATGTGACTATCGCTTTAAATTGATTTGGCAAATTTTCTTGCGGATTGGCGGTAATTTTGACCCATGGCGCTTTAAACATCACCATTACTTCTTTGTCAGATTCAAGTTTTAAACGCACCGCACTTTTTTCGGTGATAGAGACAGTCAGCGGTTTGTCAAAATCTTCTAAGAGAATATCCACAAAGCAGTGAATATCTTCAAATCTTAATGCTTGTACTTTGCCGAAAAATTGGTTTCTTGCACTGGTTTGTAAAGAAAAACGTGCCATGGCAGAGAGCAAACTGTTTAACGGCACTTTTTCATCATGCAGAATATCAAAGGCTTTTTCTTGGGTTTGTTCTAGCAAATCATAAAGTTTCAATAAGCGCTGTGCATAAACGGTTAATGCTGTTCCGCCACCATTTCGCCCACCAATATTGCGTTCTAGTAATGGTTTGGGGCTAATTTGATTCATCGCCTCAAGGTGATCCCAAGCGCTTTTATAACTGACATTGGCATTTTTAGCCGCTTGATTGATAGAACCGCATTTTTCAATTTCTTGTAATAAACGGATGCGTTTAGGATCGGCGAAAAGGGTTTCTTTCAGTTTGATGGTGAGTAAAATTTCTGTTCCGTTCATCGTGTTCCTCAAAATTACGCTGACGATTGTGTGCGGCACATCATACTATATTTCTAAAAGAATAAGAATGTTTAACCCTACCTCCGAAAGGTTAGGGCATATTTTGTTTTTTAAATAATGAGTTATACGCCTTTTATTTCTCTATTTTCGTTGTATAATTTGTGCTATATATAACTTGTTAACCAACCAAAACGGAGTTTTTACTATGTTTAAATATTCAAAAATCGCTGCCGGTTTAGCGGCGGCTTGTTTAGCATTCTCTCTTTCTGCACAGGCGAAAGTGACTGTGTTTGCAGCGGCTTCAATGACCGATTCATTAAAACAAGTGGCGGCAGATTACAAAAAAGTAAATCCAAAAGAAGACGTGGTATTTTCTTTTGCTTCCTCTTCAACATTAGCAAAACAAATTGAAGAAGGGGCGCCAGCAGATTTATTTATTTCCGCCAGCACAAAATGGATGAAATATCTTTCCGAAAAAGGGTTAACCGTTAAAGAAACCGAAAAATTATTAGTGGGTAATGAACTGGTTTTAATCTCACAAAAAGACAGCAAATTACAAAACGTTGATATCGCAAAAGGCGAATGGATTAAGCAATTAAAAGATACTTATTTGTCTGTGGGTGACCCTGCGCACGTGCCTGCTGGTCAATATGCGGAAGAAGCGTTAACCAAATTAAACTTATGGGATCAAGTCAAAGACAAATTAGCTCGTGCGAAAGACGTGCGTGCGGCATTAGCCTTAGTCGAACGTGGTGAAGCACCTTTAGGTATTGTGTACGCAACTGATGCGAAAGTGAGCAAAGAAGTGAAAGCGATTGGTGTGTTCCCACAAGATTCTTACAAACCGGCAGATTATCCGGTTGCGATTTTAAAAGATCACAACAATGCGGAAACGCAAGCATTCTTGAAATACTTAGAATCACCTGAAGCGAAAAAAGTATTTGCTGATTACGGTTTCTCTGTAAAATAAGCAAACCGACTTTGACTCATTAAGCGTAGCCATTGTGCTACGCTTTGTTTATATAGGGAATTGAATTTTGCTTACAGAGTTTCTGGTGTTATTAGGTTTGAGCCCATTAGAAATCGATGCCATTCGCTTGAGTTTGGAAGTCTCCGTCAGCGCGATGGTATGGAGTTTGCCTGTTGCTGTTTTGGTGGCTTGGCTTTTGGCTCGAAAAGATTTTTATGGCAAATCCATTGTGGGCGGGATTATTCACTTGCCTTTGGTGTTGCCGCCGGTCGTGATTGGTTATCTCTTACTGGTTGCCATGGGACGCAATGGCTTTATCGGTAAATATTTATATCAATGGTTCGGATTGACCTTTGGATTTAGCTGGAAAGGGGCGGTGTTAGCTTCTGCCGTAGTCGCATTTCCTTTGGTTGTGCGTGCCATTCGCCTTTCCCTTGAAAGTATTGATTTAAAATTGGAACAGGCCGCCAGAACACTGGGCGCGTCTGCGTGGCGAGTCTTTTTAACCATTACCTTACCGTTATCTTTACCGGGCATTCTTGCCGGCATTGTGCTTGGTTTTGCCCGCTCTTTAGGGGAATTTGGTGCCACCATTACCTTTGTGTCCAATATTGCCGGCGAAACCCAAACCATTCCCTTGGCAATGTATTCCTTTATTCAAACACCGGGTGCAGAAGAACAAGCCGCTCGGTTATGTGTTTTTGCCGTGATTTTATCGCTGATTTCTTTATTGTTATCGGAATGGTTGGCAAAACGTATGCAAAAAAGATTAGGACAAAGCGATGCTGCACATTGATGTAAAAAAACAGTTAGGTACTTTACCCCTAGAAGCGCATTTAGATATTCCATCGCAAGGTGTTACCGCACTTTTCGGTTTGTCCGGTTCGGGGAAATCTTCCCTCATTAATCTTGTCAGCGGATTGATTAATCCGGATGAAGGCGTGATTTCGTTAAATGATCGTGAATTGTTCAATTCGGCAGAAAATGTTTGTGTGCCGATCAATCAGCGCAATATAGGTTATGTTTTTCAGGATGCCCGCTTATTTCCTCACTATACGGTGAATGGTAATTTGCGTTATGGCATGAAAAATACCAGCAAAGATGAATTTAACTATATTGTTGAGTTGTTAGGTATTGGTCATTTGTTAAAACGCTATCCGATAACCTTATCCGGTGGTGAAAAACAACGGGTTGCCATCGGTCGGGCATTATTGACGGATCCGGAAATTTTATTAATGGATGAACCCATTTCTGCCTTGGACTTACCGCGCAAACGTGAGCTGATGAATTATCTGGAACGGCTATCAAAAGAAATTAACATTCCGATTTTATATGTCACTCACAGTCTTGATGAATTGTTGCGTTTAGCCGAGCGGGTTGTATTGCTGACTAACGGCAAAGTTGAAGCTTATGATGTGTTAGAAAGTATTTGGGAAAGTCCGCTGTTTCTTCCTTGGAAGCAAGAAAACGAACAAAGTGCGGTGCTTTCTTTGCCTGTTTTTATGCATAATCCCTCTTATAAAATGACCGCACTTTCGATTGGCGATCAGAACATTTGGATTAATCAAGTTGAGGCGCAGATCAATGAGAAAGTACGAATTTGCATTCATAGTTCTGATGTGTCGATTAGTTTGAATAAAGTAGAACAATCGAGTATTCGTAACACATTGTATGGACGGGTTATTAAGATTTTAGAGCTGGAAAATCGAGTAGATTTAAAATTGGATATTGGCGGAAAACATCTTTGGGCAAGTATCAGTAAATGGTCTTTCCATGATTTAGCGTTACAAGTGGGACAGCTGGTTTATGCGCAAATTAAAGCGATTTCCGTGATGTCGGCCTAAATCCACAGATAAAAAAGACCGCAAATCGTAGCGTGCAACTTGTTGCACGAAATCGTGAATACCCGAAAGGGTAAATAACGTTCCGTGCGTGGTTTGTTTGGTCGTGCATCAAGATGCACGCTACATGAATTGCGCATCGAGATTAATCATTCGTGCAACAAGTTGCACGCTACGTACGAAATCATGAATTACGCATCGGGGTTAATCATTCGTGCAACAAGTTGCACGCTACGCACTAAATCCATAAATAAAAAAAGACCGCACTTTAGCATTTACGCATAAAGTGCGGTCTTTTTATGAGGTATTTTTATTATGCCTTTTCATACAAATGCGTAATTAACTTACCGTTTAGGTATTCACCGATATAGACTTTATTCAGTTCCAGTTTCTGTTCTTCCAACTGCGCTTTCACCCAGTCTTCATCTTTGTTGATAATGTCTAAAACATCGGAGTCTAATTGCCCATCCACAATAAGCGGATAACGCAAATTTTCATCGCCATATTGAATAATGGAAAGTTGACCATTTTGCTCCAATACAGCACGTTTTACCGAGGCAATTTCGTACACACCGGCCGCTCTTAACTTAAACATTAGATCATTGGCGGAAATGCCATTGCGCATACATTCTGCGGTTTGCACTTTGCCGTTTAAAATCACCGAAACCGGTTTACCGTCGATGATCGACTTCACAAATTGGTTATGATTCTTAATAAACCGCAAGGTGAAAATAAGCAACGTCCAAAGTACCAAGACTAACGAAAATTGCAATACGCCGATGCTATCACTATAAATCACACCACCGATAATACCGCCTAACACATAATTTTGCACTTGATCCATGGCGGACGTCGGCGCCAAATTGCCTTTTCCCATCAAGTTGATTTGCAGCACTAAACCAATAATGCCCATGACTAACTTAATGCCTAACAAGGTATAACCTTCCATTAATTCCCCTCCTTGTCGATAACGTTAATATTTGGTTTCACCAAATGGATCGGTAATAAATTGTAGGCGGTAAAATCATTATTGAAATGCACCTCATAATATTTATCTTGAATATTCAAAATCATCCCATTACTTAAGCTCCGGCTATTGACCCGAATATCTTCTGCCGTCACCTGTTGTGATTCTTTCACGGAAGTTAAAAATGTTACCATGCGTGACGTATCGTTCGCATATACTTGATTTTGCTCGTATTGACTATATTGCACGCCAAACAAGAAAATGATCAAAAGTAAAAAAATGATGCTTAAATCGCGGTATTTTGTTTCTAACTGATGACGTAAATATAAGACGGTGACAAATAATAATGCGCAAAGCGCAATGAAGATGACAACATATTTCAGGTATCCCTGAAAATGCATCTGACTTTCGAAATAAAAATAAGAAAAAAAGGACATACATGATTCCAATAAAAAAATAAATGGTGAACTAAGTCACCATTTTCTTGAACTTCTTGAACTAAGTCTTAACGGCTATGCTTTTTTAGCCGATTCACACGCAGATTTAGCTTGCATTTTCATTTTACTGCTAATTTCACGACGTTGTTTAGACAATTCTGCATTACGGATAACATAGTCATCCACCCGATTCTCGTAGTCGTCACGCATATTTTCGATAATGGCGCGAACATCTTCAATTCGCATATCATCACGGATATATTGATTTAAATTATCTAATAGCAATACACGTTTTTGGTTATCGCGAATCTTACGATTGTTATCGTCCATATCGCGCAATAGTTTGTTTTTTAAGCGATACATACGCACATACTCCAAAACATCTTGAAAAGACTTGTTGACGTTTTCCATTGATTTGCTCCCTTATAGTAAAAATGAATTGGCGATAATGTAGCCTTTTTTGTGGATTTCGTCAAAAAATTCCCCATTTTAAAAGGGGATTATTTCCCCTCCCGATAAATTCAAAAAATTTCCGTAAAAATCATTGATTAGAAAACGGTGAGGTGATAAAACTGAAGTCAATTTTTCACTAAATCAGAGGAAATCCCATGGCAAATGTATTTAATTTCAGTGCCGGTCCGGCAATGATGCCCAAAGCAGTTTTAGAACAAGCACAACAAGAATTATTAAATTGGCAGGGGCAAGGCACCTCCGTCATGGAAGTCAGCCACCGCGGCAAATTGTTCATGGAATTAATCGCTCAATCCCAAGCGGATTTTCGTAAACTCTATAACATTCCTGAAAACTACCAAGTGTTATTTCTACAAGGTGGCGCGCGCGGTCAATTTGCCGCCATTCCAATGAATTTATTGCGTGAAAATGGCAAAGCATTGTATTTAAACAGCGGCCACTGGTCTGCTACCGCGGCAAAAGAAGCCCGCTCTTTCGGCGAAATTGATGAAATCAACATTTTAGAATCGGGCGATGAACTCAAAGTCAAATCTCTTGATTTCAGCGATATTGCCGAACAATACGATTATGTTCACTACTGCCCGAACGAAACCATCAGTGGCGTAGAAATTTTTGATGTGCCAAACGTCGGCAATGGCGTATTAGTGGGCGACTTATCCTCTACCATTCTTTCCCGCAAAATAGATATCAGCAAATTCGGCTTAATTTACGCCGGCGCGCAAAAAAACCTTGGCCCGGCAGGGATCACCATTGTTATCGTGCGCGATGATTTAATTGGTAAAGCACGCAAAGCCACACCGTCCATTTGGAATTATGAAACGCAGAAAAACAGCGATTCCATGATCAATACGCCACCAACGTTTGCGTGGTATTTATGTGCCTTAGTATTCAAACATTTGTTGTCTATCGGCGGCTTACCGGAAATCGAACAACGCAATCTTGCCAAAGCCAACTTGCTTTACGATTATTTAGACGGTAGCGATTTCTACCAAAATAACGTGGCAAAAGCCAACCGCTCTTTAATGAACGTGACCTTCACGACCGGTAATGACGAATTGAATGCAAAATTCGTTGCCGAAGCCACGGCAGCGGGATTGCAAGCGTTAAAAGGACACAAAGTGTTAGGCGGTATGCGCGCGTCCATTTATAACGCCATGCCGATTGAAGGCGTACAAACATTGATCCAATTTATGCAAAAATTTGCCAAAGAAAACGCATAGCCCTCTTAAAAGTGCGGTCGAAATTCATCGTAAAAATCCACCGCGCTTTCTTTTTCTTTATGACTACTCGGAGCATCTTATGCAATATCTTGATCGTGCCAATGCGGGCGTAAAAGCGCTTTCACCTTACCAAGCCGGTAAGCCCATTGAAGAATTAGAACGCGAATTAGGCATTAAAAATATCATCAAACTCGCTTCAAACGAAAATCCGTTCGGCTTACCGCCAAGCGCCAAAAAAGCGATTCAGGCGCAATTAGACAACCTTCATCTTTACCCTGATTCCAACGGATTTTATTTCAAACAAGCTGTCGCGGAAAAATTCGGTTTACTACCGGAACAAATCACCCTTGGCAACGGCTCCAATGATTTAATTGAACTCATCGCCCACACCTTTGCTTCCGAGCAGGACGAAATCATTTATTCCCAATATGGTTTCATTGTTTATCCGTTGATTAGCCAAGCCTTGAATGCCAAACGGGTAGAAATTCCGGCGAAAAATTACGGCAATGATTTGACTGATTTTCTGAAAGCGATCACGCCAAAAACAAAATTAATTTACCTCGCCAACCCGAATAACCCGACGGGCACCTTCTCAAGTGCGGTGGAAATTGCCGACTTTTTGGCCCAAGTGCATCCGCAAGTGATCGTAGCGTTGGACGAAGCTTATGTGGAATTTACCGAACCGAGTGAACGGGTGGATTCTTTCGGTTTGTTAGCAAAATACCCGAACCTGATTGTGTGCCGCACCCTTTCCAAAGCCTATGGATTAGCCGGTTTACGCATTGGTTATGCGGTTTCCTCGACAGAAATTGCGGGCTTACTCAATCGCGTACGCCAACCCTTTAACTGCAACAGCCTTGCCCTTGCCGCCGCCACTGCGGCTATTCAAGACGATGAATTTGTCGCCAAAGTGGCAGAAAATAATCAAATCGGCTTGCAATTATTGCAAAATTTCTTTGATGAAAAAGGCTTGCGTTATGTGCCGTCCAAAGGCAATTTCGTGATGTTGGATTTACAACAACCTGCTGCGCTGATTTATCAAGCACTGTTACGCAAAGGCGTAATCGTGCGTCCACTTGCCGGTTATGGTTTGCCAAACCATTTGCGCATCAGCATCGGCTTGCCGGAAGAAAATCAGCGTTTTTTAACCGCACTTAGCGACATTTTAGGCTTATAACGGACAACTTATGCAACACGCCACTTCCATTACCCTTAACCCTATCCATCATGTGGAAGGCACGATCAACCTGCCCGGCTCGAAAAGTCTGTCCAACCGCGCCTTATTGTTAGCAGCATTGGCACATGGGACGACCAACGTCACTAATTTGCTGGACAGCGACGACATCCGCCATATGCTCAACGCCTTAAAACACCTTGGCGTGCAATATTCGCTGTCTGACGATAAATCCGTCTGCGAAGTGCAAGGCTTAGGTGGCGCCTTTCAATGGCATGACGGTTTAGCGTTATTTTTAGGTAACGCCGGCACCGCCATGCGTCCGTTGGCGGCAGCACTTTGTTTGACACGCAAAGACGCTTCCCCACAAAATGAAGTGATATTAACCGGTGAACCACGCATGAAAGAACGCCCGATTCAGCACTTAGTGGATGCATTGTTGCAGGCAGGCGCAGACATTCGTTATTTAGAAAACGAGGGCTATCCGCCGATTGCCATTCGTAACACCGGTTTGCGTGGTGGCACGATTAAAATCGACGGCTCCATTTCATCACAATTTTTGACCGCACTTTTAATGGCTGCCCCTCTTGCAGAAGGCGACAGTGAAATTGAAATTGTTGGTGATTTAGTTTCCAAACCCTACATCGACATCACCCTTAACATGATGAAAATCTTCGGTGTGGAAGTTGAAAATCAAAACTATCAACGCTTTCTCGTGAAAGGCAAACAATCTTATCTATCGCCAGGCACTTTCTTGGTAGAAGGCGATGCCTCCTCGGCGTCCTATTTCTTGGCGGCAGGTGCCATTAAAGGCAAAGTGAAAGTCACAGGCATCGGCAAAAACAGTATTCAAGGCGACCGTTTATTTGCGGATGTGTTAGAAAAAATGGGGGCAAAAATCACCTGGGGCGAGGATTTCATTGAAGCGGAACAAGCTCCGTTACACGGCGTGGATATGGACATGAACCATATTCCTGATGCGGCCATGACCATTGCCACGACCGCGTTGTTTGCCGAAGGGGAAACCGTGATTCGTAACATTTATAACTGGCGAGTAAAAGAAACCGATCGCTTAACCGCCATGGCAACCGAACTACGCAAAGTGGGCGCTGACGTGGAAGAAGGCGAAGATTTTATTCGTATTCAACCGTTAAGATTAACGGATTTTAAGGCTGCAGAAATCGAAACCTATAACGATCACCGTATGGCAATGTGTTTCGCCTTGGTGGCGTTATCCGACACGCCTATCACCATTTTGGATCCGGACTGTACGGCAAAAACGTTCCCAACGTTTTTTGAGGAATTTCTAGCCATCGCACAACACATCCCTCAATAATATTATGCCAAGCGCCACTCAAATACACTGAGGGGCGCTTTTCTGTCTTCATTACAAGATTTAATTTAGAAGAAAGCCCTTTCCGTGCTATAATTACGCCAATTTTTTCACATTAAATTTAATGATTAGGAAGTTCTAAATGTCTGATTTCGTCCAAGATATTACGCCGGTCAGTATTGAAGAAGAGCTGAAATCTTCATACCTCGATTACGCCATGTCCGTTATTGTAGGACGTGCCTTGCCTGATGTACGTGACGGCTTAAAACCGGTACACCGCCGCGTGTTATTTGCTATGCACGAAGGGGGAAATGCCTACAATAAACCTTACCGTAAATCTGCCCGTATTGTGGGTGACGTTATCGGTAAATACCACCCACACGGTGATAGCGCGGTATATGATACCTTGGTGCGTATGGCGCAACCTTTCTCCTTGCGTTATATGTTAGTGGACGGTCAAGGTAACTTCGGCTCTGTAGATGGCGATGCGCCGGCAGCGATGCGTTATACGGAAGCCCGTATGACCAAAATCGCCCACGAATTATTGGCAGATCTCGATAAAGAAACCGTCAATTTCGTGCCAAACTATGATGGTTCAGAAATGATTCCGGAAGTATTGCCAACCAAAGTCCCAGCCTTATTGGTCAACGGCTCCTCCGGGATTGCTGTGGGGATGGCGACCAATATTCCACCACACAACCTAGGCGAAGTGTTAGACGGTTGTTTGGCTTATATCGAAAATAACGACATCACCATTGATGAATTAATGAGTCATATTCCCGGTCCGGATTTCCCTACTGCGGCACTCATTAACGGCCGTAAAGGCATTGAAGAAGCCTATAAGACCGGTCGTGGTAAAATTTATGTCCGCGCCCGTGCGGAAATTGAAACCGATGAAAAAGGCCGTGAAACCATCATTGTTAACGAAATTCCGTATCAAGTTAATAAAGCCAAATTAATCGAAAAAATTGCGGAATTCGTCAAAGAGAAAAAAATTGAAGGCATTAGCGGTTTACGTGATGAATCAGATAAAGACGGTATGCGTATCGTCATTGAAATCAAGCGCGATGCAGTGGGTGAAGTAGTATTAAACAACTTGCATGCCCTCACGCAAATGCAGGTCACTTTCGGGATTAATATCGTGGCATTAGACCACGGTCAGCCGAAACTCTTGAATTTAAAACAACTCATTGAAGCATTCGTGTTACATCGCCGCGAAGTAGTGACCCGACGTACCATTTTTGAATTACGCAAAGCCCGTGAACGCACCCATATTTTGGAAGGTCTTGCTATTGCGTTAGCCAATGTGGATCCAATTATTGAGCTAATTCGTCAAGCGCCTAATCCGGAAAGCGCCAAACGTGAATTGCTTGCTCGTCCATGGCAACTTGGTCATGTTGCAGAGATGTTAGCAGCAACTGGTGTCGATGCTGCTCGCCCGGAAGATTTAGACGAACAATATGGTATCCGTGACGGTTTATATTATTTGACCGAAGTCCAAGCCCAAGCCATTTTAGATTTGCGTTTACAAAAATTGACCAACTTAGGTCATGACGAAATTCTAGACGAATACAAAAAATTATTGGAAGCCATCGGCGAATTGCTCTATATCCTACGCAGTCCAGAACGCTTAATGGAAGTAATTCGTGAAGAATTGGAACAAATCCGCGAACAATTTAACGATCCGCGCAGAACAGAAATTACCGCCGCTTCCGGTGACATTAATTTAGAAGATTTAATCGCCCAAGAAGATGTGGTGGTGACGCTTTCTCACGAAGGCTATGTGAAATATCAGCCAATTACCGATTACGAAGCACAACGCCGCGGTGGCAAAGGTAAATTGGCAACGAAAATGAAAGAAGAAGATTTCATTGAGAAGCTCTTGGTTGCTAATACTCATGACACCATTCTCTGTTTCTCCAGCCGTGGACGATTATATTGGTTGAAAGTATACCAACTTCCGCAAGCCAGCCGTGGCTCGCGCGGACGACCAATCGTCAATATTTTACCGCTCAATGAAAATGAACGTATTACTGCCATTTTACCGGTTACCGCTTATGAAGAAGATAAATTCGTCGTCATGGCAACCGCTGGTGGTATTGTGAAGAAAATCGCGTTAACCGAATTCAGCCGTCCACGTTCTAGCGGTATCATCGCGCTGAACTTACGCGACGAAGATGAATTGATCGGCGTAGATATTACCGACGGCAACAATGAAATCATGTTGTTCTCTTCCCAAGGTCGCGTAGTACGTTTCAGCGAATCCGCTGTCCGTGCAATGGGGCGTTTGGCGACAGGGGTACGCGGTATCAAACTTGCCTTAACCAATGATTTGAATGATGACGAAAGTGCGGTTGAAATTGAAGAGGTTTCTGATGACAACACAGAAGAAACCTTAGATCTCAACATCGATAAAGTCGTTTCTTTAGTTATTCCGAAAAACGATGGCGAAATTCTGACTGCGACACAAAACGGCTACGGCAAACGGACGAAGTTAGAAGAATATCCGACCAAATCCCGTAATACCAAAGGGGTAATTTCCATTAAGGTAAGTGAACGTAATGGCAAAGTCGTTGCGGCAACCCAAGTGGTTGATACGGATCAAATCATGCTGATCACCGATGCCGGTACTCTTGTTCGTACCCGAGTCAGTGAGATCAGCATCGTCGGACGTAACACGCAAGGTGTTCGCTTAATCCGCACAAGTGAAAATGAGCATGTTGTGAGCTTGGAGCGTATCTGCGATGTCGATGACGAGGAAGCCGAACAAGAAAGTGCGGTAGAAAATACCGAAGAATAACAACACAAGATCATTTTAAGGCAGCAGTGCTTTATTGCTGCCTTAAATATTGGGGGATAAATGGATATTTATTTGGTTTATTTGCACATTATTTGTGCTTTTTTAAGCTTGGGATTATTGATTGTGCGAGGCGGAATGCAACTCACGCAGAGAAATTGGCGTGCCGTTAAACTCTTGAAAATTCTACCGCACTTAACAGATACGCTCTTAATTCTCAGCGGTATTGTCATGTTATTTCAATTCAACTTCGGCTTAGAAAGTTGGATTATGGCTAAAGTTGTATTGCTTTGCGGCTACATTATTTTTTCAGCAAAATTCTTCAGCAAAAAACAATCTCAAAACCGACCGCACTTTTTCTTCTTAGCCCTTGCCGCATTAGTAGCCACCATTTTAATTGGTTATTTTCATTAAAAACAACAAAGTACGGTGAAATTTCACTGCACTTTGTTGTCATTCCATATACGGAATCATAGCGTGCAACTTGTTGCACGACCAAACTACGCACGGAACGTTATTTACCCCTTTCGGGCATTCACGATTTCGTGCAACAAGTTGCACGCTACACACGAAACCGTGAATTACACATCGAAGTTAATCATTCGTGCATCAAGATGCACGCTACGCATAAAATCGTGAATTACACATCGAGGTTAATTATTCGTGCAACAAGTTGCTAAATTGAAGATTTAATTACACAGAATAAAGTACGGTGAAATTTTACCGCACTTTTTTATCATTCCATATCTAGCATCGTAGCGTGCAACTTGTTGCACGACCAAACCACGCACGGAACATTATTTACCCCTTTCGGGCATTCACGATTTCGTGCAACAAGTTGCACGCTACGCATGACATCGCGAATTACGCATTAAGGTTTATCTTCCTATAACAAAAAAAGTGCGGTGAAATTTCACCGCACTTTTTTTGTCATTCCACATCTAGTGCCTCCCATTATTCTCAATGGCAGGCACTCAATGGAGAGCTTAACGCCAAGCTTTGAATTGATTAATCAAGCCGTTGGTTGAGCTGTCGTGGCTTTCCACTTTCTCGTTGGTGACCAATTCAGGTAGGATTCGGTTGGCAAGTTGTTTGCCCAATTCCACGCCCCATTGGTCGAAGCTGTAAATGTTGAACAACACGCCTTGTACGAAAATTTTGTGTTCGTACATGGCAATCAACGCCCCTAAACTAAACGGCGTGATTTTTTGTAACAAAATGGAGTTGGTCGGTTTGTTACCGGTGAACACTTTAAACGGCACGATGTCTTTCACATCTTCCAAAGTTTTACCTGCATTCAAGAATTCGGCTTCTACTTGTTCTTTGGTTTTACCGAACGCTAACGCTTCGGTTTGGGCAAAGAAGTTGGAAAGCAATTTATTATGATGATCAGACAACGGATTATGGCTTTGCGCCGGTGCAATGAAATCACAAGGAATTAATGTGGTGCCTTGGTGAATCAATTGATAAAACGCATGCTGACCGTTCGTGCCCGGTTCGCCCCAAATAATTGGACCGGTTTGATAACCGTCGATCACCTTGCCATCACGGCCAACATATTTACCGTTGGATTCCATATTGCCTTGTTGGAAGTAGGCGGCAAAGCGGTGTAAATATTGGTCGTACGGTAAAATCGCTTCCGTTTGTGCGCCCAAGAAGTTGGTGTTCCACAAGCCTACTAAAGCCAGCGTTGTCGGAATATTCTGTGCTAACGGCGCATTGCGGAAATGTTTATCCATTTCATGCGCACCGCTTAATAAGGCTTCAAAGTTTTCAAAGCCGATAGAAAGCGCAATAGACAACCCGATAGCAGACCATAAAGAATAACGGCCGCCAACCCAATCCCAGAATTCAAACATATTGTTAGTATCAATGCCGAATTCTGCGACCGCTTTAGCATTAGTCGAAAGCGCCGCAAAATGTTTTGCCACATGGGCAGGATCTTTTGCTGCGGCAAGGAACCAATCACGAGCAGATAGCGCATTCGTCATGGTTTCTTGGGTGGTGAACGTTTTAGACGCCACTAAAATTAAAGTGGTTTCCGGATTCACTTTTTTCAACGTTTCCGCGATGTGTGTCCCGTCCACGTTAGAAACAAAATGCATGGTTAAATGATTTTTATACGGGCGCAAGGCTTCGGTCACCATGTAAGGGCCAAGATCGGAACCGCCAATACCGATATTGATCACATCGGTAATAGCTTTGCCGGTATAACCTTTCCATTCACCGGAAATCACACGTTCACAGAACGATTTCATTTTGGCGAGCACGGCATTGACTTCCGGCATCACATCTTTGCCATCCACCAAAACCGGGGTATTAGAACGGTTACGAAGTGCGGTATGTAATACGGCACGATTTTCTGTACGGTTGATTTTTTCGCCATTGAACATGGCTTCTTTAGCTTGTGTTAAGCCGCACTCTTCAGTGAGTTGACGCAATAAATCAAGGGTTTCTCGGGTTAGATTATTTTTGGAAAAATCGACCAAAATCTCGTTGTTAAAGGTTAAAGAATAGTTGGCGAAACGATCTTTTTCTTGCGCAAATAAATCTTGAATCGTTGTATTCTTACGTTGCGCATGATGTTGGGTTAACGCTTTCCATGCGTTCGTTTGGGTTGGATTGATATTTTGCATAAGCACTCCTTTAAATTTAATCAATGTATTCAGTTAATACACGCGGGGTTAATTTGGTGATTAATTCATAACTGATTATGCCCGTAATTGCTGCTATTTCTTCAATCGGTAATTCTTTACCCCACAAGATCACCTCATCGCCCACCTTGTCTTGACTGTCTGCGCCAAGATCCACGGTGAGCATATCCATAGACACTTTACCCACAATCGGCACACGGCGACCATTCAGGTAAACCGGTGTTCCTTGTGGTACATCGCGCGGATAACCATCACCATAACCAATCGCCACTACACCGATTTTCGTGTCTTTTTCACTTGTCCAAACACCACCGTATCCCACCGGTTCGCCTTTTTTATGTTCGCGCACGGCGATTAAAGAAGACGTTAAATTCATCACCGGCGTTAAACCGTATTCTTTACCCGCTGTATTATTCGGTGAAATGCCGTACATAATAATGCCCGGACGAATCCAGTCTAAATGCGCGTCCTGCCAGAATAAAATACCGCCGGAAGCAGAAATACTCCGTTCACCAGATTTACCTTCCGTTGCCTGTAAAAAGCAGCTTAATTGTTTTTCGGTATAACCGCACTCTAGTTCATCAGCACGGCTAAAATGACTCACAAAGCCAATATTCGGATCAACGCACGGAAGCGATTTAAGTTTTTGATAAAAGTTGTCCACGTCGTCCAAATGCACGCCCAATCGATGCATACCGGTATCAATTTTCAACCACACTTTCACCGGATTAGGCGTTTGGGCTTCTTCAAGAGCCTCTAACTGTTCTTGGCTATGCACGACAGTTTGAATGTTATTAACGGCTAAAATCGGCAAGTCTTTGGAAGAGAAAAACCCTTCTAACAGCAAAATCGGTTTGGTAATGCCGTTGGAGCGTAATTTTAGTGCTTCTTCTAAACGCGCTACACCAAAGCAATCCACCAGACTTTCGACGGCAGAAGACACAAACACGACACCGTGTCCGTAAGCATTGGCTTTGACTACTGCAATAATTTTACTGTTTGGGGCTTTTTGTTTAATGGTTTGAATATTGTGTTTTAACGCAACAGAACTGATTTTGGCTGTTGCAGGTTTCATGTGCATTTTTTATCTCTTTTACGCTGTTATCTAATATTCGTCATCGTAATGATGATGTTCTGCTAAGTTATCAAAACGGGAAAAATGACCTTGGAATGCCAACTTCACACGTCCAATCGGCCCGTTACGCTGTTTACCGATAATAATTTCCGCAATGCCTTTTTCTTCTGACTCGCGGTTATACACTTCGTCACGATAAATAAACATAATCAAGTCTGCGTCCTGCTCAATAGAACCTGACTCACGCAAGTCTGAGTTGACCGGGCGTTTATCCTGGCGGTTTTCCAAGGTACGGTTTAATTGTGACAGGGCGATCACCGGCACTTCTAATTCTTTTGCCAACGCTTTTAAAGAACGGGAAATTTCTGCAATTTCTAAGGTACGATTCTCAGAAAATGCCGGGGCACGCATTAATTGAAGGTAGTCAACCATGATTAAACTTAAGCCGTTATTTTCACGATAAACCCGTCTTGCACGGGAACGCAGCTCCGTCGGCGTTAAACCGGAAGAATCGTCAATAAATAAATTCGGTTTTTTCGCAAGCATCCCCATGGTGCTAGAAATTTTTGCCCAATCGTTATCATCCAAGCCCTGACCGGTACGGATTTTCGTTTGATCCACGCGTGAAAGTGACGCCAAGCTACGCATCATAATTTGCTCCGCCGGCATCTCTAAACTGAACACTAATACCGGTTTATCACTGCCTAACGCCGCATTTTCACATAGGTTCATGGCAAAGGTGGTTTTCCCCATGGAAGGACGCGCCGCCACAATAATCAAGTCGGATTTTTGCAAACCTGCCGTTTTCTTATCTAAATCTTTGAAACCCGTGGAAACGCCGGTCACACCGGAATGATCTTTAACTTGGCTGAGTTGTTCGATTTTATTGATGGTGTTTTCCAGAATGGAAATGATATTTTGTGGGCCTTCAGTACCGGATGCGCGCTTCTCAGCAATGGCAAAAACTTCTCGCTCCGCCTCATCCAGCAAATGTTTCACATCCTGCCCTTTCGGAGAATAGCTGTTTTGCGCAATTTTGTTCCCAACGGAAATCAACTCGCGCATGATTGCTTTTTCTCGCACCACATTGGCATAAGCGACCACGTTGGCGGCACTCGGCGTGTTATTGGAAAGCTCCGCCAAATAAGCAAAACCGCCCACCTGTTCGATGACTTCGCGACTTTTTAGTGCCTGTTCTAAGGTAATTAAATCCACCGGCGATTGCTGAGCAATCAGCTTTTCCATTTCCTCAAAAATCAAACGATGTTCAAAGCGATAAAAATCCTCTTTCACCACATTTTCTGCCACATCATCCCAATACATGTTGTTCAGCAAAATACTGCCCAACACGGCTTGTTCGGCTTCGATGGAATGAGGAGGAATGTTCAAATTGATGGTGTTTTGATCTTTCGCAGGAGGAGAATTTTTAGACGCCATTATTGCCTCAGTGGATAAAATAAGTCCCTATATGATATACCAAATCCGGAGGCGGTTTAACTTAAAAGTCAAAAAAAGTGCGGTGGAAATTCGCTCTGAAAATCCACCGCACTTTTGTTTGAAATGAACGGGCGAAAAGAAAAATCAGCCGTTTAATTTGCGTCTTGCTGCCACCGCATCGGATAACTCTTGCAAGACTTTTTCACTATCTTCCCAACCGATACAGCTGTCGGTGATGCTTTGGCCGTAAGTTAAGGGTTTGCCTTCGACCAAATCTTGACGGCCTTCCACCAAATGGCTTTCAATCATCACACCAAAAATTTTATCGGAACCTGCCGCAATTTGACGAGCCACTTCACGGCTCACATCCAATTGTTTTTTGAATTGTTTGCAGCTGTTGGCATGGCTGAAATCTACCATCACATGGGCTCTGTAGCCCGCTTTGGCAAGTTCACCGCACACCTCGGCAACATCTTGTTCGCTGTAATTTGGGCCATTGTCGCCACCGCGTAAAATAATGTGGCAGTCTTCGTTACCTTTGGTGGAAACGATAGCAGAATGACCGAACTTCGTGACGGACAAGAAATGGTGTGGCGCTTCTGCTGCTCCAATCGCATCTAGGGCAATTTTTACGCCACCGTTGGTCGCATTTTTAAAGCCAACCGCACAAGATAAACCGGAAGCCAACTCACGGTGCACTTGGGATTCAGTGGTTCTCGCCCCAATCGCGCCCCAGCTCATGAAATCAGCTAAATATTGCGGCGTGATCATGTCCAAAAATTCCCCTGCCGTCGGCACCGTTAAATCGTTAATGTCAGACAATAATTTACGCGCTATACGCAAACCGTCGTTCAACGCATAGGTATTATTTAAGTATGGGTCATTAATGAGACCTTTCCAGCCCACCGTAGTACGCGGTTTTTCAAAATACACGCGCATAATAATTTGTAAGGTATCTTGATATTTTTCGCGCATTAATTTAATGCGTTTCGCATATTCTAATGCGGCTTTCGGATCATGAATGGAACAAGGCCCGATCACCACAAGTAAACGATCATCTTCGCCATGAATAATGTTATGCGCTTCGTGACGGGCATTTTCAACGGTTTTCACTGCAACGCTACTTGCCGGATATTTTTCTAGCAAGGCAATCGGAGGTAATACCTGTTCAATTTTGCCAATTCGCGTATCGTCATTTTCAATGGAAATATCGTTTTTTGTCTTCATTATTCACTCGCTTATCTTCATAAAATTCTAAAATGCCCGAAAAAGTGGTATTACTCTACCACCGCAATTTGTACTAGTAAACTAGTTTATTTAATTTCTTTTTTAATGACCGCTTAATACCTGTGCCGGTTGCAATTTTGCCGCGCGATTTGCCGGATAAAGGCTGGCAAATAAACTGAGAATTAACGCAGAAAGCAGCACCAGCAATACATCTTGCCAATGTAGCTCGGTTGGCAGGAAGTCCACAAAATAAATGCCGTCAGACAATAATTTTCTGCCGATAACACTTTCCAAGCCTTGAATAAGTGCGGTCAAATTTAAGGCCAAAATCACGCCCAACACAATCCCAATCAGACAGCCTTTCATACCCGCCTGCAAGCCATACCAAATAAAAATACGCTTAATAAACCCATTATTCGCCCCAAGAGTACGCATGATAGCAATATGACCGGCTTTATCTTTCACCGCCATAATAAGCGTGGACACAATGTTAAAACACGCCACTCCAATCACCAGCACCATGGCAATGTACATCACCGTACGAATCAGCTGAATATCACGATACATATAGCCGAATTTACTGATCCAGTTTTGCAGGTAGAGCATCTGCGGATAATCTTGCAACATGGAATAATCAAGGGTTTGAATGTTAAACGGATCGGCGGTTTTCAATTCTACCCCACTCACCTGTTCCACTTGATAATTCATCAACTGCTGCGCTTGTGCCAATGGCATGAGGGCATAACTGTGATCCAACTGGCCGTCTAAACGCAAAATGCCGGTTACTTGAATCCGTTCACGCAAGGGCTGAGTCAAATTATCCGAGCCTGTTTGTTGTGAAATTAACAGAGAAACCCAATCCCCTTCTTGCACATCCAAATCCCGAGCAATCCCCGAGCCTAACACCAACCCGCCATGTTGCGCGAAATTTTGCCATCCTTGATTTAACACGAAACGCCCAAGAGAACTCACTTGATCCTGCAATACCGTTTCCACGCCTTTAATTTGTACTACTTTTAATTTTGCGCCATTTTCCACTAAGGCGGTAAAACTGACAAAAGGCGAAACGCCAATGATTTGCGGATTTTGTTTCAACTTAGCGGCAAGATGTTGCCAATGATCAACCGGTGCGTTGTTTTGCCCGCTTGCAGAGGAAATTTCCGCATGCGGCACGACTGCCAAAATCCGTTGATTGAGTTCACGTTCAAAGCCGTTCATGGCGCTTAAACCGATAATTAACACCGCCACGCCCAAGGCAATGCCCATGCTGGAAAAAAATGAAATCAGCGACACCAAACGGTTTTTATGCTTACTGCGTTGATAGCGCCAACTAATAAAAAATGGCGTATTCATCAGGCAGTTTCCTCGCGTAACACGCCGTCTTGCATAATTAAACGGCGATTCAATTTTTCCGCCAAATTCAAGTCGTGGGTCACCAATAAGAACGCAATCTGTTTTTCTTGGTTAAGCTGTTGAATCAACTCAAAAATGCTTTCCGTGGTTTTGTGATCCAAATTCCCCGTAGGTTCATCTGCTAACACCAATGCCGGGTTATTCACCAACGCTCGGGCAATCGCCACACGTTGGCGTTCCCCGCCGGATAGCGCAGACGGACGATGTGAAATTCTGTGCTGTAAACCGACCGCACTTAAGATCTGTTCGGCGCGATCCTGTGCTTCCGTTTTATTTTGTTGCCCGATAAGCATCGGCATCATCACATTCTCAAGTGCGGTGAAATCTGCCATCAAATGATGAAACTGATACACAAAGCCTAAATATTGATTGCGTAGCTTCGCCAAGGCATTCGGTGTCATTTGTTGCAACGATTGCCCTTTGATAAACACTTCACCGCTGCTCGGTTGATCTAATCCGCCCAAGGTATGCAACAAGGTACTTTTGCCCGAACCGGAACTGCCCACAATCGCGACCAATTCGCTCGGCTGCATAGAGAAAGATACCTGTTTTAGCACTTCCGTTTGTTGGGTGCCTTCTTGGTAAAATTTACTCACATTTTGGCAAGATAATAATGCTGTATTCATTTTTTCATCTCTTTTTATTCGTAGCGCAAGGCTTCTGCCGGTTCCACTTTCGCGGCGCGATAGGCAGGATAAATGGTGGATAACAATGACAATAATAAGGAAAACACGACAATCGTCAGAATTTGCCAAGGCTCAAGTGCGGTCGGCAAATACATCGTTTTTGCACCTAAGATATTCACGATGGCATCCAAATTGAACGTCACTAACACGCCCAATATAGCGCCCACCAAAGTGCCCATTAACCCCACCAATAAACCTTGATAAATGAAGATGGAACGCACCTGTCCTTTTGTTAAACCGAGGGTTTGCAAAATGGCGATTTCGCCCTGTTTGTCCACCACCATCAGGCTTAAAGACGTAATAATATTGGATACCGCCACCACGATAATTAAGCTCACCAACAAGCCCATCATATTTTTTTCCATGCGCACTGCTTGGAAAAACTCGCCTTTTTGCATGCGCCAATCGGTGATTTGCTCGGCTGAGGGAAATGCCGCCGGCAGCTCGGTAATTTGGAACGGATCCGTTAAAAATAAACGGAAACCTTGTGCTTCGCCCGGCTGAATTCGCATTAAACGTCCAATGTCCGTTAAATTGGCGAACGCTTCATAACCGGATACCTCGCCCGTATCAAAATAGATTTCACTGACGGTAAATAAACGTTGCAACGGCACGCGCCCAAATGGCGTGTATTGGCTGTTTTCGGTAATCATTAAACGTACTTTGTCGCCGACATGCAGGTTTAATTTCTGCGCCAGTTGATCGCCAATGATAATTTTAAATTCGCCTGTCGGTAGCAAATCCTCAAAATTCTGCTCAGGCAATGTGGATAAAATTGGGTCATCTGAAAATTGTCGAATCCCAATCACCTGCCCTGCGCTGACACCGCCCGCGGTTTGAAAAATCACATTCGTCATGTTTATCGGCACGGCTTTTTGCACGAAATTCGGCATAGGTGGCTCGGCATCATCAATCTTCACCTTACCGTTCGGGCTGACAATGGCGTGTGGAATGGAAGAAAGCACTTGTTGCTTTTGATAGCCTTCCAAACCGTTCATTACAGACAGCACAATAATCAATGCCATCACGCCAAGCACAATGCCAAAACTGGCTAAATTCGTCACCAACCGTCCAAAGCGATCGGCACTTTTTGCCCGCCAATAGCGCAATGCAATAAAAAGAGGGGTAGATAAGGTCATAAGGGATAAAAAATCATTAAAAATACGAGAAAAATTGCGCGCTAGTTTAGCATAGACCAAGATAAAAAGCAGAAAATCGGCAAAGAATTCTCTTCTTATGTCTACTAGAAAAATGCGTTAAAAAAACACCGCACTTTTAGAGAGATAACATTTGACAGCACAAGCACATCTTCCTACTATTCCACCCATTTATTTGAACTCCAACAAACGGAAAGCTTATTTTGAAAAACACCACTGAAATACTAAAAAATGCCCTTGCCCAACGTATCTTAATTTTAGACGGCGCCATGGGCACGATGATCCAAAAATATAAACTCACCGAAGCGGATTTCCGTGGCGAACGCTTTGCTGAAAGCGCAATCGATTTACGCGGCAATAATGATTTGCTGACCCTCACCCAACCGTTACTCATTTCCGCCATTCACGAAAAATATTTAGAAGCCGGCGCGGACATCATTGAAACCAATACGTTCAGCTCCACAACCATTGCGCAAGCGGATTACGACTTGCAATCTATTGCTTACGAACTGAATTTTGCCGGCGCGAAACTGGCACGTTTGGCGGCAGATAAATACAGCACACCGGAAAAACCACGTTTCGTTGCGGGGATTCTCGGCCCGACTAACCGCACTGCGTCCATTTCCCCGAACGTAAACGATCCCGGTTTCCGTAACGTGACGTTTATGGAATTGGTGGACGCCTATTCAGAAGCTACACGCGGCTTAATCGAGGGCGGTGCCGATTTAATCATGATCGAAACCATTTTCGACACGCTGAATGCCAAAGCCGCGGTATTTGCCATCGAAACCGTGTTTGAAGAATTAGGCGTGGAATTGCCGATCATGATTTCCGGCACCATTACCGATGCGTCTGGTCGTACCCTTTCCGGACAAACCACTGAAGCGTTCTACAACTCTCTGCGCCACGCGAAACCGCTCACGTTCGGTTTGAACTGTGCGTTAGGCCCGAAAGAATTACGCCAGTATGTCGAACAACTTTCCAAAATCAGCGAAACCTACGTTTCCGTACACCCGAACGCGGGCTTGCCAAATGCCTTTGGCGGCTACGATCTTGGCGCAGAAGACATGGCGGCACACCTTAAAGAATGGGCGGAAAGCGGCTTTGTGAACATTATCGGCGGCTGTTGCGGCACCACACCGGAACACATCAAAGCCTTTGCCGATGCAGTAGAAAACATCCCGCCGCGCAAATTGCCACAAATCAAAACCGCCATGCGTTTATCCGGTTTAGAACCGCTCAACATTGATGATGAAAGCCTGTTCGTGAACGTGGGCGAACGTAATAACGTAACGGGTTCGGCGAAATTCAAACGCTTAATTAAAGAAGACAAATTTGCCGAAGCCATTGAAATTGCCATCGATCAAGTAGAAAACGGCGCGCAAGTCATCGACGTGAACATGGACGAAGCTTTGCTTGACGGCAAAAAATGCATGACCCGTTTCCTTAATATTATGGCGACAGAACCCGATGCGGCCAAAGTGCCGGTGATGATCGACTCCTCCAAATGGGAAGTGATTGAAGCAGGCTTGCAATCGGTGCAAGGTAAACCGATTGTGAACTCCATCTCCTTGAAAGAAGGCGAAGAAATCTTTATTGAACACGCCAAACTGGTGCGTAAATACGGTGCTGCCGTGGTCGTAATGGCATTTGACGAAGTTGGGCAAGCGGACACCGAAGATCGCAAAGTGGAAATCTGTACCCGTGCCTATAACATCTTAGTCAACCAGCTTGGCTTCCCGCCGGAAGATATTATTTTCGACCCGAATATTTTCGCCATCGGCACCGGGATTGAAGAACACAACAACTACGGCGTGGATTTCATTAACGCCACAGGTCGTATTAAACGCAGCTTGCCACATGCCAAAATTTCGGGCGGTGTGTCAAACGTGTCCTTCTCCTTCCGCGGCAACAACGTAATGCGTGAAGCCATTCATGCGGTCTTCCTCTATCACGCCATCAAACAAGGCATGGACATGGGGATCGTGAACGCAGGACAGCTCGCTATTTACGATGATCTGGATCCGGAATTACGTAATGTAATTGAAGACGCCGTCTTAAACCGCACGCCGGATGGCACAGAGCGTTTATTAGATATTGCGGAAAAATATCGTAACCAAGGCAACGATGAAAGTGCGGTGGATTCTGTCGCCGAATGGCGTACGTGGCCGGTGGAAGAACGTTTAAAACACGCCCTCGTGAAAGGAATTACCACGTACATCATTGAAGACACTGAAGAAGCCCGCCAAAAACTCCCAACGCCGTTAGAAGTGATCGAAGGCCCACTCATGGCAGGCATGGACGTGGTGGGCGATTTGTTCGGCGACGGCAAAATGTTCCTCCCGCAAGTGGTGAAATCCGCGCGCGTGATGAAACAATCCGTGGCGTATTTAGAGCCGTTTATCAATGCCACCAAACAAAAAGGCTCCAGCAACGGCAAAGTGGTGATCGCTACCGTGAAAGGCGATGTGCATGACATTGGCAAAAACATCGTAAGCGTGGTGTTGCAATGTAATAACTTTGAAGTGATTGACTTGGGCGTAATGGTGCCGGCGGATAAAATCATTCAAACCGCCATAGATGAAAAAGCGGATCTTATCGGCTTGAGCGGTTTGATTACGCCATCTTTAGACGAAATGGAATACTTCCTTGGCGAAATGGCGCGTTTAGGGTTGAACTTGCCGGTGTTGATCGGTGGTGCTACCACCTCCAAAGAACATACTGCGATTAAACTTTATCCCAAATACAAACAACACGGCGTGTTCTATACCTCAAACGCCTCCCGTGCGGTAACCGTATGTGCCACATTGATGAATCCGGAAGGTCGCGCGGCATTATGGGAACAGTTCAAGAAAGATTACGAGAAAATCCAACAATCCTTTGCCAATCGCAAACCACTGCGTAAACAACTCAGCATTGAAGAAGCGCGCGCCAACCGTTTCGACGGCTTTAGTGGCGAATGGGCGGATTATGTGCCGCCAACGCCAAACCAAACCGGCATTGTGGAATTCAAAAACGTGCCGATTGCCGAACTGCGCAAATTTATCGACTGGTCGCCGTTCTTCCGTGTATGGGGCTTGATGGGTGGCTATCCGGATGCCTTTGATCATCCGGAAAGTGGCGAAGAAGCCCGCCGCGTGTGGAATGATGCGCAAACGATGTTAGATGCTTTCGAACAAAATCACAAACTTAACCCAAGCGGTATCTTAGGTATTTTCCCTGCGGAACGTGTGGGCGATGATGTGGTGTTATTCTCCGATGAAGACCGCACTCAACCTATCGGCACGGCTTACGGTTTACGCCAACAAACGGAACGTGGCAAAAACAGCAAAAGCCAATTTAACTTTGCCTTAAGCGACTTTATCGCTGATCGCGAAAGCGGCAAAAAAGACTGGATGGGTATGTTCGCCGTGTGCGCCGGCATTGAAGAAATGGATTTAGTGGAAGGCTACAAAGCCGCAGGCGATGACTACAACGCCATCTTGCTACAAGCCGTAGGCGACCGCCTCGCTGAAGCCATGGCAGAATACCTGCACTTTGAGCTCCGCACCCGCATTTGGGGCTACACGCAAGAGGAATTTGATAACCAAGGATTAATCAATGAAAACTACGTCGGCATCCGCCCTGCACCTGGTTACCCAAGCTGCCCGGAACATACGGAAAAAGCCTTGATTTGGGATTTATTAGAAGTAGAACAACGCATTGGCATGAAACTCACCGAAAGCTACGCCATGTGGCCGGCAGCTTCCGTCTGTGGTTGGTACTTCACCCACCCGGCAAGTAACTATTTCACTTTAGGTCGCATTGATGAAGACCAAGCTCAAGATTATGCCAAACGTAAAGGCTGGGATGAGAGAGAGATGATGAAGTGGTTGGGTGTGGCGATGAAGTGATTAAGAAATACACTTAAATTCGATAGTTAAATAAAAATACATAATAAAGTCAAGGTATAAATATGCGCTACAAGTGGATAATAAAAGATTCAGAAAACAGTTCTAAACTATTAGATGAACATAAAGAATTTTGTAATGAAATTTTTATACTAGATCATTTATCTGGTAAAGAACCTTCTCTTTTTGTTCAAAATATTATAGCTGTAAAGATAGACAACTTGAAATTTTTCGCTTCTGCCTTACTTGATTCAAATGTTATGTCTTCTATTCATAGATTTATAGAAGGTAATTATCAAAATGATGGCTTAATTGAATTCCTTGAATTTATTACAGAAAATAAATGGGGTCTAAGTCCTTACTTCTATTACCTGGAAGCCTATTCAAAAGGTATCATTGATAAAAAGGATGAAACTCAAGTTAGAGAGTATTTAATCAAACACACAAAATCATTGTTAAAGTTATACTTAATGGATGAAATATTTTTCCTTAAAAACAAGGAATATAAAGAAACAGTAAATGAAGAACAAATATTTTTTTATTTAAAAGGTAAAACTATAGATGAAACAGCTTCAGAAAGAGTTGATAATTTCATTATGAACTATTCAAATAATATTAATCTATTAGGAATAGAGATTTTGTTAATCAAGATGATCTTTATTAATTTATTTGAACTACCAAAAGGGACTGTAAAAGAAAAGCTTGATATTTTTGATAATTTTATGCAATCTCAGTTAGGTAAAATTTTTGCAAGAGAATATTACTTAGCAAAGCAATACTTTAATGGTAGTGCTGGAAAAATATTTGGAATCCATAAGAACTCAAAACAAGAAAAGGTATTAAATACCATTAAGTCTACAACTTGGGATCTATTTCTACTTAGATTTCCTGAATGTAGTTTTATACATTCTGATGGTAATGATGAGGTTAATATAGGGTTTATTGTAACACAAGAAAAATCATTATTTAAGTTGGGTAAACTATTTAAATATGATGAGATTTTTATCGAAAATAATATTCCAATTCCTACTTTTCTAGACACAGAAAAACTATATATTGAAAAAAAAATGATAAACCTAGTGAATACATATCCTACCTCCATGAAAGTATGCTGAAGTGTCTGAAAAACTATTTTCCAAACTAATAGTTAGAATATTTTCTAGATGTCCCCACAATAGCGTAAGCGTCTTCGCTTGTGCCTCTCATCTAAAAGTGCGGTTATAAAATCCAAAGAATTTTGAACATTGGTTCTGTCAACGGCTTATGGGTAAAATTCTCAATGTTTTTATTAAACAGCACCAGCGTGGACGCTGGCGCTATCATTGATGTATCTTTATCTTTAAAGAAAATACCAAACATTATTAATCCTTAATTCTTTTTAAATTCTTGTTATAAATAGTTCTAATCTTATTCATATTTTTCATGGCGCTTATATACACATATATAATTATCAAAAGATAAATATTTAGGGTAATCAATTCTAACTAAATTCTCATCAATAGTATAATCCTCACCAAAATTAGAAATAATATCTGTACCAATTTCATAAATCTCTTCATTCCAATAGGTAGAGATATCTCCATCAATAATAATATAAATACTTATACAATTTTTATTGATTCTTACATAAACACCTCTAACCTCTTTGGTAATTTTACCTATCAAGGCATTTTGGGTAACAATTCTTAATCTTATAATGTCATTATTCATAGACTATTATTCCTTTGGTTTAGCCGGAACTATATGATATCCATTTTTACTATAGTGAATAATTCTACGATAGCGCAAGCGTCCTCGCTTGTGCCTATCAACTAAAAGTGCGGTCACAAAATCCAAAGAATTTTGAACATTGGTTCTCCCAACGTTTATGAGTAAAATTCACAATGTTTTTATTAAACAGCACAAGCGTGGACGCTAGCGCCATCTATGGGAGCCTAGTATGTAGGCAATCGAGATACAACCCCCTGAACAGTTCCTTTTGGATATCTAATTTCATTAAAAGATTCTCCATTATCTACACTATAAAATAAACGCTCAAAATCTCCTGAATATGCCATACATAAATAAAGTGTGTTGATATTCTCATAACCACCCAACTCTGTTGTATCAATTAAAAAAACATTAGATAGTTCTCCATTATGCCATTTAGTAGCATTAAACTCATTTTCACCAAAGTCTTCATTTGTACAATAACCATAATAGTATTTATTAATAAATGAGTCTTTTAAATTAAAAAAACTGTACCTAATGTGTAGTTATCATAGGAATCATTATTTTCAGGATATAACCTATCACCTATTCTTATTTTAATATTACCGTACACATAATCATCAATTGAAAAACTCTCAGTCCAGTAAACTCCAAAATCCTTTTTATTACTTTCAATTGACCGCATTACTTATCCCTTAATTATTAGAATCAATTAGTCAAACTAAACCGATAATGCTATTATAAAAATCAATTACATCTTTTGTTTTTACTATCCATTCAGATATCTTAAAACCATCTTCATTTAAGACCTCTCGTTTATTTACATATTCATTGATTTTAGACGCATCAAACTCTGGGAAATCATCGATAAATATGATCTTATTTTGAACATAAGAAATTTCCCCATCATAATAAACAATCCATGTAGAAATAAAATTTAAAGATTCTGGCTCATGCATAGATGTAATAAGTACTGAATGTTTCTTTTTTTCTATCCCATCAGCTATAGATGCAGCCCAGCTATTTCTATATTCTTCAATACTCCAATAGTCTATTGGAATATGTAATTCTTCTACATATTCACCTAAAGAGATCGAAGCCAAAATATGCATTCCATATCCATTATCAAAAGGTGTACCTTTATCTTTAAAGAAAATACCAAACATTATTAATCCTTAATTCTTTTTAAATCCTTATCATAAGTGCCAAGTCTATTTCCTCTTCGGTCAAAAATTTTCCAACCATCGGAAACATTATGCCCATCAACATCTGGGGTAATATAATTTTTGCCATTCCAATAAACATCTTGCCCATGGGAATTAAATGGCGCTTTTTGAGGAGGGATCCTCTGTCCGTATCCAAGCTTTTCTGCTGCTTTGTCTCCCACGATGGCGCAAGCGTCCTCGCTTGTGCCTATCATCTAAAAGTGCAGTAAAAAATCCAAAGAATTTTGAACATTGGTTCTCCCAACGTTTATGGGTAAAATTCACAATGTTTTTATTAAACAGCACCAGCGTGGACGCTGGCGCTATTATTGGTACTTGTCATGGCACAAGCGTTGGACGCTTGCGCCATCGGGGGTATTTACAAACTATTGATATTCCCAATCAAAATATTCTTTTAATTGAATAACAATATCATTCCAGGTTTCTCCAGATATTTTATTTATTATAGCTTTCAAATGATTTTCTATTTCATCTAGTGTATAAAGATCAATAACTATCCCTTTATTTATCATTAATAATTTTTCTCTTTGAATCATCCCTAAATTAAAAATATTAGTATAAAAAAAATCACTTCCAGACTCATCTTTAGCCCCTATTGCCAATGTTAAATTTAAGCAATAGGCTGGTTTAAGTATTATTAAGGATGCATCATCTCTTGTTGGGACATTGTAATCAACCCATTTTAGTTCAGCTATAAGCATTTATTTTTTATCCTCATAAATATTTAAATGTAAGTTACTTTCTACCTTTGATGAGCCAGTAATAGGGTCTATGTAAAAACGTTCAAAATTAGACTGTATTCCAGTGTCAGCATAACTAGAATTTTTCTTTGAGGTGGCAGGTCTATATCTTCTTGTCCTATCTTCACTAATGAATCCCCCTTGACTTGTTACCTCATAATTAGGTCCAACCCAAGCTCTACCCAATTCATCTGACTCAGCCTTCGTAAACATTTTACCTTTATATGTAAAATTATTTTTACCTAAAGCAGCATGAGAAAGTTCAGGGTATAATTTAGCTATATTATCTAAATTTTCTTGTCGTAATTGTTGTTTATATTTCTCATAATTAACAAGATTATGTGCTTCATAGTTGAATGATTCTAGATCATACCCCTTTGTCTCCCCAACAATCGGCAACACCTCATTCGCATTTGAGCCTTTTGGCAACTTGAATCTAACATAATTTACTGCTGCATCTCCTATTGTACTGGCAGCTTTACCTGCTGCTTTCCCCACCCCAGTAAGCTCTAACAAGGCAGTACCACCTCTCACTGCTGCTATCGCATCAATCTCATTGACCATATTTTTACCATAAAGGTAATTTACATCGTCAAGACGATAGCCTTCGCCCAAAATGTCTTTACCCGATTGCCATACTGCCTTTCCTGAATCCGATAACATTTCCTTACCGGCTGAAATACACATATCTTCTTTTAAGCAGTTCGCAATACCAAAACCAATTGGCTTGAGTACATCCTCCGGATGATCAAATGCATGCAAGGTACCTTTTAAAGCAGCATCTGCACCATCTGATAACGATTTAGTATAAAGATTATATTTTACTTTCGGTTGTAATGTCTTCGTTACGACATGGCCGTTTGCTTTATCAAATTGTGCCAATGCATTTGAATATTTACCTGTTGAGTAATATTCATCTTTATCCGCAACAGTAAACATCGACTGACGTTTACCACCTGAATTGATAAATGTGCCGCGATTATCATAAGGAGGAACATCCCCTTGAGCCGTTGCTTTTCTTAAGAAAGACTGTGCTTGACCATCTGTTTCGCCTATTTTCTTAAACCAAGCATAGTCGACTTCTTGAGCTGCTTGGGTAATTAATCGCTCCATCGCTTCTTGTTCAGTGACTTGATGCCCTAAACGCTCACTTTCCTCTTGAGCAAAACGTTTTGCGTTTTCTTTAATCCATTTAATCTCATCAACATGAAGCTGTCTGTTATACGTCTCCGCATTGTAAGATGCCAACGCCCCCTGTTTAATCGTTTCACTTGTCCCACCGGTCACTGCACCCGCTGCCGCACCTATCGCCAACGCCGTCATTTGCTGCGCTGCTTGTTTAAGCTTCTCCTTTTGTCCTGCATCTAACTTAAGGTCTTTCGCTTGTTCATTTAAGTAATCTGTAACATACGTGTTCAACCACTCCGACCCTGCTCCCGCTGCCGCACCTGTCGCAACATTCCCCCCTGACATCTTCGCTGCCAATGCGCCCGCAAGGGCATGCATCGCAATCTTCTCTTTGCTGCCGTCTTCAAATTCAAATGCTTTGGCTACATCACCTGTGATTTTTGAAAACAACTCACCCGCCACTTGTGCCGCTTCTTGTTGCTCTTTGATTTCCTGTAAATCAAAGGCTTTCACCTTATGATTTGCATTCTTCGTATCCCGTGAAAGTGCGGTCAGATTTTCCGGTGTTTCTGTGTCAATTTGAATATTAGACCCTATCGCTGATTGCGTTTGACTTGTAGCACTTTCATGTTTATTCCCTAAAGCACTCGCCACCGCGCCCATCGCATTTTTAGCATTCTGAGCCATATTCGTTGAAAGCCCAGCGCTCATGCTTTTCACTTCAATCTCACTGTGGTTTTCAATATCGGTATGACTAAGCGATTTTGTTTGGAAGCGGTTTTTATCTTGGTCGGCTTCACTGTCAATCACAGAGCCCGCAAAGTGCGTATTCCCCGCAACCTTAACATCCATTCCACCTTTGCCCACATGGAAGCCCGTTTGTTCTTCCACTTGGGCATAGTTCACTTTCGCTTTGTTTTGAGAATAGTTCGCTGACACACTCGACCCTGTGCCGTAAATCGCCACACTAAAGCCCGCACCAGCTTGAGTTTGTTTGCTATCGTAGTGATTGCTGTCTTGGCGGCTTTCTAAATTAAGATTGCCTTTAATATCCGCCTCTAAACGGTCTGTTTTAACAACAGCACCTTTGAAATTGGCATCTTTACCGGTTTTTATTACTGTTTCTTGGGCGTTAATATAACTATTGCGTTGGGTGATGCTGTCGCTGTTTTCCCGCCCTTTGCCCACCTGTGCAGAGTCTTCAACACCCAATCCAAAACTATTACCATTCATCCCTAAGGACATCCCCACGTTCCCGCCGCTATTTTTATTTTCACTGCGGTTGTAATAGGTGTCCTGAAGGGATTCTACATTCAGATTTTTTGCCGCATCAAACTCTGCACGTTTGGCATTAATATAAGACCCTAAAACATCCACATTCCCTTCTCGGCTAGTGAGATTAAGCGTCCCCGTATTTAATTTGCTACCTTGATGCGTGATAGTTTTCGTTTCACTGCTTTGTTTAGATTGGCTAGCACCAACACTGACGGAGATTTTCACACTAGGACTAGAGATGTCGCCACCGCCGTTCATATTTCCTAATGAGGAAAGGGTGTCTGCAACACCTTTTGCCGAGCCTAAGACAGAACCAACTTCATAGGCTGCTTTCAGTTGATATAATTGTTTTAATCGTTCATTTTTTACTTCACCACTGCGCTTCACGCTTTTCATCACCGATTGCGCCGCTTCTATCATCGGTGATGACACCGCCAAACTTACGCCGGATTGTTTATACTCATGACGCTCATTCGTATGAATAATATCTTTCCCCGCCTCAACCTTCACGCTCGCGGCTTCAACATCGATACGATTTGTACGTGGTGTTATCATATCCGTGCCCATCACGTGAGCGTGATTGCCTGCTTGGACGCTGATGTTTCCATGCAAAGACCCTAATGTGCTTCGCCCATCCGATTGCGTCCGACCTGCCGATTCAACATGATGTTTTTCCGATTTCGAACCCAAGGTGATGCCTCCGCCACTCGTAAGCACACCCGACGTTTTCTTCGTTTGTTGATGCACTTCTTTAAAGTGATTGGTCGTCGCACCAATATCAACATCATGTCTAGCCTGAACATGGAGATTATCATCCGCAATAGCCTGAATGCCTTTCGCCTTCACATCATGACCTGCTGAAAGAATCACGTCTTTGCCGCTCACTTGGGTACCGAGGTGATTGCGGGATTGCACTTTATCTAAACGCGTCTTCGTGGTCTTCGCCAAACTGCCGCTTTTCGTTTGATGGAACTCCTCAAAATCACTGTCAACTGTCGCCGTGCCCAGAACCAAGTCGTTTTCTGCCAACGCCATAAACTTATTCTTGGCCTCTAATTCCGCACCGGCAGACCAAATATCTTTACCCGATAAGACGACATCTCCCTGGCCTTTCACCCGTGATATGAGACTTTCCGTCACGCGCTCGACGCGGGTGTGATTGCCTCCCCCCATCTTTTCGCTAAAACCAGTCTCTAAAGTCCCCAAACTCATCTTGTTCTTCGCCGAAACATAGGTTCGCCCTTTTCCTTCATTGAGAATATCTGCGCCCGTCACATCAATATTATTCGCCGACACTTGTAATTCGCCGTCTTCCCCTTTGACGTGCAATAACCCTTTTCGTCCTTGTCTCGTGTCTGTGCGTTGATAGCCGTTTTCATTGACTTCGCTTGTGTGGCTTGTACTGCTATGCTTAAAGTTTCCCGCGATATTCAATAAAATCGCTCTGTCCGCTTCTATCGTTCCGCCGAGATTCTCGACATCACCGCTCACCTGCCCGACTATCGCTCTGCCACTAAGCGTGCCTGTGTTGCGAATGCTTGCGCTGTCAAATTGAACTAACTCTCGCCCTACGACAGTGCCACTGTTCGTGAAATCTCCGCCTTTATGAGTTACTTTTTTGCCTGACAGTAAAGCGCCGTTTCCTGTTACATCGCCTTTCTTCGCTAACGCATAAATCTTCGGCACCAGCACCTGCTCTATGCGTCCGTTCCCAAGCGAAACCGGTTGGCTTTCAAACCATACGATGTCTGTCGTTAACTGCGCCACTTGACTTGGCGTCAACGCAATCCCCGGGCGAAGATTAAACTTCTGCGCAAACGTGATGCCCGCATCCATTAAACCTCGATATTGACTGTCAAAGTCGCTGTAGTTGCCCACGAAATTTCTGCCCGTTAAGCGGTTTATTTGTTCGCGAATTAAGCGTTGCTCATAAAATCCGTCACCCAAACGCTTTTGCATCGTTTCCGGCGCATAGCGGAGTGTGTTGAACATATAATCACTGCTTAACCAGCGTTTTTGGTTCGTAAAATCCGGGTCCGTTTCAATCAGCACCTTGCTCGTCGGCGCAGCATTAACTCGATATAACACATTTTGCGGAAGCGTGACATTCGGCTGGATGCTACGCACTTCAAGCTCGTTCGATAACTCAACTCGCGCCAACTGACGCACCGCACTTTGACTTTGTCCCGGTAGGCGCCCAAAATCATTTAATCGCTCCGCTAACGTCGGCACGCCAAGCCCTAATTTATTCCCCGACCATAGTTGCGCCCCATGAAGAATTTGCGATGTGTTTAATGTGGCAAATGAAGCTATTTCACCACCTTCTAATTTAGTCGGTGTGTAGGCACTTATCGTCGCGATTGCACTGCTGTTATTCGCACCCACTTCGGTTAAAGATAATGTGTGATGTGTCGATGCGCTAACCTCATCCGAAGTCCGTTTATTAGCACTGTAATTCACCTTTTCTTCAACCCGATAGACCGGCATATCAAATGGGGTTTCAATAATTCGGGTATATGGCCCTTGATTTTCCCATTTACGTTGAAAATAACGTTTAAAGCCCCCTCGCCATTTATCAAATGTAAACACTTTATCGCCGCTATCCGTAATGCGATGTAATCCTTGTTCACCAATATTTTTAATTTGATTTGTTAAGGACATGGTCTCTCCGGCAATAACGACACTACGTTCATTAACAAAAGATTGACCATCAAAATTTAAGTAACCACCGGCCAGTATTTGACCTGCCACCGTTCTCGTGACTTTGCTTTCATCCACTCGATGATTATTAATATGCAAGCGCCAAAACTCACGATAATATTTTCCCGCTAACGCACCTAACCGGTTTTTATTATGCGCCTCGATTCCGGCATCCACCGCATCTATGCTCTTGCGGTATTTAGCTTCCCACAACTCTAACGGTCTAATGTGTTCGACATAATAATCCCATTTTACTATTTGCTCTTGATAAGCTGCGCTATTCATCCAAAAACGAGATGGTCTGGTAGGGCGCTTAAAATTACCCTCATCATCAAACCAATCACTCTCTTTATACCAAGGTTGTTCCGCTAAATCATCAAATGGAAACGGGGGCTGTTGTTCTACCGGTGCCGGAACACCAAAGTATGCCCAAATAGGACTATCCGAACCATATTGCCCTGCCGGTGTATACTGACAAGCATTTTTTCCGTTAATATAGTCACACGTCATTTCATTACGAATGGCAAGCGGTGTATCTTTGGTTATGACGTCTCCTGCTTTTAAGACCGTCGGTTCCGCGCCATCATTTTTATAAACTAGCTGTCCCGCACGGCTCCAACCGGCCCAACGAAGTAATGTCATTGGAATATGAGGATCGTTAGTATTTATCCCCGATTTATCTCCATTTAAATTATTCGTAAAATCGGTTTGCAAATTATGGCGAGCATTACGCCCCATCGGCACAATGTCAGTCTTATTCACAGATCTATTTTCTAATTTCGTGACCTCAGTTGGCGCTTTACCTGTTTTTACGTGTTCAACAAGAAAATGCACGTTATTGTTATGAATTTGCGCGACGTTTAAGTGTATGTCTTGTTGCGCTTCAATCACACTACTGTTATTGCGTAATGTGTCAGCCTTGCCCTCCGCATGATTATCTGCGTTTAGTGTTCGCCCAAAGGTCATCTCTCCTGCACTAAATAAGATTGCACCCACCTGATTATCGGCTAAATAATGTACCGTATTATTTTCCACCTCGTGTGCAGCGATGTCTAAGCGTTCACGCGAGGCAATGACAGCCGATTTAATTTCCCCATTTCCGTAATCTTTATCGCTGTTTTCAATTTTCTCTGCTTGAAGTGCAACTTCATCACCATAAATACGACCTTTCCCTGTATTGAGTAAATGCTTCCCTGCCTTCACAACCGTTTTTGCATTTCCATCCGAGCTAATCCCATTAATCAACCCTTCATTGGTGATATTACCTTTGGCGTAAACTTGGGTATCTGCACTACTAATTCGTCCATCTACATCATTGGTAATATGGTACGCATTAAGCATGACACCGGCATTCGCATATAAATTATGTCGATTCGTTAAATTTCCCGCCGTTGTAATGGAAAGTGTGTCTTCGGCATTAATGTGATTGTTTGTCACAAAATCTTTTTGTTGGGTAATTTGGACATTTTTACCCTCAATATGTCCATCGGTCGTAACATCATCAGCAACAATTGACAGAGCCCCCCCTTGCAAGCGTCCTGATTGGTTATCAACATGTAAATTTGTGCCTTTAATTGAAACCGCTTGATTTCCTGTTATCTCACCTTGCTGATTATTGAGAGAGTGCTCTACGGCTAAATGGCTCTCGGTACGGCTATGAATTTTACCTTGCTGATTATCGATAGACTGCGCAGAAATTTTTAATGCAGAGGCTAAGATACCTTCCCTTACTTGCTCTGAAATTGATTTTGTATAGCGATTATCGAGTTTTGCAGTATTCATTATTAAAAGATTTCCACTTTCAATAAATGATCCCGATGCCCCGACTTTTTGATTGCTGATTTCTGTCGTTACATTTAATGTGAGATTATCTTTTGTACGAATTTCACCACCACGATTATCAACGCTATCGGCCAAAATAGTCATTTCACCTAATCCGTGAATTTTACCGTTTTGTTGGTTATCAACTAATCCTGTAACTTGGAGCTTACCTTGTGTTTCAGCATAAATAGCCCCGTTATGATTTGAGAGAGAACCACCTTCAAAAATGAGGTTCTCTTTACTAATCACTTTACCCTGTTGATTATCTAAGGCCTGTTGCCATAAATTAAGATGAAGCAATCCTTTTTCGTTATAAATCGTTCCTTGGTGATTATCTATGCCATTTGCAATAATGCTTGCATTTTGCTTTGTAATGATGTTGCCTAACCTGTTATTCAGCCTTTCCTTAGAAGAAAGCAATAAATTGCCTGCAATCGTATTAATATTTCCCTCTTGGTTATTTACACTTTTTGCATGAATTTCAACCTTATCATTTGCTTTGACTTGTCCCTTCTGATTATTAAAAATCTCTGTCGCCCGAAGATTAAGTAGATCACTCCCTTGCAATAAACCCGTTTGGTTATTAATCGATTGCGCAGTTATCGTGACAGCATTCGCGCTGACTCTACCTTGCACATTGCTAAGATCTTGATTTACTGTTATTTTTTGAGATGCAAATGAGGAAAGGATACCTGAATCATTTTTAACAGATTCTGTCGTTATAGTCTGGTCGCCTTGACTTAACACATACCCTGTTTTATTTAAAAATTGCTGTGTACTGATCACCAATCGACCTAATGAAATGATGCCTTTTTCTTTTGGTGGCACTTCTCCTTGTTGGTTATTCAAATCACCTTGATGAGTATTAATCATCATATCTTGACGGCTTTGAATTAAACCTGCCTGATTATCTAATAAGCCACTATTGATTTTAGAATTCGCGCCCGAACTCAATTTACCTTGCTGATTGATTAAATCTTGCTCATGAGTATCAATATCAAGATTCCCCTGCTCTGCAATTAACATAGCATTGGTATTATTTAGTCTACCACTACGAATAATGGCGTTCTGTTTTGCGACTATAGTGCCATCGGTATTGCTCACTGTGCCGGAATTTAAGTTCAAATCCGTACCGATAGAAATCTCACCGTTTTCGTTGGATAAAGTTGAGGAACCAAGCTGAATATCAGCTTGCTGTGCCGATTGAATATAGCCTTGGTTATTATTCAATTGCTCCGCTGTAATAGCCAAAGCTTGTCGGCTTACTATGGCTGCCGACATATTATTCACAGATTGACCGTGAGTATTTAAGGTAACACCTGTATCACCTTGCACGAGACCTTGTTGATTATCTAATTGGCCGCTATCTAGATGCACCGCCTGCCCCGCAACGATTTTACCATGTTGGTTATTCACTTGATGTTGTTGGGTATTGATGACTAAGCGTCCCTGTTCAGCTAATAACAGACCTTGTCTATTATTCAATTCTTGGCTAATGACATTTAAATTATGAATTGCAGAAAGCTCACTATGCGTGTTGATTAAGTTATGTTTAATTGTCAGATCAGCATTATCAGCCGCAATAACGCTTTTTTGTGTAGAATCAAGTGTGCCGGCGTTTAGCGTTAATGCTCCCGCACTGATTTTACCTGCTTGTTGCCGTAAACTATTTGCCACCGTAAGAGTAGTCTTTGCGGCACCTGAAATTAGTCCTTCGCTATTCTCAAGCTGTTAAGTGTTTAGAGATAAATCACTACCGCTCTGTACAATACCTAAATGATTCTCTAATTGCGCGACATCTAGTTGTGCTAAATTAGCTAAAATTGCCCCTTGATCGTTATCTAATTTACCTGCATCAATTTTCAATTTACCTTTAGCTAAGATTCCATGTAATTTATCTTTCGTTTGTTGATTATTAATAAGTTGTCCATGGGCATTAATCACAACATCACCTTCGCTGTGAATAGCACCGTTAATGTTATTTAATTCTCCACTATTAACCATTAACATTGACTTCGAACGGATCTTACCCGTCTTATTTACAAGCTTTTGCTGGCGTGTATTAATCGTTACCGCACTTTGAAGACCATGAATCTCACCACCGGTGTTATCTAGTGCTTGACTTGAAATGGTTAAATCTTTCGAATCGGCTTGAATAAAACTGTTTAAGTTCTCTAATTGATGAGCCATTGTTAAGGTAACACCCTTCGCAATAATCCGACTCTTATCCGAACTTCTCATATTTTGAGCCGACACGACTATCTCATCTGCATCAATTTCACCATTCTGCTAACTTAAATCCCCTGAAAGCGCAATATTGCCTTGCTTAGCCGCCCCGATCTTACCGCCATCATTAGTCAGACCTACACCATTTAAGGTGAAATTTTGCCCGGAATAAATTAACCCATGTTGATTATTAGTATGGGCTATTTGGAGATTTTGCGCGCCACCACTAACAATACGTCCTTGTTGGTTAAAAATATTTTCTGATTGGATATCTAGATCACCTAATGCCACAATACCTTTATTCTGTGTACTTGTATTACTTAATGTCTGTTTATTAGAGAGAGACTGCCCTTGTGTATTGATTGCAATATGTTTAGCTGATTGAATTAAACCGGCATCGTTAATAAGCTCACCTGAAGTAATGGAAAGCATTTGGTCCGATAACATTGCGCCGTGACTTGAATCTAATTTGCCTTTCCCTACATTGACAGTCAATTTACCACTTGCCAATAAACGACCTTGTTGATTATCCATACCGCTTGCTTTAACGGTCAAATCACCTTTAGTTTTAAAAGTACCGCCTTTATTTTGTAGCTCATCCACAACTTCAAGCTTTAACTCTCCCAAACCGGTCTGTTCCCATACTGTATTTTGCGTATGAAGAGAACGTTGCTTAGTTGTAATATTTTCCGCTTTTAAATAGCTATTTTTAGTTTCAAGTAAGGTCGGCGTTGATAAAGCTAGCTCTTCATACGCAATAATAGCGGCATTATTCGCCTGAATGTTATCTTCGGATGCGGTGACATTAATTGAATATGCGGATGTATGGCTATTATCCAAATTTGCTGCCGAACCTGTGATTTGAATTTTGCCTGATGCAAGGTTTCTCCCTTGTAAGGTGGCTTTTTCAGTTGTGATCGCTGTGATGTTTTTACCTTGTGCAGAGGCTTTTTCAAGAGAACGTTCCTCGCCTTGCGCAACATCCTTAACATCAACGCCTGCAGCAATAAGCGAGTGCGTTGAAGCTGTCACTTTTGGAGCTTGATAATTCACATTTCCTTTTGCAATAGTCTCACCATTTTGGGTGATGCCTTGATTTGCACTTTTATAAATATTGCCATTGCGTGCTACAACCGTACCGTCTTGTTTAATCTCAGTCCGCGTAGTGAGTACAATAGCGCTTTGTCGATTTTCAATTTTACCTGTATTTTCAATACCTGTTTCACTAACTAATCGCAGTTCTTTCTGCGCATTTACAGTCCCCGTATTTACGATACGCCCATGGCTATCAATTTGTAATGTTTCCGCACTAGCGCCAATGTGCCCGGCATTCCGAACGCCTACCCCCTCTTCCGTTCCAATCAAGTGGATTTTACCTGAGTACATACCCCCTAATTCGCCAACATCGAGAGCAAATTGAGGTTTATTTTCTGTTGATAAGGTTTGCTTCGTATGCGTAATTTGGAGATCTTCGAGGTTATCTGACCGTTTAACGGTATTTTTCCCTGTGATAACTTTAGTTTCTTTCTTAGACCAAATACCTGCATTCGCTTGCATTTCACGCGTAATCACTTCGGTGTAATCAACACGACTATTATCTAAACCTTTACCTGAAACGCTTACCAGACCGTTTTCAACGACAAAATTTTCCAAATTACCATTTACAACTTGTGGTTTACCCGTTGTGAAAGTCGTCCGGTCTGAATTAATGACTCCACATCCCTCACAATGCAAACCTGAGGGATTGGCAATAATCACATCCGCTTTTTTACCGGCCACTTCCACATACCCTTTTAACACAGAGGGATCAGACGAATTGACTTCATTTAAAATAACTTTAGCCTCTCCACGAGCAAGATAAGGGTTACCTGTAATCATTCCTGCTTGTTGAGTTTGAACATTAGTACGACTGTTATTTAAAATGGCTCCCTTGGTATCCACATCAAATTTTGAATATTTATTGTGTGAAAGTCCTTTATCATTAGGTGTTTGTATATTTACCTGAGGGAGTCCATTCGCGGTTTGTAAAATAATCGGTTGTTCATTTTTAGGTGCTGATTTATCTGCTTGAATAATAAAGGTATCGGCCATCACGGAATCTGGAAATGCAACAAACCCCAAAGCACAAAATAAACTGAAGGTAAGCGGTTGAATTCGAGCTAAAATTTGCGGAACAGTAAAAGATGATATCTCGGCTGATTTACCTTCCGACTTTGCAAGCTCAGACACCACAACTAAACATTGTAAAGTTTTGCTAAAGATGATACGAAAACATTGTTTATTCATAATTTAATCCTGTTTTATATATTCCTAATGAATAGATTCTGATAGCTATATTTTAGATATTTTACATTATTAACTCATATTATTTAATTTATATTTAAATTTTTACTGATTATGTATCAAATATAAAAATGGTTGAAGTCCTTGTCGAAACATTAGCTTTATATTGAAATAGGCTAAAGTGATTCATCCTCCTGCAACCTTAGGAAGCCGTAATTTCAGCTTTGTGCAACAGCCACATAATATCGCGCAATCCACTTCTCAGGGCATGCTAAAAAAATCCATGAAAAAGCTTTGTATTCCCTGCCAAATTTCTGTTATTTTTAACCTCTTTTTTACTACTCGATATGTTTATTTAAGGAAAATTTATGCCACATTTGCTCAAATTAACCCAATTTGTGAGTAAAACCTTCGCACTTTGGGTGTTACTCTTTGCATTCCTTGCGTTTGTTTCACCGGAAGCCTTCCTCGAAATCCGCGGATATATCCCTTACTTACTGGGCATTGTCATGTTTGGTATGGGCATTACCCTCACCTTTAACGATTTCAGCGAAGTCGTTAAGCACCCGAAATCCGTCATTGTTGGTGTGGTTGGACAATTTGTGATCATGCCGGCTATTGCGTTTGCATTAGCAAAACTCTTTGCGCTCCCAACAGATTTAGCCATCGGCGTGATTCTGGTAGGCGCTTGTCCGGGCGGCACCTCCTCCAACGTGATGACCTATTTAGCGAAAGGCAACACCGCACTTTCTGTCGCGTGCACCACCATTTCCACCTTACTAGCACCGTTATTAACGCCGGTCATTTTCTATGTATTAGCCAGCCAATGGATTGATATTGATGCCTCTGCCATGTTTGCTTCGGTATTAAAAATGGTGCTCTTCCCGATTTTCTTAGGTTTAGTCATTCGCGCCTTGTTAAAAAAACAAATGGCCCAAATCAGTCAAACCATGCCGTTGGTTTCGGTGATTGCCATTGTGTTAATCCTTGCCGCCGTCGTCGCCGGTAGCAAAGACAAAATCATTGATTCCGGTTTATTAATTTTCGGTGTTGTCGTCTTGCACAACTGCCTTGGCTATCTCGTTGGGTTTCTCGCTGCCAAAGCCTTACGCCTCAATAATTACGATAGCAAAGCGATTGCTATTGAAGTGGGTATGCAAAACTCCGGTCTCGGCGCTGCCTTAGCCACCGCGCACTTTAACCCGATTGCCGCGGTGCCAAGTGCCGTTTTCAGTTTCTGGCACAATGTTTCCGGCCCGATATTAGCCAACTATTTCTCCACCCTGAAAAATCAGCATGACGAAGACCCGTCGTCATAATCCAAAGTTCTGCTAATAGGACCGCACTTACCTCTCCCTCCTTTCGACAAAACCGGTAAGTGCGGTTAAAAATCCCGTTGTTTTTTGCTATAATCCCGCGCAATTTTGCTTCCAAGATTTAATTAATGAATGACTATGACAACGAATTATTCCGCCAACGAAATTACCGTTTTAAAAGACCTTGAACCCGTACAACTCCGCCCGGGCATGTACACCGACACCACCCGCCCAAATCACCTCGCACAAGAAGTTATCGACAACAGCGTGGACGAAGCCCTTGCCGGTTTTGCCACGAAAATCGAAGTGATTTTGCATAAAGATCAATCCATTGAAGTGATCGACAACGGGCGCGGTATGCCGGTAGATATTCACCCGGTGGAAAAAGTATCCGGCGTAGAAGTCATCATGAGCAAACTGCACGCCGGCGGTAAATTCTCCAATAAAAATTACACCTTCTCCGGTGGTTTGCACGGGGTGGGGATTTCTGTGGTGAACGCCTTATCCGAGCGAGTTGATGTCACCGTTAAACGTAACGGTGAAGTGTATAAAATCGCCTTTGAAAATGGCAAAAAAGTAGAAGATCTCACCGTTATCGGCACCTGCGGTCGTCGCACGACCGGCACTACCGTGCACTTCAAACCCAATCCAAAATATTTCGACAGCCCAAAATTCTCTGCCAGCCGTTTGCGTCATTTACTCCGCGCCAAAGCCGTGTTGTGCTCAGGACTCGAAATTAAATTTATCGATAAAGTGAATGACACCGAAGACACTTGGCTTTATCAAGACGGCTTGAACGACTATTTAATGGAAGCGGTAAACGGTTTAGTCACCTTACCGGAACAACCATTCATCGGTGAATTTAAGGGCGAAAAAGAAGCGGTGTCTTGGGCGTTATTATGGTTGCCAGAAGGTGGCGAACTCATCGGCGAAAGCTATGTAAACCTGATTCCGACCGCACTTGGCGGCACACACGTCAACGGTTTGCGCCAAGGATTATTAGATGCCATGCGTGAGTTCTGCGAATTCCGAAATTTATTGCCGCGCGGTGTAAAACTTACCGCTGACGATTTATGGGATCGTTGTGCTTATGTGCTGTCCCTTAAAATGCAAGATCCGCAATTCGCCGGACAAACCAAAGAACGCCTTTCCTCCCGTCAAAGTGCGGTGTTTATTGGCGGCGTTGTGAAAGATGCTTTCAGTTTGTGGTTGAACCAAAATATTCAACAAGCTGAATTATTGGCAGATATGGCAATCAGCTCCGCCCAACGCCGTTTGCGTGCAGCGAAAAAAGTGGTGCGTAAAAAACTGGTGAGCGGTCCAGCCTTACCGGGCAAACTCGCCGACTGCAGCTCACAAGATCTGAATTTAACCGAATTATTCCTTGTGGAAGGCGATTCCGCCGGCGGTTCTGCCAAACAAGCACGGGAACGTGAATACCAAGCGATTTTGCCGTTGCGCGGTAAGATTTTGAACACCTGGGAAGTGTCTTCCGAACAAGTTTTAGGCTCGGAAGAAGTGCATAATATTGCCGTGGCTCTCGGCATTGACCCCGACAACGATGATTTATCCCAATTACGCTACGGCAAGGTCTGTATTCTCGCCGATGCGGATTCGGATGGTTTACACATTGCCACCCTACTTTGTGCCCTCTTCCTACGCCATTTCCCAAAACTGGTAGAACAAGGCCATGTGTATGTGGCGATGCCACCGCTCTATCGAATCGACTTAGGCAAAGAGGTGTTCTATGCCCTCGATGAAAGCGAAAAAGAGGCTATTTTGGATCGTCTCAAAGGGAAAAAAGGCAAACCGAACGTACAGCGTTTTAAAGGGTTGGGTGAAATGAACCCAATGCAATTACGCGAAACCACGATGGATCCGAATACCCGTCGTTTAGTCCAGCTCACCTTTGAAGCGCAAGGCGAAGAAAGCCAAGAAACAATGGAAACTATGGATATGTTACTGGCAAAAAAACGCGCTGAAGACCGTAAAAATTGGTTGCAAGCGAAAGGGGATCAAGTGGATTTGGCTGTGTAAGAAGAAAAGTGCGGTAACATTTTTAAACACCTCAAAACATTTCAAAAATCAACCGCACTTTAAATCTCCCCTAGCCCCTCTTTACAAAAGAGGGGAAACTTGGCGAAAGCCAATAAATTAAACGAATATTATCGACATAAATAAAACGCAAAAATAAATCATGACTGACTCCATCAACTACGAAGGCATTGAACAAATGCCACTACGCCACTTCACCGAAAGGGCGTATCTCAATTACTCCATGTACGTCATCATGGATCGCGCATTGCCGTTTATCGGGGATGGTTTGAAGCCGGTACAGCGACGCATTATTTATGCCATGTCCGAGCTTGGGCTGAATGCAGCGGCAAAATATAAAAAATCTGCCCGTACTGTGGGGGATGTGTTGGGTAAATTCCACCCGCACGGTGATAGCGCTTGCTATGAAGCCATGGTGTTGATGGCGCAGCCCTTCTCTTACCGTTACCCATTGGTTGACGGACAAGGCAACTGGGGCGCGGTGGACGATCCGAAATCTTTCGCGGCGATGCGTTATACGGAATCCCGTTTATCTAAAATTTCAGAAGTGCTATTGGCGGAGCTCGGTCAAGGCACTGTGGATTACCAACCAAACTTTGACGGTACCTTAGAAGAACCTCAATATTTGCCGGCACGTTTGCCGCATATTTTACTCAACGGTACGACAGGGATCGCGGTGGGGATGGCAACGGATATTCCTCCGCACAATATTAATGAAATTGCTGACGCTGCAGTGATGTTGCTGGATAATCCGAAAACCACCTTGGATGACTTATTAACCGTAGTACAAGGCCCGGATTTCCCGACAGAGGCGGAAATCATTTCGCCGAAAGAAGAAATTCGCAAAATATATCAACAAGGTCGCGGCTCTATCAAAATGCGCGCAGCATGGAAAAAAGAAGACGGGGAAATCATTATCAGCGCCCTGCCACACCAAGCCTCGCCATCCAAAGTGATTGCGCAAATCGCCGAGCAAATGACGGCGAAAAAATTGCCGATGGTAGAAGATATTCGTGATGAAGCGGATCATGAAAATCCGGTGCGCATTGTCATCGTGCCGCGTTCGAATCGCGTAGATACCGATGCCATGATGGCGCATTTATTTGCCACCACCGATTTGGAAAAAAGCTACCGTGTCAACATGAACATGATTGGTTTGGATTACAAACCGGCAGTGAAAAATTTGTTAGAAATCCTCACCGAATGGTTGACTTTCCGTCGCACCACCGTGACCCGCCGCTTGCAATATCGCTTAGATAAAGTGCTTGCCCGCCTGCATATTTTGCAAGGTTTGATGATTGCCTTTTTGAATATTGATGAAGTGATCGAAATCATCCGTCACGAAGATGAGCCGAAAGCCGAATTAATGGCTCGTTTCAACTTAAGTGATGCACAAGCAGAAGCCATTTTGAACTTGCGTTTGCGTCATTTGGCGAAACTGGAAGAACATCAGTTGCAAGCGGAACAAGCAGAGCTAGAAAAAGAGCGGTCATCTTTGGAAGAGATTTTAGGCTCCGAACGCCGTTTAAATACGCTGTTGAAAAAAGAAATTCAACAAGATGCCAAAACATACGCCAGCCCACGCCGTTCGCCGTTGATTGAACGCGCGGAGGCCAAAGCCATTGCAGAAAACGAAATGCTGCCGGCAGAACCGGTGACGGTGATTTTGTCGGAAATGGGTTGGGTGCGTTGCGCGAAAGGGCATGACATTGATCCGCAAGGCTTAAGCTACAAAGCCGGCGACAAATATTTGGCACATGCCTACGGCAAAAGCAATCAACCGGCGGTGTTTATCGACAGCACGGGACGCAGTTACGCACTGGATCCGCTAAGTCTGCCGTCCGCCCGTTCCCAAGGCGAGCCGCTCACCGGTAAACTTACCCTGCCGGCAGGCGCAACCGTTGATCAGCTGCTGATTGAAAATGAAGATCAACCGTTGCTCATGGCATCCGACGCAGGCTATGGCTTTATTTGTAAATTCGCCGATTTAGTCGCTCGTAACAAAGCCGGTAAAGCACTTATTTCCTTACCGGAAAACGCCAAAGTGTTACCGCCGTTAACACTGAAAAATCCGACCGCACTTTTAGTGGCTCTTACCTCCGCCGGCAGAATGCTGATTTTCCCTGCACAAGATTTACCGGAACTCTCTAAAGGCAAAGGCAACAAAATCGTCACGATTCCGTCCGCCAACGCCAAAGCGCGTTCCGAATTACTGGTGCGGTTATTGTTGATTGAAGAAAATTCCAGTCTCGTCTTCCATTCCGGGAAACGTAAAGTGACCTTAAAGCCGGAAGATTTACAGAAATTCCGTGCCGAACGGGGGCGCAAAGGGGCACAGTTACCGCGTGGCTTGCATAGCAACGTGGAAATTGAAGTGGTAACGCCTGAAGAATAAGGCGAAATTCAGACTCAAAAGGACGCATGATTGGCGTCCTTTTTTATATGCAAAGTGCGGTGGGTTTTCCGGTTATTTTTTATTTAAATTATCATAGTAATACAAATAACAATCCGCATGTAAAACGTGCGGTTTTTAGGCTCCTCTATAAGATAAGGACCGAATCCTCAAGGCGCTTGTGAAAACGGATAACCGTATGTAGCGTGCAACTTGTTGCACGAAATCGTGAATATACGAAAGGGTTAAATAACGTTCCGTGCGTGGTTTGGTCGTGCATCAAGATGCACGCTACGTGACTTGTGCATCGAGGTTAATCATTCGTGCAACAAGTTGCACGAAATCGTGAATACACGAAAGGGGTAAATAACGTTCTGTGCGTGGTTTGATCGTGCATCAAGATGCACGCTACATGAATTGTGCATCGAGGTTAATCATTCGTGCAACAAGTTGCACGAAATCGTGAATATACGAAAGGGTTAAATAACGTTCTGTGCGTGGTTTGGTCGTGCATCAAGATGCACGCTACACACGAAATTGTGAATTACGCATTGAGGTTGGTTATTCGTGCTGCAATCTCGCTAACCCCTGACTAATCAGCAAACATCCTTTCCAGCCCCAATAGATTCTATGCTGTTGAATGAGCCCGTTTTCGATTTCCATCAATTCTAGAATATCAATTTGCTCACCCTCATCGGTTTGTCTTGGATATTCCCAAACTAATAAACGCCCATTTGTGAGATAGTCACCACGCCGAAACCATTTAACCAATTCGTTAGGACGACGCTTTGTTCCTTCCTGTAAGAAAAATTTAATATCATCCTTGCCATTCAGTACGCCATTTGTCCTATCTAAGATAGCCGGAACCAAAGGACTTTCAAATACCGCATGATCCGCGTATAACGCAATTAGCGCTTCAACATCCCGCGCTTTCGCATACTCATGCCATTTTTCGTATATGTATCGAATCTCATCCATTTATTGTATCCACTTAACCTTCTAATAACGCTAGACGCTCTTTTGCTTCTTCAGAAAAACGGCTTTTTTGTGCGATTAAATCTTTATAAATAGAAATCGCCATCGGTCGGTTACGTTTTGTGCCTTCACCTCGTTCATACATTAACGCTAAACGGAAAATGGCTTCCTCATTGCCACGTTTCGCGCCTTTTTCTAACCATCGAAAAGCTTTGCTCAGGCTTTTAATCTTGTCCTCGTTGTAATACAACATGCCTAAAACTAACATGGCATGGGAATCATTGGCTGAGGCGGCTTTTTCCAATAAAGAGATGGCATGCGGAAGATTTTTTTTAATGCCATAACCGCCAGCATATAAAATCCCCAAATTTGTTAACGCCATGGCGCTACCTTTTTCGGCCGCTTCACTAAACCACCAATAGGCTTTACCGTAATCTTGTGCCACGCCATCACCACGGAAATAAAACCGCCCGAGATCAAGCTGCGCACGACGATCATCTTTCAGCGCCAAAATATGCATGGTATTAAATGCGGTACGTAAATCGCCGGCTTGTAAAAAGCGTTGCGCCAATTCCCTCAACTGGTCGTTCGTTAATTGATTACGTAACAGCTTATCCATCTCTTGGACGGTATTTCCCACGGAAATTGGAAGTCCAAGATTGGCTTGGGCGAAACCGCTCAATAACCCGAATACGAGGGCAATATATTTCAATTGTTTTTTCATCATCTGTCTATCTTTTCATCATCTCTCTATTTTTCACCCTTTATCTACAAAGTGGCATAAAGTAAATTCGCAAAAAACAATAGGGAAATCCCCATTTCGGTGAAACCCACTTGTTTGACCGACATTTTTTTCTGCGGCAACCAAATGGCACGAATGAATGGCGGCACAAACGCCAACGCCATGAGATATTGTTGGACAAAAACAAATCCGAGAATACAAAGGGCGTGAAAACCAATGGATAATTTTAAATACAACGGATTTTTACGCTCGCGCATAACGGATTTCACATATAAAGTGGTTCCAATAAAAAATAAGCTCGGATACAGCGCGACCAGCCAAATTTTGTCATCAAAAGTGCGGTCAGAAAAATAATAAGCTCCCATACCGGCAATGGCAAAAATCACGATACCTGCCAAATCATTTAAAAAAGCGCGCTCATCTTTCTGCTTAACGTAATAAATACTGATCAACACGAAAGGCAACATAGCCGCCACAAATAACACCGTATGCCAGTTATAAATCAATACCGGAATGGCAAAAATGACACAGGCGAAGAAATAAATCCACGACCATTTGATATACAGTTCCAAATTTCTGCCTTTAAATAAATTCAGAAACGGATAGGTCATTAAATACAAGGAAAACCACGCCAACAAAAAGAAAATATGCTGCCAAATCGGATGACTGAGCAACATTCCGTATAAAAATGGCATAAGCGCCATCACAATGGCACCGTGTTGATTCGAAATTAATAGCTTCATAAATCAGATGAATTATTGAATGGAAGGTTCAAGAATTTTAGAGGTTTTTTATGAAGATTGGTATAATCTCTGAGAATTATTTTTATTCAGAGGAAGATGACATGACACAAATTCAACGCATTGACACCAACGCTCGTCTTGCTGAAGCCGTAATTTATCAGGGTGTTGCTTATTTTGCAGGGCAAGTGCCGGAAACCAGCGTAGAACAGAATGCCTATGAGCAAACGAAAGAAGTCTTAACGCTTATCGACAAGTTGCTGGGAAAAATACATTCCCATAAACGCCGTATTCTAAACGCACAAATTTTTTTGGCGAATATGCAGGATTATGCGTTAATGAATCAAGCTTGGGATGAATGGGTTGATATGCAAAATCCCCCGGCGCGTGCTACCGTAGAAGCTAAACTTGCGGATCCTCGCTGGAAAGTAGAAATTGTGATCACGGCTGCGGTTTAATCCGCTAATTCTACCTCTAATAGTAACGGTGCATGATCAGAGCTTTCCGTGGGTTCTGTTGTGGCGTTCAACACATTCAGTCCACGCACAAAAACATGATCGAGCGGATTGTCTAAAAAGCGTAAGCGATGATCCTGAGCAAAAGACACTTCAGCCAAACCGAATTCGGTGATCAATTTTCGGATAATCGCCATGCGATAACCGCTCCAAGAATTAAAATCACCGGATAACACAAGAGGACCTTGATGTTGTGAAACTAACTGCATCAGTGTGCGAAGTTGTTCTTCATAAGCCGTCGGATACATTTCAAAATTAATCAAATGCACGTTGACCAATAACAGCGCTTGCCCATTGGACAGAGGTAAGCTCATCGCCGCCCCCACTTTTGGAATACGAATCCAAGGCTCAGATTTTGCGCCGGCACAGTAAAAATGCGGTGCAAATTGAGAGAGAATTTCCACGCCGGATTGTTGTTGTAAATAGGCAAAGGCGCTGGCATAAAGTGCGGTAGGAAATCGCGATGAATATTGCGCGGCCAATTCTTGTGTGTTTAACACTTCCTGTAATAACAACAGATCACGTCCCTGCGCCAAACGATTCAGTGCCTGTTGCCAACCGGCATCTTGCCCTTTATGCAAATTCCAAATCAATAAGCGAAATGTCTTTTGTGTGATTTCGGGTGGTACCTGGTCTGCTTGATAACACATTAACTCATCCTGTTTTTTTATCGGATGATAGGTGAGATTTGGCATCGTGGTAAAGTGAATATTGACAGGAGAGAAAATCGTTAGGCTATAAAAAAGATAGCCGGTAATCGCCGCTATAAGGAAAACGAGAAAAGTGATGAATTTAAAGGCGTGTTTTTTAAACATCATTACACCGGACGAATACTTTTCACATCAACGCTACAATCAAATTCGCGTTCTAATAATTGCAATTTAGGATCTTGCAATAAATCCTGTTTCGCCTGTTCCCGTAATTGGGCATAAATTTTACGGCGATAATCTGTCGGCGTGAGATACTGTTCGTCATCATTGATTTCAACAGCCAATGCAATGGTTTTCCCTAATACATGTGAAACCGACTGCTGCAGCAATTTACAATGTTTATCTTGATTCAAATGTGCATGACTGGAACGCACACCCAATTTAAGCGAATCTTCGCTTTCCGTCCAAATAAAGGTATTTAACGCAAATTCTTTGGTGAGATTTTCCACACCGCTTTGTTCAATTAACTGTGCCCAGCGATCTTGTTCTTCCGTTAAATGGACAATTTTTTGCTGTAATTCAGGGGTGATGTCTTGCAGAATGGCGGCCTTAATGTCTGAAGGTTTGGTACCTTGTTCAACCTGTGCTAGCTCCGGGTTGCTCCACTCCCAACGATAATCTTCGCCTAGCCCATCAGAATCGTTTTCTTCGCTCTCCGATTCATTCGGATTTTCCACCGCACTTTTAGCATCCAAGCTGTCAGAAGCCTGAGAAAGTGCGGTCAGTTTTTCAGAGGAATGTTGTGCTAGGCGCTCAGGCTTTTTTTTTTCTTGAGAAGGGCTACTCGGCATCGCATCCAGTTGATCTAATCCGTTTAATGCACCAAGTACAGGCGAACTCACCAAGGGTTCTGTCGATTGCGTGGATTGAGGTTGCGCTGTTTTTGTCACGGTTTCATTCGTAATGGATTTTTTACGATCTTGATAATGGGCTTTTATCGCCTGAGAAACCACCGGCATTTCAATTGCCGCTGAAGCAGTTTGACCAGAAGATTTAACACGATTTTCCACCGCACTTGATGGATTTTTTGGTGAACTTTCTTGAGTGCTGTTTTCAAGGTTTAGCGGCTGACCAATGAATTTCGGATGAAACGCCAACGCACGCAATAACACCATTTCTGCGCCCATGCGCGCCGTTGGTGCCAAACTTAATTCTTTCCGGCCACTCACAACCACTTGATAGAAAAACTGTACGTCCTGTGGTGCGATATGTTTCGCTAAAAAGCTAATGTGATCCGCTTCCGTTAACGAGGCTTGTGGCAATAATTGCTGCATTGCGATCTTGTGCAAATTTTCCGCAATTTCACGCAACAGCTCATCCCAATCACCTGCTTTATTCGCCACCTCACTGACAACTTGCATAAGCTTTTCGCCATTGCCTTGTTGCAAGGCATAAATAATCTCAATGGCTTGGGTTTCATCTAATAAACCAAGCATTTCATTGACGATATTGAGCGTGACATTGCCGTTACTCATTGCAATGGCTTGATCTGTCAAACTGAGACTGTCGCGGATACTGCCTTGTGCCGCACTGGCGAGTTTCTCTAATGCTAAAGACTCAAAGGGAATCTGTTCCTGATTTAGGATGTACCCCAAATGCTCGGCAATTTGGGATTTCTCCAAGGCTTTCAAATGGAACTGCATACAGCGAGATAAAATCGTCACCGGCAGTTTATGAGGATCGGTAGTCGCCAATAGGAATTTCACATATTCCGGCGGCTCTTCCAAAGTTTTCAAGAGAGCATTGAAAGAATGGCGTGAAAGCATGTGCACTTCATCGATAAGATACACTTTATAACGCCCCAACACCGGCTTGTATTGCACGTTATCCAACAGCTCTCGTGTATCTTCCACTTTGGTGCGGGATGCCGCATCGATTTCAATTAAATCGATAAAATTGCCTTCTTCAATGGCTTTACAATGTTCACATACGCCACAAGGCTCAGCGGTCACGCCATTAACACAATTTAGCCCTTTGGCAAATAAACGGGCAATGGATGTTTTCCCCACACCGCGCGTGCCGGAAAATAAATAAGCATGATGCAGGCGATTTTCACGCAAGCCGTTAGCAAGTGCGGTCAAAATATGTTGCTGACCGACAACATCAGCAAAGGTTTTTGGTCGCCATTTTCTTGCTAATACTTGATAACTCATGCTTTATCCCTGCCCGTTTAGAAAATTAATGACCGGCAAAATTAACTAAAGTATAAGGTTCTACGCCTAAATCGCGTAAGCGTTGTTCGCCGCCGAGATCCGGTAAATTGATCACGAATGCCGCATGTTTCACTTCGCCGCCTAAACGTTGTACTAATTTAACCGTGGCTTCAACGGTACCGCCTGTTGCCAATAAATCGTCAATAATCAATACGTTATCACCTTTTTGAATGGAATCCACATGAATTTCCAAGGTGTCTTGTCCATATTCCAATTCGTAAGATTGCGCAATGGTTTTACGTGGCAACTTACCAGGTTTACGTACCAATACAAAAGGCACATTTAATGCCAACGCCACCGGCGCACCAAAAATAAAGCCGCGGGATTCCGTCCCAATGACTTTATTAATGCCTTTCTCTTTGCAATGTTGCACCATCAAATCGATTGCCGCGCGAAACGCCGCCGGATTCTCAACTAAGCTGGTAATATCCCGAAAAATAATTCCCGGTTTTGGATGATCAGGAATGGATTTAATTGAAGAAGCAATAAGTGCAAGTTGTTTTTCCATTTTTTTACCTAAAAGTGCGGTTGTTTTTTCACGTGAATTAAAATGATAAGCCGGCGCGCATATTATCATAAATCGCTAGATTGCCGAACATTAATCATAAAGATCTTCGCCATTTTTTCGGGTGCGCAGAAGCTGCAAAATCCACACGTATTGTTCCGGGGTTTCGGCAACAAAACTTTCGATTTCTGCGTTCATGGCGCGAGCAGATTGATGCGGATCATCGCTAAGGTCCATTGCCGGATGAATTTCCATTTGGTATTTACCCAGCTGCGCGTTATAACGCGGAAACATCGGGATCACAACAGCTTTTGCCAACTTCGCCATTTTATTAATGCCCGGTAAAGTCGCTTTGTAAGTCGCAAAAAAATCCACATACACGCTTTGTTCTTCACCAAAATCTTCGTCCGGCAAATAATAGCCCATTTGTCCTTGTCGAATGTGGCTCAAAAACGGTTTGATACCATTTTGGCGCGCATGCATTTTGCCACCGAAACGTTGGCGTGCCAGCGTCCAAAGCCAATCCACCAGCGGATTGCGATGCGGGTTATACATGGATGTCATCGGAATGCCATGAGTGTGCAAAATAATCCCTGACGCATCAATTGCCCAACCGTGCGGCACCAGCAAAATCACATTTTTACCCTGCTCTTTTGCCTGTTTAATATGTTCAATGCCAATAAATTCACTACGTTGTTGCAAATGTTTTTTTGAACGCACCGCAATTTCGCCGATCCCTAACATCACTTGCGCTAATACAACAAACATGTCATCAATCACCTGTTCGCGGTGTTGTTCCGACCATTGCGGAAAACAATATTGCAAATTAATTTGAGCGCGTTTACGTTGTTTTTTCGCTTTATGTCCAACCAACAGACCAATATTGGCGGCGAATTTATCGCGCAAACGAAAAGGAATAAACGCCAGTAACAGCAAAACCAAAATACCGAGCCAAATGCCCCAGTATTTAGGCTTTAAATAGGACCACGAGAAATGCGGCTCATAGCCGACACGTGCCGTTAAACGAATATTTTGTTGAGAATCTGTCATAAAAAACGTTGCGGAAATTGACCGCACTTTATCCCGTTAGAAATTAAACCAGCCTTGATCAAAGGCCATTTTTATCGTCATGATGAAAGACATGACCACCACCATTGGGCGAATCAACGTTTTGCCTTTTGTCATCACCATTTTAGCGCCTAAATTGGCGCCAATAAATTGTCCCGCCATCATGGCCAAACCGACCGTCCATAAAATTTGCCCCCCAATAAGGAAAAAAATTAAGGAAGCCAAGTTAGAGGTAAAATTCATGACTTTGGCATGGGCGGTGGCCTTCGCTAAGTTAAAACCAAGTAATGTCACACATGCCAAGCTCATAATAGAACCGGTGCCCGGTCCAAAGAATCCGTCATAAAAGCCCATCAATGTGCCGATACAAAAAGCGAAAACTCGATAAGACAGACGTTGTTTACGATCTTCATCGCCCAGTTTAGGGGTCACTAAAAAATAAATGCCGATCGCTAAAATTAAAAATGGCAGAATTTTTTTAATGACGGAGGCGTCAATCAGCTGAATTAAAATCGTTCCGGCGACAGCACCAAAGAAAACCATCAGCAAAATTAACCAAACTTCCGAAAAATTGACCGCTCTTTTACGTAAAAAATAAAGACTGGCGGAAAAGGAGCCGCCACAGGCTTGTAGCTTGTTAGTCCCCAACGCGACCGCAGGAGGAATGCCTGTCATCAGCAATGCCGGAATCGTGATTAATCCGCCACCGCCGGCAATAGCGTCAATAAAACCGGCAACAAAAGCGACCACAAATAAAATGGCTAAAATATCAAGACCGAATTCCATCCCTTACTCCAACCATTCACTCCGATTTGGTGAGTTTAAGATTTGTTGACACAAAAAAGGCTCCGGCGGTGTGACTTTGGGCTTACTTGGTGTTGCCCCGGGTTTTGGCGGTTCAAACCAAGAATAAAGTTCGCTATCACAACCATCCCCGGCTGGCACCGGCGCCTGATTTTCGCAGTGTTGTGCACCTTGCGGGCAGGTGAGCCGCACATGAAAATGGGAGTCATGCCCAAACCACGGCCGGATTTTATGTAACCAAGCACGATCCGAACCTGCCGTTTCACAGAGTTTCAATTTAATCGCCGGATTCACAAAAATACGCGTTACTTTCGGATCTTCTGCGGCTAACTTAATCAGTTTTGCGTGATTGGCTGTCCAAACGCTCTCATCTACCCGTTGTGCTTTGCGGTTCACCACCAACAAACCTTTACCGTCAGAATTCAACGCATCAGTATCCGACATACTGCCCATACGCAGCCAAATGTCGGCATCTAACCCCATTTGATGACTGGCGTGCCCCGTCAAAAAACGGCCACCGCCAGGCATGGCAATATCGCCCACTAACATCGTTGGTAAGCCTGCCGCTTTGACACGTTGCCCTAGACGTTGCAAATAACGAATCATGTCCGGATGACCATAATAACGGTTCTTATTCATCCGAATAACTTGATAGCCTTCGCCTTTATAAGGCAAGGGCTCCGCACCAATAATACAGCCGTTGGAATAGCTGCCAATCGGTTCTGCCTTGCCGTTTTCCGCCGGGATCGGACGTTTGATCTGTTGCCAATCTTGTGGTGCAGCAAAAGTGGAGGTCGCAAAAAAAACGCTGCTAAAAATGACCGCACTTTTGATGAGTTGATGAAAAATCTTATTCATTATGGTGTCCCTGTTGCAAATTATCGACACTGCGCTTGAAATCGTAACAAATGATCTAACAACACAATCGCCATCATCGCTTCAGCAATCGGTACGGCACGAATCCCCACACAAGGGTCATGACGCCCTTTAGTCACCACCTCCACAGGGTCGTTATTAAGATTGACGGAATGCCCCTGAAGGGTGATGCTGGAGGTAGGTTTTAACGCAATGGTCGCAATAATCGGTTGTCCTGAGCTAATACCGCCCAAAATGCCGCCCGCATGATTAGAAAGAAATCCTTCCGGTGTCATTTCATCACGATGTTCACTGCCGCGTTGTTCTACGACGGCAAAACCATCGCCAATTTCTACGCCTTTTACCGCGTTAATGCTCATGAGAGCGTGCGCTAAATCTGCATCCAAACGGTCAAATACCGGTTCGCCTAAGCCTACCGGCACATTTTCGGCGACAACGGTTAATTTTGCACCGATGGAATCGCCCTGCTTTTTCAATTCACGAATTAATTCATCAAATTTTTCCACCGCACTTTTATCCGGACAGAAAAACGGATTGTCATTCACTTCCGCCCAATCGATGTTTGCAAGGGATTGTGGTGCGATTTTTACCTTGCCGATTTGGCTTAAAAAGCCTCGTACTTCAATGCCGAATTGTTCACGTAAATATTTTTTTGCAATAGCGCCAGCCGCTACACGCATGGCGGTTTCACGGGCAGAAGACCGACCGCCACCTCGATAATCACGAATGCCGTATTTTTGCTGATAAGTGAAATCGGCATGTCCCGGGCGAAAACGATCTTTGATTTCGCCATAATCTTGCGAACGTTGATCGCCGTTTTTGATGATCATGCCAATGCTGGTACCGGTAGTTTTGCCCTCAAAGACGCCGGACAAAATTTGCACTTCATCGTCTTCTCGACGTGGCGTCGTGTAACGAGAGGTACCCGGTTTACGGCGATCTAAATCCGGCTGAATATCTGCTTCCGAAAGCGCCATATTCGGTGGCACACCATCAACAATACAACCTAATGCTATGCCATGAGATTCACCAAAGGTGGTGACGCGAAACAATTGCCCAATCGTATTTCCAGCCATAATCTTCTCTCTTCAATTCGATTTATGATTTCACTTCCACCAACGGCATGATCGCGCCGGTATCTTGATTTTTGATAAAGATATCAAGCTGATTGAAAGCGATCTCAATGTTATTTTCCGCAAACAATTCGTTAATACGGCGGTTTAACGCATCAATGGTATTGGTGCGTTCGGAGACTTGAGACACATAAACCCGTAATTCATGATCCAAGGTGCTGGCGCCAAAACTAACGAATAAGGCACTTGGTTCAGGTTCTTTCATCACATTAGCTTGCTCAGCTGCCGCTTGTAATAATAAGCGTTTAACCAAGTCTAAATCAGAACCGTATGCCACTCCTACCGAAATCACTAAGCGAGTAATGGTATTGGATAACGCCCAGTTAGTGACCTGTCCGGTCACAAAAGATTTATTCGGCACAATCACTTCTTTGCGATCAGGATCGATAATCGTAATTGCACGAATACGAATTTTCGCTACCGTGCCGGTGACATCGTTAATGGTGACGGTATCACCCACTCGAATCGGACGTTCAAATAAGAGAATAATACCCGACACGAAGTTCGCAAAAATTTCCTGCATACCGAAACCGAGACCCACAGAAAGTGCGGCGAATAACCACTGCAATTTAGACCATGACATCCCTAAGGTGGCAAATGCCCATGCGCCCCCAATGGCCACTAAGAGATAGGTTAATAAGGTATTAATCGTATAAGGCGTGCCTTGCGACAACTTCACACGGGAGAAGATCAACACTTCTAAAATCCCCGGCAAGTTGCGCACTAAAATGTAAGTAATACCGATAATCACTAACGCCATAAGTAAGTTAAATAGCGAAATACTTTCGGTTACGACACCGGCTTCTGTTGTCGTTGTTTGTTGCCATAAGGTAATGTCGCGTAAGTAACTTGCTACAGTAACTAAATCCGACCACACATAATAGAAAATCGCAAACAATGCCGTCCAAATGAATAAATCGGCAAAGCGCAGTAACTGGCTACGGACTTGATTAACGGCCATACCCTCTTCTTGTTCGCTCACCACCACGATATCCTCTGCAGAGGATCCATCATTGGCTTTCGTCGCTTTTTGCTGACGTTTTTCTTGCACGCGACGGTATGCTAAACGACGGGAGGAAACCGTAATCGCACGATATAGCGTGTAACGAACCAGAGACCAAATCACCCAAGCGATGTAGGTGTTAATCATGTGGTTAATCAAGTTAAGTGCGGTGTAGTAATAACCGAGCGCGACCAATACAATCAATCCGACCGGCACTAATTGCAATAAAATGCGGACAATTTTTAAAACCAGTTCATCTCGATGATCACGATTTGTCTGGCCTAATGTTTTTGAAGCTCTACGAAAACGTGGCGCAATAATAGCAATACAAAAAATCAAGGCGACCATGGTATTCAATTCGCCAAGCACATCATTGGCTAAACCGCTGTCCATGACATTACTGAAAACCGAGGTATTCAATAATAATACTACCGCGACAATGATTCGTTTCGTCACCGCTCTCAGTTTTTCCGCTTCATCCTGAGAAAAACCAAAATGACGAACGGAGATACCATTCGGTCGTAAAAGTGCAAGCACAAAGCTAAAGAACCACCAATATGCCGCCATACTCAACGACCATTGCCAAAATTCCGCCGGATTTCGAACAAAGAAAAAGCCTAACAGTTGGCATACGGCTAAAAACCATAATGTGGATGGCAAAGCGATAATCGCTGTCAATAAAAGTGCCATTGGCGTATGCCACTGACTGTCGGAACGAAGTGTATTAATTTCACTGTTAATGGTAGCTAAACGTTGCTTAATCAGTGTTTTAAATCTGAAAATAATACCGCCAATCAGTACCAAAATTGCCACAAACATGAGTAAATAAGGCAAATTATCAAAATTACTCGGGAAACCTAATTTTTTACTGATTCCCTCAAATTGCTCGCTAAGGGACATAGGTAAATTCTTAAACCACGCTAAATTGATCGGATTATTACTTTTTACCCAAAAGCTTTGCTGATCCAACTTCGCCTGAATTTGATCGCTAAGCTGTGTAATTTGCTGTTGTGTCAATTCTAAAGAAATCGCCAAATTTAATTGGTTATTTAAAGATTTAATCACATCGGAGGCAATTTTACGGCGCTCCGTCAACAAATTAGTAAGCTGTGCTTTTTCTTCTGCCGTAAAGGTTTGGTTCTGGTCGACTTGAACTTTCGCTAAATACGCTTCCAAATCATAAAGCTCATTGCGGCGTTGGGTCATGTCAAAAATTTGCACACGCAAATCCGCAATTTGTTTTGATAGACCTTGGATATTCAAGTTTGTCGGCAATTTTTGTTTTTGCTGTTGAATAATCCGTGACAACACCAATGTGCCTTGCAACGCACTAATTTGTTCATCAATGGTGCGCTGCGTTTGCGTTAAGCTTTCTAGAACACTACGCATACGCAATTCATCTTGCGTTAACGTGTTGGTTTTTTCCGTTTGTTCCAATAAAAATTGGCTCAGCTGGGCATTACGCTCTAATTCTTTTTGAATGTAATTATTTTTGACCGCACTTTGACTTTGTTGCTGTACTTGCTCAACCTGATTTTGTGTTTGTGCCAAATGCTGTTGATTAATCGCCTCTTGAATGGCCGCAATCTGTTGTTGTAGCACTTGCGCACGAGCGTTTAATAAGTCATAACGGCTTTGATACAACACCGTCAGCTGATCGCTGTTTTTCAACAAAATTTGATTGTAATTATTTTTCAGATCAATCAGTTGTAACTCTAACTGAGCCTGCTGTTTCAATGCTGCTGAAGTCGTACTATCGCCAAGCTTTTGATTAAGCTCTTGCGCACGCTTCAAATTGGCGGTTAATGTGGCTTGCGCCCGCTCGGATACTGAGCTTTGCCCCGCCAATTGGCTATTCACTGCCCCTAACGCCGATTGCGTTTCCTGTTGTTGTTCGATTAATTTTTCAAGCTGAGCCTGTAGATCCGCTAAGCGACGAGATTGATAATCTGCCGCTTTTGCCGAATCCAATTGCTTTTTCAGCGTTTGTAATTCAGCATTATTCTTCTGAATCTCAGCATCCGCCCCATTCAATGTGGCTTGTAGCGCCTCATTGGCCTTTTGCTGCGCTTGAATTTGTTGCAAGAGATCCAAAGAGGTTTGAATGTCTGTGACCAACGTTTGCTTTTCATCGCCATCCGGCATTTTTTGTGCTGCGGCGAGATCTGCCTTGAGACTTTTTTCGGTTGGCAAAGACAGGGTATTTTGATCGGCAAAGGCGCTTTGTGACACCGCCATATTTAAAAATAAGGCAGCACAAAGTGCGGTTAAAAACGCGTTTATTTTCATATTTATCCTAATTGTTTCGCTAGCCAGCCTGCTAACGTTTTCCGAGAAATTTTGATCGCGCCATCGGTTAAATTCAACGGCAATTCATAATAGGCAACGGGTTGTTTAAAACGTTCCAACCGTCCCTGTAAAAAAGTTTTCAGATTTTCCACCGCACTTTTTGTCGATTCTCGCCATTCTACAATGGCCACCGGTCGTTGACCAAACTCCGGATCGGTGACAGGCAACACAAAAACCTGTTTGACTAAATCAGACTGCAAAATCAGTTTTTCAATTTCTTCCGGCTGAATGTTTTCCCCACCAGAAATAAACATATTATCAATTCGCCCTGAAATCACAAGTTCGCCATCGTGCCACACACCTTTGTCTTTGGTGGCAAACCAACCTTGTTCGTTAAGGAGAGGAACGATACTGCCCTGTTGCCAATAACCTAGCGCCAAGCCTGCACCACGCAACCAAATTTCCTCATTGTGCAAACAGTATTCACGTCCAGCTAAGGGCTGTCCTACCCCGTTTTTTTCATCACTTTGTTTAGCAAACACCGTGGAGGCCATTTCCGTCATGCCATAACCGGAATAACTTTTCACACCAAGACGATGTAACGATTGTGTCAGTGCTAACGGAATATGTGCCCCGCCAAGCAATACGGCGCGTGTTTGTATTGCTGTTGGTTTTTCCTGCAAATACTGTAACCAGCGTTGCACTTGCGTTGGCACTAAGGAGACATGAGTCACCTGATTGACGGCCGCATAAAAATCCTCACCGGGTAACACCAAGGTTGCCCCAGTCGTCAACCAACGCCACACAATGCCTTGCCCGGAGACGTGATACAACGGCAATGAAAGTAACCAGGAATCTGTCGCACCAAATTGCATTAAGTCACATACGCCTTGTGCATTGTCCAAATGCGCCTGCACATTATGTACAACGGCTTTTGGCAAGCCTGTGGAACCCGATGTCAGCGTCATGGTCGCCGGTTGCGTCAAATTAACGGGAAAATCGCCGAAAGCATCGATTTTCTCTGCCTGTTGTATGGCATCTGAAAAGGTGAAAAAACACTTAAAAATCTGACCGCACTTTTGGGATTCTGCAACACATTCTGCGTGATCTGTGGTAAAGAAAAAATCCGCATTATAGGCTTGGCACAATGCAATACGTTTTTCCAGTGGAAACATGGGGTTGAGCATTAAAACGCGGGCACCGATTTGAATCGCCGCTAAATAAAATAACACCAGTTCTAGGCGATTTTTCCCACATAATGCGATGCCATTTTGTGGCTTCACACCAAGATATTGTAAATATGTGGAGATTTGCTGTGTTTTTTTAAGGAGTTGTTGCCATGTAAAAGCGTCGCCTTGCAAAACTTGCAAGGCGATTCGCTTGGAAAATAGAGGAGATTGTGCAAATTGCTGACCTAGTGCCATAAGCGTTAATTTGCCGTAAAAAATGACCGCACTTGATCAATTAAGTATTCCGGCAAATGCATGGACTGCATCGCGCCTTCCAGCATAAGCATTTTACGACCGCTGTTGGTATTTGTGATCACCCAATACGGCGTATCCGGAATTTGTTTCGGTTTCGTATGATTTCCTGCCATTAACAAGGTGCCTTCATCGCGGGCAAAATAAACGCGCGTACGTCCTTGCAATGACTCGGTGGCGAGAGCAAAGCCTTCTGGATTGGTGCGATATAAAATTGTCAGAATATTTAAGAAACGAATAACCGCTTTATTTTCTTGTTTAAATGCTTCTGAGTTGAGTAACGCTTCTAATTTCTCAATGGTTTTTTGCGTTACGGCATCAGGCTGCTTTTTCACAGCAGGCTTTATTGCATCGCTTGATTCCGGCGCTGCATTGACTTTTTTGGCATCCTGTTTCGTGTTAGCGGAAGAAGAATGTTCAACTGGAGAAGATAAACTCTCGGCAAAAGGAACATAGCTGTTTTTCGTGGAAAGATTGAGCAAACGACGCAAAATATCCGAAGCGCTTTCACCAATCGATTGCGTATTACCGGCAATGTATTGATAAAGTTCTTCATCCACTTCGATAATTTTCATTTTCTCTCTCCACTTGCTTGATCTCTTTAACCTTTTGACACATTATAACGAGCTGTAAGCAAATTCTCCAGCCCCAAATTTAACCGATGAAAAAATTACTCAACTTCCAATTTAATGAATTAAAACAAGCAATTAATAAACCAGTTTTGGTGTTCATTCACGGTTTATTCGGCGATATGAATAACTTGGGTGTCATCGCTCGTGCATTCAGTGATGATTATTCCATTCTACGGGTGGATTTACGTAATCACGGCTTGAGTTTTCATTGCGAAGAAATGAATTACGATGCCATGGCAGAAGATGTCTTTGACGTAATTCATTTTTTGGGCATTCGTGAAGTGATTTTAGTCGGGCATTCCATGGGCGGAAAAACCGCTATGGTTTGTGCGGCAAATTACCCTGAATTAGTCAAAGGATTAGTGGTGATTGATATTGCGCCTGTCGCGTATGGCGAACATGGGCACGATGACGTCTTTAACGGTTTATTTGCCGTAAAACAAGCACAACCCCATACCCGTCAAGAGGCTAAGCCCATTTTAGCGCAATATATTCAAGATGAACGCGTACAACAGTTTATGTTGAAATCCTTTGATGCCTCAAGTGCCGATTATTTTCGCTTTAATTTGACCGCACTTAAACACAATTATCCTCACTTAATGGGCTGGGAATCACGCCACATCACACAACCTTGCTTGTTTATCAAAGGTGGCAATTCCTCCTACATTTTACCCGAATACACCGATCGGATTTTATCCCAATGTCCACACGCGGCCTCCTTTACCATTAACGGTAGCGGACATTGGGTTCATGCGGAAAAACCGCAATTTGTTATCCGTGCAATCACACATTTTTTAAATAGAATTGATAGCCACGGGGAATCTAAATAGAATTTCATTTGCCTGTTAATTATGATATAGTTTTCTCCCAAATTTGGTTGTGGCTTATCATTATCACTTCTGAAATAATTCTCTTTACTAAGAATGGCAGAAGTTGACTTACAGGTCAGTGGTTAACAAAATGGCAAAACAAGATTCTGACTGTATTACTTTAGATTTATTTAGCGAAATTCGTAGAGTTGGACGTCCGAAAACCAATCCACTGAGTCGGGAACAACAAATCCGTATTAATAAGCGCAATCAATTAAAACGTGATAAATCCTGTGGATTAAAGCGTGTCGAATTAAAATTGCATGCGGACTTGGTTCAACAATTAGAAGATTTAGCATCCCTACGAAATGTGAATCGTGCCGAGCTTATTGGCGCAATTTTACAAGATTATTTTAACATTAATAAATAGGTAACAAGATGGCTGTTGTCGGCTTATTTTATGGTAGTGATACTGGCAATACAGAAAACATTGCCAAAATGATTCAAAAACAATTAGGCAGCGAATTAGTTGATATTCGCGATATTGCCAAAAGTAGCAAAGAAGATATCGAGGCTTACGATTTTCTCTTATTCGGTATTCCGACGTGGTACTACGGCGAAGCGCAATGTGACTGGGATGACTTTTTCCCAACATTAGAGCAAATTGATTTTACGGATAAACTTGTCGCCATCTTTGGCTGTGGCGATCAGGAAGATTATGCAGATTATTTCTGTGACGCCATGGGAACTGTGCGTAATATTATCGAGCCGCACGGTGCGATTATTGTCGGACATTGGCCGACAGAAGGTTACAACTTTGAATCTTCACAAGCATTAGTTGACGATGATACGTTTGTCGGATTATGTATTGATGAAGATCGTCAACCGGAATTAACGTCTGAACGTGTCAACAAATGGGTTAAACAAGTTTATGACGAAATGTGTTTGGCTGAGTTAGCTTAATAGCAAAAAAGGAGCTGTTATGTCTGAAGAAAACATCAAATTATTAAAAAAAGCAGGATTGAAAATTACGGAACCCCGTTTGACGATCCTAGCTTTAATGCAAAAACACAGTGAACAGCATTTTTCCGCAGAAGATGTTTACAAAATGCTATTGGAGAATGGTTCAGACATTGGTTTAGCGACGGTATATCGTGTTTTAAACCAATTCGATGAAGCCAAAATCTTAATTCGTCATAACTTTGAAGGAAATAAATCGGTTTTTGAGTTGGCGCCAACCCAACATCACGACCATATTATCTGCACCGATTGCGGTAAAGTGTTCGAATTTAATGACGAATTAATTGAAAGTCGCCAAAAAGAAATCAGTAAACAGCACGGCATTGAACTCTCCAGCCACAGTCTATATCTCTATGGCAAATGTAGTGATATTAATCAATGCCCAGAAAACAACAAAAAATAATGCCATAAAAAGAACCGAATGTACGATGCATTCGGTTCTTTTCATTTCAACACACTTTGATCTAAAGACTTATTTATCTTTTGGGAAAACCACCGTTAAAAACATTTTAAAATTCTCTAACGCAAATAATGCATGGGGAACATCTGCCGGTAATACGATACTTTCTCCGGCGCTCACCTCATAATCTGTTTTATCAATCGTAATTCTTGCCTTTCCTTCAAGCATAGTGACCAATGCATCGCCACGAGATTTATGTGCACTAATCTCCTCACCTTTCGGCAAACAAAACATCGTCAACCCTACGGCAGGATTTTGTGAAAAGGTTTTGCTAATGACCTGACCGTCTTGATAAGTTAAAAGATCATTCAGTTTAAGAACGGTTGCTTTTTCAATATTCTTTAACATCCCTATACCTCCTTGACATGATTCAATAGAACCGCCTTGTTACGGCAAAATAATTATATGACTATCACAAATGAAATTCATTACTATTTTGATAATTTAAACCTACTATCTTTTTAACGCATTAAACTTACCAGATATCGCATAAGTGCGGTCATTTTTTTTAGTTGTTTTTATCTTTTTGTAATAACCAACAATTATGAATTTGCTTATTGCGTTCAAAATCCAACGGCAAGGTTTTGTGAGAAATTTCCACCGCACTTAAGCCTAACTCTTCCAACTTAGCAAAATCTATTTTGAAACCACGTTTGTTGTTAGAGAACACAATGGTGCCGTTCGGGCGCAAAATGCGTTTTAAATTCGTCATTAACTTAATATGATCCCGTTGCACGTCCCAACTGTCTTCCATGCGTTTGGAATTGGAGAATGTCGGCGGATCCACAAAAATCAAATCAAACTGACGATCGCATTTTGCTAACCACTGCAGGCAATCTGCTTGAATCAGTTTATGCTGTTTGCCTTCAATATCGTTCAACAACAAATTCTGTTCCGCCCAGTTAAGATAGGTATTTGACATATCCACGGTTGTGGTCGATTTTGCCTTACCCAACGCTGCATGCACTGTTGCCGAACCGGTGTAAGCAAACAAATTGAGGAAGTCCTTACCTTGCGCCATTTCACCCAACATTTTACGGGTCAGGCGGTGATCCAAAAACAAGCCGGTATCCAAATAATCCGTTAAGTTCACCCACAACTTCGCGCCGTATTCGTTCACATAAAAATACTCGCCGTTGTTTGCCAATTTTTCATATTGATTGGTGCCTTTTTGTTTTTGGCGCACTTTTAAAATCAACTTATTGGTTTCAATGCCAGTCACTTGCAAGGTGGCATTCACCGCATCCAACAAACGTTGGCGTGCTTTGTTTTCATCAATATTTTTTGGCGCAGCATATTCCTGCACCACAATATGATCAGCATAACGATCCACCGCCAAATTGTATTCCGGCAAATCCGCATCATATAGGCGATAAGCGTCTAGCCCTTGCTGCTTCGCCCATTTCTCAATTTTCTTGATATTTTTTTGCAGGCGATTAGCGAAATCCACCGCAACTTCAGACGTTACCGAAGAAGTGCGGTCAAATTCTAGGGCATTTTCTACCACACTTTGCTCTGCGCGCTCGGCAATTTGATAATTTTTCTGTACGCAATCTAACGGGCCGTTTTTCGCTTTAAATTGACGGTGAGAACGTAAACGCAAGCAATCCAATAGACTTGGTTCACCACTGAAAATAGAGGCGTTCCAGCCGGCAAATTGTTGTTTCAAGCGTTGCCCAAACACAGAATATAAGGCAATCAGCGCCGGCGTTGTGCCTAAACGTTCGCCGTACGGCGGATTACAAATCACCGTGCCCGCCACATTCGGGCTTGGATTTTTTATCGCTGCCACATCGCCCTGTTGCCATTGCATCAAATGCGCCACGCCCGCATTTTTAGCGTTTTGTTTGGCTTTTTGCAACACACGATGATCCAAATCGAAGCCATAAAAGTGCGGTAGATTTTCACGTTGTTTTTCGGCTTCCGCCAAAGCTAAAGCCTCTTCTTTCACCTTTTCCCACGCTGCCTGATTATGCCCCTGCCAAAAATCAAAGCCCCAATGAAGACGATATAATTGCGGTGCGATTTGTGCTTCCATTTGTGCCGCTTCAATCAATAGCGTACCGGAGCCACACATCGGATCCACCAACGGCGTGCCTCTTTGCCAACCGGAACGCAGCACAATCGCAGCTGCCAAGGTTTCACGCAACGGCGCTTTGCCGGTGTCTTCGCGATAACCACGCATATGCAGCGCATCACCACTTAAATCGAGAGAAAGCACCACGTCATCACGATTTAAATACGCATGAATACGAATATCCGGTTGTTCTTTATCCACGTTTGGACGAGCGCGACCATGGCGTGCAAAATAATCCACAATCCCGTCTTTTACACGCATCGCGCCGAATTGGGTATGGCGAATTTCTTGGTTCGTACCGTTAAAATCCACGAAAAAATGGACTTTTTCATCAAAATAATCCAACCAATTCACGCCCACCACGGCAGAATATAAATCCAAATCGCTAAAGACTTTCGCTTGCACGATAGGCAATAAAATGCGTGAACTCAAACGGCTCCAAAGCAAAGTGCGATACAGCGTTTCATCATCCGCCCAATAACGCACGCCGCCTTGCGCGACTTTGGCATCCTGCGCGCCTAATTCGGTCAATTCGGATTTTAAAAGCTCTTCAAACCCACGGGCTGTGGTGGCAAAAAGTTGTTTCATAAGGTCTCAATGGTTGGAAAAATTGGCGGGGATTATAGCAGTTTTAAACGCTAAGTGCGTTGAAGTGCGGTGGATTTTACGGATATTTTAGATTCACTCTGAAAACCGACCGCACTTTTTTGCTGTTTTCTGTCTATTTTATAAAACCTACTAATTTGCTTTGTTATTATTTTTTGGTATTATCCTGCCCGTCGTAAATGACGATAAATGACTACCACTCTCTTTACTATATTGTAAATAAGGAACACTAATGAATAAACTCAATTTATCTATTCTCGCTGTTGTTACTGCATTAACTTTATCCGCGTGCTCATCCAGCGGTAGTGATTCAAATCATACGGATAACACCAACAACACCATCACTCAACCGGTAACTCCGAGTCAACCAAACAACCAAACAAATCAGCCGGCAACACCAAGTCAACCAAGTAATCAAGTTACCCAACCAACAGCACCAAACCAGCCGAATAATCAGGTAACACAACCGACGACGCCAAATCAGCCTAATAATCAAGTGGCACAACCAACTGAGCCAAACCAACCAAGTAATCAAATTAAACAACCGACAACACCGGCCCAACCATCAGATCCAAGCACACCGGTATCAATTGTGAGCATTCCAACCAGTGGAAAATATAATGGTGTCACTTATGAATATAAAAGCGGTGATGTAAATGACAAAATTGTGAATCCCAAAGTACATCGTTTAAGTTCAAACAATATCGATGTATTAAACGTTGACGGGAAACGAATTGATATTGCACCCGAAGGTGTGAATCCAGGATACACTTATTTGGATAAGGACGGAGAAACCCGTTTAAGTACTGGTGCCTTTGTTAATGGATTAATCTTCATGTCCAGCACAAGAAACGGCATCTATCAAAACCAAAAAGACGGCAAAACCTATGTTTATGTACAAGGTGAATTAACCCCGGTAAATGAAATTCCACGTACAGGTGAAGTACGTTATCTTGGATTAAGTAGCTACCATGTCAACAACGAAACCCTAAATGAGGGAGCTTCCGGCGTCAACCCGCCAAGATGGGGAATTGTCGGTATTGATATGACCGCTAACTTTGATGAGAAAAAAGTTAATGGCCAATTACTGGCAACCGGTTATCCGGATAACGTTGTTTCTAAACTGGAAGGTAAAATCTCCAGTAACCAATTCAGCGGAACAAAAGACGGCACAACCATGCAAGGAGCCTTCTTTGGGAAGGATGCTAATGAAATGGGCGGTATTTATACTAACCAAGAAAAAGGCTTTAGCGGTGCATTTTCAGCCAAAGCTAACTAGTCAAAATAAATCTTTCTATATCACCACATACCCACGCTCAACCGTGGGTATTTTTATTATATTTATAAAATCCTTTTTATTTTTTCTGCAGATTTAAAGATTTGATTTCTTGATATAATATAAAGAGAAAATATAAACATAAAAACACAAAATGCAAAAATCTCTAGTTTTTGGACATCTGATAATCCACCAATATCGACTATAGGAATAATTAAAAAATAAAGTCCCGTAAGGAATACAGTTGTTGAATAAAATATATTAAAATACTTTTCAACGATATCAACTTTATTAATAACAATATTCAAATGACCATCAATAATACGTAAAAACTTTTGCGCTTTTTTGAAATCAGATAAAGGAATATTTTTATCTTTAGAAACAAACAAAATACTTCTTCGAATACTCTTATCGACAGAAATGCCAGATGTCATCTCAAAGACTCTAGACTTTACTTCTTCTTGAACTAAGTCATCTAACTCAGAATCAGTAATCATGTCATTTAACTCTAACAATTCTTTAATTCTAGAATTTTTCTTAGATATTAAATAACGATGAACATACTCTATAGAATTAGATCCCAAAATCTTTAATACAACTTGAACACATAACCAAATCAATAAAATATAAAAAAAGGGAAAATCATTAACTTTCATTAATTCAATAAACATATTTTCCATACCATCTCCTTATAAAAAATGAATCACCAATATTCTCATTAACAAACTGCCAAGTATTCCTCAAAAGAATATTCACATATCATATTAAATTAAACTAGGTTTTGCATACCTGTCAGAAAAAAGAGTGCTATTTTTTCTAAATGTTTTTTGTTTCCAGTTCCTGTAAATATGCTTTCAACCCGCGCTCTCTCAAGACACAACTCGGGCATTCGCCGCAGCCGCCTTCGACGCCGTTGTAACAGGTGTGGGTGTGTCGACGGATGTAATCAAAGGCGCCGAGTTGATCCGCCAGCGCCCGTGGCGCTCAAAATAATCCACAATCCCATCTTTCACACGCACCGCACCAAATTGGGTGTGGCGAATTTCCTGGTTTGTACCGTTAAAACCCACGAAAAAATGGACTTTGTCATCAAAATAATCCAACCAATTCACGCCCACTACAGCGGAATATAAATCCAAATCGCTAAAGACTTTCGCTTGCACGATAGGCAATAAAATGCGTGAACTCAAACGGCTCCAAAGCAAAGTGCGATACAGCGTTTCATCATCCGCCCAATAATGCACGCCGCCTTGCGGCGACTTTGGCATCCTGTGCGCCTAACTCGGTCAATTCGGATTTCAAAAGCTCTTCAAACCCACGGGCAGTGGTAGCAAAAAGTTGTTTCATAAGGTCTCAATAGTTGGAAAAAATTGGCGGGGATATAGCAGTTTTAAGCGACTCAGTGCGTTGAAGTGCGGTGGATTTTTTAAGAGATCTTGAATCGATGATAAAATCTCACCACACCTAAGCGGATACCATAAAGGCACGTTCACTGTATTTTATTCAATGCCATTAGGCCAAAATGTACTCTAATTTAATCTTCGTTAAACTTCCCATCAAATCCTCTGCCATCCTTTTATAACTGAGCGTCTGTGGTTTTTCTACCATCACCGCACGGGTAATGTTTTCTACGGCTTCGCCACTTAATATCAGATAATTCAGCGCCACTTGCATCGCCGGTAGGCTTGGATTAAACGCTGCATTTTCCGCATAACTGCCATGATAAATCTGTTGATCTTGCGTTTGCAATGCAATGCCATGGAAGGAGTTTGAATAAGGCGCATGTGCTTGGTTCGCCATCGCAAGGGCTTGTGAAATCACCGGGTCGTTGCTGTTTAAGGATAATTGGTTGTCATGTTGATCCAGCAAATGTCGCTGAATGTTTAAGTTTTTTGGCCCGAATGCATCGGGTAAATATTGGTGCAATAGATTATTCTGGCGATGCGGTAAATGAATTTGTAATCTTTCTGCGCTATTTAATTCATTCATAAACTGGCGACAATGGCCGCATGGCGTGTAGTTGACGCTAATGTCGGTGATCTGTTTTTCTCCGCGCATCCAAGCATGACTAATCGCACTTTGTTCGGCATGGATGGTTTGTTGAATATCCGTTTGGCAAAATTCTTGATTCGCCCCAAAATAAAAACTGCCGCTCACTCCTATGACGATCGCACCAACATTAAAATGTGAGATAGGTGTGGTGGCATAACAAGCGGCAATAGGAAGCAACTGAAGGGAGAGTTGTTGAGGAGTGATTTGATGTTTGTTGCACAAGTGCTGTATGGCAAAGTGCGGTAGGAATCCCACAAATTTTTGCTCTTGTAAAATAAGCCAAATATCCTGAGCTAACAGTGCATTATCAATTTGGGACAACGCGTGGTGAATTTTGTCTGAAATTGGTGTTGTCATAATCCTATCTTTTTCGCTTTTGATTTCCTTATCTTAGCACCGGATAAAAAAAAGTGCGGTTGAAAATTAATATAAATTTAGACCGCACTTTTGTGATAGCTATGAGAACAAATTATTTCGCTGCTTTTAGCTCTTGATAATATTGTTCGTAGTATTGAATCGCATCACCCACATCATCTTGCCAGTGGCTATTTTTTAATACTTCAGCCGTTGGATAGATTGCCGGATCTTCCGTGATTTCTTTTGGTAAGACTTTTTTCGCTTCAAGGTTCGCCGTTGGGTAACCAATTGCCAAGGTTAATTTTTCTGCCGCTTTCGCCCCTAACATATAGTTGATAAGTTTGTGTGCACCGTCCGGATTTTTAGAGGTAACCGGAATGGCTAAAGTATCCACCCAGAGTACCGGCCCTTCTTTTGGGAACACCATGTCTAAAGGTGCTTGTTCTTTTTTCGCAATACGCACAGAACCGTTCCATAATTGACCCACTTCTACTTCACCGGAAATAAAAGAGTTCGCCGGGTTATCAGAGTTGAAGGAAAGCACATTCGGACGTAATTTCAACAATTCCTCATAAGCCTGTTTGATAATTGCCGGATCTTGTGTGTTCGGATCTTGACCGATTTTTAATAACGCGATGTTGAACACTTCGCGGGCATCGTCTAGTAATTGCACTTTATTGGCAAATTCAGGTTTCCATAAATCGCCCCAAGAGGTGAAATCGCTACCTTTGTAAGTGTTGGTGTTAAAGGCAATGCCCGGCGCACCTAATAATTGCGGAAGGGAATATTTGTTGCCTTTGTCGTAAGGTTTGTCGAGCCAATCAGGGTCTAATTCTTTAATGACGGGTAATTTGCTGTGATCTAGTTCTTTTAACATCCCTTCGCGTGCCATTTTGGAGACGAAGTAGTTAGACGGCGCAATCACATCATAACCGCCGGCAGCCCCCTGCGTTTTTAATTTCGCATACATTGTCTCGTTTGATTCAAGACTTGACACAATCACTTTAATACCGGTTTCTTTGGTGAAATCGTCTAAAAGACCATCCGGTACATATTCAGTCCATGTATAAAGATACACGGTATCATTTGCAGGCGCTTCAGCTTTAGGGGCTTCCAGCGCGGTTTGCGCTTGTTTGTTGTCTTTCTCGTTACAACCTGTCAGGGCAACAGCGATCATACTTGCGGTGAATAAACCGGCAAATTTTTTCATTTTTGTTTGTTCTCCGTAAAAGAGGTGAAAAAAAACCACCTGCATAAAATGCAGGTATAAAAAAACGCCTTGATTGTGCGTCAAGGCGTATTGTATGTGATATTAAATTATTTGTGAAACATTATTACCGCTAGATGTCTTTGTGTTTTCTGCCGATAAATTGGCTGACCACCACGAGTAATAATGAAAGCACAATCATGATGGTTGCAAGTGCATTGACTTCCGGTGTTACACCGGTTTTCACTAAGGAGAAAATACGCAACGGCAGGATTTCATAGCTTACACCGCTCACAAAAGACGACACCACAACATCATCTAGCGAGATGGTAAAGCTTAACAACCAACCGGAGACCACGGCAGGTAACGCAAGAGGCAGGATGATTTTGCGTAAAATCGTCACTTCACTGGCACCCAAATCTTTCGCAGCTTCTAGCATTCTTGCATCGAAACCGTTTAAACGGGAGAAAATAGTGACCGTGACATAAGGCAAACAGAAGGTCACGTGTGCCAACAATAAGGACCAGAAACCTAAAGAAATCCCCACAACCATAAACAACGCAAGCAATGATACCGCCATGACGATATCCGGTGACATCATCACGATAAACAACATACCACTTACGGCTTGTTTGCCACGGAAACGATAACGATAAAGCGCAATCGCAGTTAAACCGCCCACGATGGTAGCGAGGGTTGCTGCAAAGAAAGCAATCGTTACAGAATGAATCGCTGCTTGAATTAAAGTATCATTGTTAAACAGCCGTTCATACCAGTTCCAACTAAAGCCTTTCCAACTTAGGCCATAACGGTCTTCGTTGAAGGAGTTAGTCACCAAAATAATAATCGGGATATACAAATAAGCGTATACCACAAACATAAAGATATTACGTAGTAAACGGCTCATTATTCTAACTCCACTTTCTTATTCAATAGTTTATTAGCACGGTAGTACACAAAAATTAACAAGGCCATGAGAATCGTTAAGCCAATACTGATTGCCGAACCGAATGGCCAGTTGCGGGAAATTAAGAATTCACTCTTAATCACGTTACCCACAAGTAAGACTTTCGCACCACCAAGCAAGTCCGCGACGTAGAACATGCCCATTGCCGGCAATAATACCAACAGGCAACCTGCCACAATGCCCGGCATGGTGAGTGGTAAAATCACACGGAAGAAACGTTGAAACGCATTAGCGCCTAAGTCTTTTGCGGCTTCCAATAAACGTCCGTCTAATTTTTCAATCGCGGAGTAAAGTGGCAAAATCATAAATGGCAGAAGCAAATAGACTAAACCGATGATCACCGCCACCTCTGTGTTTAGAATGCGAATCGGTTCACTCAAAATGCCCATATCCATCAACATGGTATTTAACACGCCTTTAACACCAAGGAACACTTTCATACCATAAATACGAATCAGCGAGTTTGTCCAGAATGGCAATACCACAAGGAACAATAAGAGCGGTCGATATTTCGGATGAATTTTACTGACCATAAAGGCGAATGGATAGCCGATCAGTAAGCAAATAATGGTGGCAATGCCCGACATATACAATGAATTCCACACCACCTGTGCATAAAGCGGATTAAATAGGTTGATGTAGTTATCCAAGTTAAATGGCAAGGCATAAAAGTTACTACCATCTCGGGTTAAGAAACTTACGACTAATACCAATAAGTTTGGAATTAGCACAAAGAAAATGAGCCAACCGAAGATAATCGCAACAGTAATTTTCTGAAATTTATTATTGATTATCTTCATCGTTGAGTACAACCTCCCAACCTTCGTGCCATGTAATACCTACGCGTTGACCAACACTGTGATCCATATGCGGGTCATCTTCATTAAAGAATTCGCTGACTAATACGCGTTTACCGTTATGTTCGAATTCCACGGTAGATTCCAATGTCATGCCTTTATAAGTGCGGTCGATAATGTGACCGATAATCGCGTTAGAATGTTCGTGTTCATCCAGCTCTTCAATCACAATATCTTCAGGACGAAGCAACACTTGAAGTTGTTGATCTTTTTCGACCGGAATATCGGTATAAATATCACAAATGCGGCCTTCCACATTAGCAAGCACTACATTGTCTGATTTGCGTTCAATGACGGTTGCATCAAAAACATTAATTTCGCCGATGAAACGTGCCACAAACAAGTTTGCCGGATCTTCATAAATCTCACGCGGAGAGCCGTCTTGTGCAATTTTACCTTTACGCAATAAGACAATACGATCAGACATGGTGATTGCCTCTTCTTGGTCATGGGTCACGAAAATAAAGGTAATGCCTAATTGGCGTTGTAATTGCTTTAATTCATATTGCATTTGTTTGCGCAATTTATAATCCAGCGCAGACAGAGATTCATCAAGCAATAAGACTTTCGGTTTATTGACCACCGCACGAGCAATCGCAATACGCTGTTGTTGTCCGCCTGAAAGCTGGGTTGGTTTACGTTCCGCCATCTCTTCCAACTGCACCATACGCAATGCCTCTAACACACGAGGTTTGATCTCGCTTTCCGGCACTTTTTGCATGCGCAAACCGAAAGCCACGTTTTCAAAAATCGTCATGTGCGGGAACAAAGCATAGCTTTGGAATACGGTGTTGATGTGACGTTTTTCTGCCGGCACATTGGTAATGTCTTCACCATCCAAAATAATGTTGCCTGAATCTAATTCTTCCAATCCGGCCAATAAACGCAACACGGTAGTTTTACCACAACCGGATGGGCCAAGAATGGTGACAAATTCACCGTTATTAATGGTTAAATTAAAATCGTTAATAATGGTATTGGAACCGTAGGATTTTTTGATTGAACGAAGCTCAATAATTGGCTTGTTTTGAACCGAGTTTTCCACTAGCTTTGGTTTTCTCCCTAACGTACCGAAGTTTTTCGATAAAAATTAGAAACAAATACTTATCATAAAAGATAAGCGGCGATGATAAATATGAGCTGCTAATGATATAGTGATTAGCCCCCAATGAAAAGACATTAATCACAAATTTAACTGCCTCTTTTTGCACAGACAAATTAACCGCTTTTACATTTAAACTCTCTACGTAGAATACAAAAAAATGTTCAGGTTAAATCTCCGTCAATGCAAGGCGTAATAGACCCCATTAAGGGGCATGAATAATCACAAAAGAGGCGTCATCGCCTTTGGTAACCCAAAGCACACACGTCTTACCGGCATTTTCTTTCGGCAATTCAATGGTGGTTTCCCCTTTCTCATTGGTTGCTTGTGCCTCTCTTTCTTCTGCCGTTGCCGTCACGAGACGAATGGTTGCGCCCTCAATCGGCTCGCCGGTGGCTAAGGATTTTACCTTAACGACATACTTACCACTATCCTCCATCTCCGTTGTCACGTCAAAATCGGTTAAAACAAGCAAGCGATAGTCCGTCAATTTATCTGTCACCTGATCAATGTCATTTTTGACCGCACTTTCCACTTCCGTTTTCTCTGCCGGTACAGGAACTTCAGCTTTTAACCAAAAAATGCCCTTAGAAGGTAGCCCTTTTTCAGCTAAATCCACGGAAAGAAAATCAAAGTAACGTGGATTTTCACCTTCGGTATGTAACGTCTCTGTTTTGAAAAGCGTTGCTTTTTCCGGCTTAAAGACAGCCAAATCTGATGGTTGAAGAGATGGCGCGCTCCAATTAATCATTGAAAGTACTTGTGTTTTCGATAATGGTGCAACATCTAATGTTACACTTTGCGCATTACGTATTTTTAAATTAATTTTGCTATTCCAGTATTGCGGAAGAAGATCATCTTGACCGACAAACTCCACATGATGCGGATAATGAGGTAAGCAAGCTAAACTGCCTAATGGATCTTTAAAACGATAGCCCCCTTTTGCGGTGAACTCATTATTTAAAATAAAATACACGCAACGTTCTTCCGGTACGCTCAGACGAAAAGCCGTTTTTGTCGTATAAGATTGCCCCTCACCAAGAAGCTCCGGCTTAATCACCTCGCCCTGCAACAGGGCAGATTCATTTAATTTTTCATAAGACCACGTTTCACCTTTCGGCAAAGCCGGCAGTAACACCGCAACCAAACTATCCGCAATATCCTCTTCATTCACTTCGTTGTTAAAATGCAGTGTTAGCACCTGATCAAGGACATCTTCCTCATCATTTACAAAAGAAAATGTGCTTTGTGTATTTTTCAAACTAAATTCATTCGGAATAGCAATTAGGGGAATGCCAACATCTTTATCCAATGTATTTCCGCCTAATTTCGATTGTAGTGACTTCAAGAGGCTAATTTGCACAAACTCATCCTCTTGTGTTGCGAGCGCTAACGGCTCAGAACGAATCCACGCTTCAAGCTGATTGTCAGAATAAGTGACGTGAAAAGGCAACGTTTTTATTAGCGTAGCCTCTTTTCCCTCCGGTTGTTGAACTAACTTAAATTCAATGGCGTGTTCCAGCACTTTCGGATCGACCGGATGAGAGAAAACAATATGACCCACTGCATAATGCTGTCCTGAAATAGCATCTTGAGAAAATTCCCCTTCCGCACGGACGACACTAAAGGGTGCTGTTTTGACCGTTTGAGGTTGGGTAACTTCCGGTGCATAGGATAAGCTTGCGTTAAGTAGTTGTCTATCTAGTGTCACCTGATATTCTTGCCCCGCCGCCCAATCTTGCGCCGGCAAAAAAGCCAGTGCGTGTTCATTTTCCCATGTCCACTGCCCTTTCACTGATGGAAGAAGCTTAATGCCCTGCGCAATAGGTGCTTTTACTTGATTGGGTGCAACAATATTTGCGCTAAAATCAATCACTAACGGTGCAATTATTTCTCCCCCTTCAGCCTGATACTGTGTTGGTTGAATCGGGTTTAACGTGATTTTAACCCCATTAGGATCGTTAAATTTTTGCTCTTGATGCCAGTAATATCCACCACCGGCAACCGCGCATACCAGAAGTCCCAAAAACAAATATGTCGATTTTTTCATTTATTGATGATCTCCGCTATTTAACAATGCGATATTGCGTACGTATTAATTTGTCCCACCTACGGTAATTTGATCGATCTTCAATGCCGGTTGCCCTACACCCACCGGCACACTTTGTCCTTCTTTACCACAAGTGCCAACACCATGATCCAATTCTACTTCATCAGCAACCATGGACACATTTTGCATCACTTCAATACCACTACCGATTAAGGTTGCGCCCTTCACCGGCTTAGTGATTTTGCCTTTTTCGATCAAATAAGCCTCTGAAGTAGAAAATACGAATTTACCGGAAGTAATGTCCACTTGGCCGCCGCCAAAGTGCGGTGCAAAAATGCCGTGTTCTACGGATGCTACTAAATCCTCAAATTTATCTTTGCCTGCCAACATATAAGTATTGGTCATGCGTGGCATTGGCAAATGGGCATAGGATTCACGACGTCCATTGCCTGTCGGTTGCACGCCCATCAAGCGAGCATTCATTTTATCTTGCATGTATTTCTGCAAAATACCGTCTTTAATTAGCACGTTATGTTGGCTCGGCACACCTTCATCGTCAACGGTGACTGATCCTCGGCGATCCATTAAAGTGCCATCATCCACGATTGTGCATAACGGCGATGTGACTAATTCGCCGATTTTGCCGGTAAACAATGAACTTTCTTTACGATTAAAATCGCCTTCCAAGCCGTGCCCTACTGCTTCATGTAATAACACACCCGGCCAACCTGCGCCCAACACCACCGGCATTAATCCTGCCGGTGCCGCCACCGCACCTAAATTTACCAATGCTTGACGCACCGATTCTTTCGCAAAATAGACCGCTCTTTGCTCACCTTGATAGCTTTCAAAGAACCACTCTAAGCCGAAACGACCGCCTGCGCCCGCACTACCACGTTCGCGCTTACCGTCTTGTTCTACCAATACGGAAACCGATAAACGAATGAGTGGACGAATATCTGCCGCCAAGGTGCCGTCCGTGGCTGCCACCAACATTTCCTCATATACCATACTCAAACCGGCATTCACCTGCACCACTCGCGGGTCTTCCGCGCGGGCAGTTTTGTCCACTAAGCGCAATAATTCAATTTTTTGCTCTTGGCTTAAACTGTATAGCGGATTGATAGATTGATAACGCAAAGGTGCATCCACCGGATTAAATCTTACCGGCAGAATAAAATTACCTTGGGAAGGTTGTGCAATACCACGCACCGCTTGGGCGCATTGTTGCAAATTGGCTAAATTAATTTGATCCGAATAGGCAAAACCGGTTTTCTCACCACTGACTGCACGCACGCCTACGCCGCGATCAATATGAAATCCGCCTTCTTTAATAATTCCGTCTTCCAATACCCAGTTTTCATCCTGACTCAGCTGAAAATATAAATCGCCATAATCCACGTTGCGTTGCGCTAAGGTATCGAACAGATTAGACAAATCTGATAATGCTAAATTATTGCGAACTAATAGGGAGTCGGTCACTTGCTTTAACATGAAATCACACTCAAAAATAAATCAAAAACATAAAAAATTGCTTAGAATTATAGCGAATTTCTACCTAAAGCAAAAAGAAAAGTTAGCAAAATAAAGAGGATAAATTCATTCTCATGAAAAACGGGCTTAAACTTTTTGAGGTATTCTCTTTGCGTGAGATCAAGTTTTTTATGATTACCCACAGGATTACCATGTTTGTAGTATGGCTCATTTTATTTCACGTTTTATACTCCTCCCCACCTTTATTACAGCAACGTATAAAAAATCATGGAAAATCCATTTACTGCCAACTGGACATCAAAAGGTCATACGCTTTATTTAGGTCATTGGGAAATCAGTTATAACGGACTGCCTCTTACACTTCCTGCTGAACGACGGGATAAAGATATGGGAACACAAAATATTTATAATTTCATGGATCCCGAAGATGAACTTTATTTAGAAGGCTTAGATGAAAATGATTGGATACTCGCTAACATGGATTGGTTATCTGATTTATTTATTCAATACAATATTCCATTAGAAGAAGAGTATATGCGGGCATTTTACCAAGCCGTAAATCCAGAGGATTGGCGTTGTGGTAGCTGTGGTGGGTGTATTTAGATAATCAATAAATAAAAAATCAATTAGCGCACCAAACGTCCGATATCATAATCAGGCTTCTGGCGGCTAATTGATGTTTATTATTTTAGTTAATTCTCATCCTGTTCTTTTTCTTCCACTTTCGCCACCGCACCGTTAATCGTTAGGCAAATCTCAGTAGAAATTAAATGCGTTAAGATCGTGGCTAATTCCTGTAGTTTTTCCGTATTGGCTGTGCCACTTTCATTGAAATAGCCCTGTTCTTTTAAGCTATTCGTAAAAGCAGAGAAAACCGCTTTATCAAAAAATTCCGGTGCATTAATGCCATGCAGAACAGACAAGCGTTGCGCTACAGACTGACTTTCTTTTTCCAAATTCGCACGAGAAATCAATGGATTATTTTGCAATAAATTCACGGTGATGTAGTAACGTTGCAAAATTTCACGCACACCGGCAGACCACAATTGTAGCATCCGAATATTCGGCTTATTGATAGTCAACACATTTTCACTATGTTTAATAATATTTTGCCGTTGAAATTCTTGAATAATCTGCTCTACTCGTTCGGCAATTTGCGCTTCTTCATTAAAATGCAGGAATAATTCACTTCGCAAGAACGGATAAATTTTCAATACACTATCCAGCACTAAGGTTTTTTGAATCGCCTCATAATGCAACACAATACTGGCAACCAATGATGGCAAGACAAAAAGGTGCTGGATATTATTGCGGTAGTAGGTCATTAATACGGCAGAAGAACGTTCCAAGCGAACAATTTCACCAAAATTGTCTTTTTCCACCAAAATACCAATGCGATCCAAACTTAACACATGATCAAGCATAATTTCCGGTTTTTCCGTTGGAATCACCACATCATCGGAATATGGCACGTTTTGTAAGAATTGTTGATAACTGGCAAGCTGCTCTAACAATTGCTCGCGAGATAGCGCACGTTGTCGGGAGGATAACAACGCTGTACCGGTTAAGTTCATGGCATTCACTGCTGCCGCTTTGTTAATATTCACCATCACTTGATGAGAGACTGCGTCAACCGCTTTGTTAAACCATTGTGGGCGATCTTCCAATGGAGCTTTCCATTCCGGGAAATGCTGGTTCAAATAATTGCTTAAAGTAATCGGCTCACCAAAATTCACATAACCTTTGCCCAAATTGCGTAACTTTTTGATTACCCGTAACACTAAACCGGCATTTTCTTTTTCTTTTGCCGCCCCACGCAGCTCTTTTGCATATGTGTCCACTTCTAAAACGTGTTCATACCCCACATACACCGGCACGACAGAAATCGGTCGGGTTTGTTGCTGCTGTAAGGCTTGCAAAGTCATCGACATCATGCCGGTTTTTGGCGCTAACAAGCGACCAGTACGGGAACGCCCGCCTTCAATAAAGTATTCCACAGAATAACCACGATGGAACAATTCCGCCAAATATTCACGGAAAATGGTGGAATACAAGCGATTGCCTTTAAAGGTACGACGAATAAAGAATGCCCCACCACGGCGGAACATGCCCCCAACTGGCCAGAAATTTAGGTTAATTCCGGCGGCGATATGTGGCGGTACCAAACCTTGGTGATATAACACATAGGAAAGCAAGAGATAGTCAATATGACTACGATGGCAAGGCACATACACAATTTCATGCCCCTCTAACGCTAATTTCCGCACGCGATCAGCATTTTCTACATCAATACCTTGATAAAGTTTATTCCATAGCCAGCGTAAGAAACGATCTGCCATGCGTAAGCCTTCATAACTCACATTGGCAGCAATTTCATCTAAAATTTTTTCGGCTTCTTTGTAGGCTTTTTCTTTACTGATATTTTTGCTTTTCGCTTCATCCTCAATGGCCGCCAATATCACCGGTTGTTGCAATAGTTTATTAAACATCGCTTGGCGATTAGGCAAACGCGGGCCAGTCGCAGAAATCCGCTGCTTGGCAAAGTGTATTTTTGCCACGCGGGCGAGTTTTTGTGCGATTTTCTGATCAAAGCCATGCTCACGCGTCATATAACGCAAAGATACCGCTTGAGAAAAACGTACAAAAGTATCCCGTCCAAACCAGAGTGCTGCGATGGTTTTTTGTAGTCCGTTTAACAAACGTAAATTCGGTAAACCGGTTTTGTCTTCTCGTCCCGGAGCTCTTCCCCACAAAACCGAAACCGGAATGAGTTGAACATCTAATTCCGGCAAAGTGCGGTGCAATTCCAAATAGTTATTGAAGATCGTGATAGTTTCTTTCTTCGCACCTTTGGATTTAAAAAAGCGCCGTCCTTCATCTAAAAAGACAAAACGTGGCAAAACACGCCCGTTAATTTCATTTTGCTCCAAGGGATCCGGTAAACCGACACTCAAACAGTTTTTGCGGAAAATCACAAAGTCGGTTTCAGAGGTGTAAGGCAACACATAAACGACAGGTTGCGCAACATTCAGTGCTAATTCTTCAATAGGGTGATGTGGAATCGGATTATTTTTTACTAAAATCGACAATGGCAACTCGAGCAATTTTCGATAAGCATTAAGAAAACTCGCCATAATAAATGTCCTTGTTATAACGTCATATCACTAAAAGGTTGTCAAACTTGCGCTAGTTTAGCATAAAAATTTTACTGAATTAGTGACCTACGCCACAATTCTCAGATAACGTCATCATTCGCGTTATCTTTTACCAAAGAAAAGATTGCGCTGCTTATTTTTCTGTATATAATACCAGTTATTTATGTATATATGAACAGGATTGATATTATGAAACCACTCACAGCCCGCCAGCAAGAAGTCTATGATTTTCTTAAACATCATCTGGAAACCACAGGTATGCCACCAACGCGAGCGGAGATTTCAAAAGAGTTAGGGTTTCGCTCTCCTAATGCAGCAGAAGAACATTTGAAGGCTTTGGCGAAAAAAGGTGTCATTGAAATTGTTTCCGGTGCATCACGTGGCATTCGTCTTTTATTGGAAGATAATCATGCAGAAGAAGAACCCGGCCTCCCCCTCATTGGTCGCGTTGCCGCCGGTGAACCGATTTTAGCCGAACAGCATATCGAAGGTACATATCATGTTGATCCTACAATGTTTAAACCACAAGCGGATTTTCTGCTCAAAGTGTATGGGCAATCCATGAAAGACATTGGTATTTTAGACGGCGACTTACTAGCAGTGCATAGCACAAAAGATGTGCGCAATGGTCAAGTTGTGGTTGCTCGTATTGAAGATGAAGTGACAGTAAAACGCTTAGAGCGTAAAGGTTCGATGATTTACTTGCACGCTGAAAACGAAGAATTTGCCCCAATTGTCGTAGATTTAACCCAACGTCCGCATTTTGAAATCGAAGGTATCGCAGTCGGCATTATTCGTAATAATGCTTGGATGTAAAAACGCCCAAGGGGAAAAACACTGAAAAAAATGACCGCACTTTTATTGCAAAAACTCGGATTCAGTGTATAATTTGCGCCCTCAGTCACGTCCGAATAAGTTCCTTGCTTCCACAAGATTGGTGACTGGTCTTAACGTTGGAGGCTGATTAACCCGTAAGGAGCAGTAATGCGTCACTACGAAATCGTGTTTATGGTCCACCCGGATCAAAGCGAGCAAGTACCAGGGATGATTGAACGTTATACCGGTTCTGTAAAAGAAGCCGGCGGTCAAATTCATCGCCTAGAAGATTGGGGTCGCCGTCAATTAGCATACCCAATTAACAAATTACATAAAGCACACTATGTGCTTATGAATGTAGAAGCGCCTCAACAAGTCATCGACGAGCTAGAAACGACTTTCCGTTATAACGATGCTGTATTGCGCAGCCTTGTTATTCACACTAAGCACGCCGTAACCGAAGCGTCCCCAATGGTTAAAGCAAAAGATGATCGTAAAGCTTTAACTGAAGTTGAATCCAACGATTTTGAGGATGCTGAAGAGTAATTTGAACATTGATAATCGTTTATCCATTATTGGTGTTGTCGCCAATAATCCTAAACGACGCAAAAGCCCGAACGGAATCGAACATTGCCAATTTTTATTGGAACATCGTTCGAGCCAGCAAGAAGCAAATTTAATGCGACAAGCCTGGTGTAAAATGCCCGTTCAAATCAGTGGCAATCAATTAGTAGAAAAAACTCAAGGCATTACGGTCGGCAGTAAAGTATTAATTCTAGGTTTCTTAACCACCCATCAATTAAATAATGGGTCAACACAATTAGTCCTACATGCCGAGCAAATCGAATTTATAGATTAGGAGACTAGCCAAATGGCACGTTATTTCCGTCGTCGTAAGTTCTGCCGTTTCACAGCGGAAAATGTTGTTGAAATCGATTACAAAGATATCGCTACATTAAAGAACTACATTTCTGAAAGCGGCAAAATTGTACCAAGCCGCATTACCGGTACTCGTGCGAAGTACCAACGCCAATTAGCTCGCGCAATCAAACGCGCACGTTATTTAGCGTTATTACCTTACTCTGATACACATCATCACTAAGAAGGGGAAGGTCAAATGCAAGTAATTCTTTTAGATAAAATTGCACACTTAGGTAAAGTGGGCGATCAAGTCAATGTGAAATCCGGTTTCGCACGTAACTACTTAATCCCACAAGGTAAAGCAGTTATGGCAACCAAAGCGAACATTGAACATTTCGAAGCACGCCGTGCAGAATTAGAAGAAAAAGCAGCTCAAGCATTAGCTGCAGCTGCTGACCGCGCAGCACGCTTAGAAGCATTAGGTTCTGTAACCATCGCATCTAAAGCGGGTGACGAAGGTCGTTTATTCGGTTCTATCGGTACTCGTGACATCGCTGATGCAATCACTGCAAAAGGCGTTGAAGTGGCGAAAAGTGAAGTGCGTTTACCAAACGGTTTAATCCGTACGCTTGGTGAACATGAAGTAACTTTCCAATTCCACGGTGAAGTTTTCTCTCACTTAAACGTTGTTATCGTTGCTGAATAATTCAGTTTTACGAAAAAAAGCCCGGTTTAATGCCGGGCTTTTTATATCGGCGTTATCACAAGTTTAATTCCGGCTATATTAAAAAACAACGAGTCATCCAAAATGAAATCTAAGCAAAGCGGATTGTCCGGATAAAAACTTCCTTGTTTCCAATAAAAACGGTATAATTCGCACCGAATTTTCATATGAGATTCCGCCAACAGATGCCGGCGGGAAAACCGATTAATTATTTTAGAGGATCAAATGGCAAAAGAAGATTGCATTGAAATGCAAGGTACAATTCTGGAAACCTTACCAAACACCATGTTTCGCGTTGAGTTAGAAAACGGCCATGTGGTAACTGCACATATTTCGGGCAAGATGCGTAAGAACTATATTCGTATTTTAACCGGTGATAAAGTCACCGTAGAAATGACACCCTACGATTTAAGCAAAGGCCGCATCATTTTCCGTAGCCGTTAATGTTCGCCTCACCGAATCAACAAAAACACCGGATATTCTCCGGTGTTTTTGTTTTTTAAGTTGTTGGATATTGCATCTTTTTCAAGATACGACGTTGAATAAATCCACCCAAGAAATGCAGTAAGAAAAAGACCGCACTTAGAATAAATAAAGGGGCATCGCCTAATACGGCATAAGGCGTTTTGCCTTCTGTCGGCGCGAGCTTATGCGTAAGTACGGTTTCCACAAATTGTGGTGCTTGCGCCACGATTTCCCCTTGTGCATTAATAAATGCGGTAACACCTGTATTCGTGGCTCGAATGACAGGTTTACCAAACTCTAATGCTCGCATTTGTGCCATTTGCAAATGTTGCCATGGGCCAATGGAATTGCCAAACCACGCATCATTAGAAATGGTTAAAATGAAATCGGAATCCGCTACCTTATTTTTCTGTAACTGCGCGCCCAAAATAATTTCATAACAAATCGCCGCTGTGAAATTAACATTTTTGGCTGAGAGTGGTTTTTGAATAAAATCACCACTTTGAAAAGCTGACATCGGCAAATTAAACACCGTTCCAAGCGGGCGTAAAAGGCTTTCTAACGGGACATACTCACCAAACGGCACTAAATGATGTTTATTATAGCGGTTAGGCGTTTTTAGCTCATAAGGCATCGCCTTATTACCAACTACCGCAATAGAATTGAATAATTTACCTACAGATTCATCACGATAAATCGTTCCAATCATCACTTCTGTATTCGTTTTTTCCGCTATGGATTGGAGCATTTGGAAAAATGGTTGGATATTATTTTCATAAGTAGGAAATGCCGCTTCCGGCAAAATAATTAAATCTGTTTTTCCCAAATTATCGCCAATCAATCGTCCATACTTTTCCATGGTTTGAGACAAATAATTCGGATCCCATTTTAAATTTTGCTCAATATTGCCTTGAACTAAGGTGATATTCACGGCTTTTTCAGGGATGTCTTGCACATATTTTGCTTTGGACGTATAGCCGGCAAGCAAAGCAACAACGGCTAGAATCAAGACATTCGCCACCGCCATCGTGATCTTGCGTGGTGCGCTTAGCCATGCAAAAACGCCGTTAAAAATGACCGCACTCACAAACATTGTAAAAAATGTTAATCCCGTAACACCAAAAATCGGCGCAATGCCTGCAAAAGGACTCTCAATCTGCGTATAGCCAAATTGCAACCAAGGAAAACCGGTGAAAACCCAACCGCGCAGGAATTCCGTAAACGTCCACAGCACCGGATACATCACTGCTCGTTGCACTTGCAGACGACGTACCAAATAGGCAAATAGGAGCGGATATAAAGATAAATAGGCTGCCAACACAACCACTAAGAAATAACTCACCACCAGAGGTGCATCGCCGAATTGATGAATACTGACATGCAACCAATTGACGCCGAATGTGAAAAAACCTAAGCCCCATAAAAAGGCAGAAAAAAGTGCGGTGGATTTTTGTGGCGTTTTTATTACCCAAATTAATCCTAACAAGGAAATATAAGATAGCGGCCAGTAATTGAAAGGTGCGAAGGCAAATACGCCAATAACACCGGAAAACAGTGCGATAAGGTAAGTTAAGTATTTATTCATCACGCAAACGGCGTACGCCTCCCAGCACACGCCCCTAATATGTTGTTATTGAATGAAATAAACGGCACGCGTTAGAAAAGCGCGTGCCATCGTTAAAGATATAATGAAAAATCAAGTTAAAACGAAAACTATTCGATAATCTCTTCTGTTTTTTCCTTCTCCGGCAGGTTTTCATCCGGCACGGTAACACGCAACTGGATAATACGTCGGCTGTCGGCAGACGTCACTTTAAAGTGGAGATTTTCCAACGTAATTTCTTCGCCACGTTTCGGTAAATAACCAAAGGCCTGCATAATCAATCCACCGATAGTATCCACTTCTTCGTCAACAAATTGCGTGTTAAATTGCTGATTAAAATCATCAATATCCGTCAATGCGCGCACGGCATAAGTGTGGCGGGAAAGCTGACGAATATCTGCCACATCTTCTTCATCAAATTCGTCTTCAATGTCTCCAACAATTTGCTCTAATACGTCTTCAATGGTAACCAAACCTGAGACGCCACCAAATTCATTCACGACAATGGCCATGTGGAAACGTTCGGAGCGGAAATCTTTTAGCATTCTGTCCACACGTTTACTTTCCGGCACAATCATTGTCGGGCGAATAACATCAAGCAAATTAAATTCTTCTGCACTGGCACGCAAATATTTCAACAAATCTTTGGCGTGTAAAATGCCGACAATATTGTCGCGATCATCTGCGTCTTTAATTACCGGAAAACGGGAATGCGCTGATGCAATAATGACATCCAAACAGGAATCTAGATCCTGCTCCGCTTCAATAAAGACAATTTGAGAACGCGGGATCATGATATCACGCACGCGCAATTCGGCGATTTCCATCACGCCCTCAATCATTTCACGAGTATCTTGATCGATTAAATCGTTTTGTTCGGAATCACGAATGACTTCCACTAAGTCTTCACGATTTTTCAGTTCGCCTTGGAAAAAGCGCCCGAAAAGAGATTGGAAAAAGGATTGTTTACTGGCTTCGGGTTGATTGGTCGAGTGTTCTTCGTTCATAAAAAATTTAATCATTACCGTCGGATTGACGAATAAAAAGTACCATATTTACATTCAAAGCGCAAAAATAAGCATAAAGTGCGGTGATTTTTTATAAGAAATTTGTCCTAGGTCACAAATTCATTTAAACATTCCGCATGTCCTCTTTACGCTTACCTTGCTTGTTTAAGTTGCCATTTAATCCACACACGAATTTAGCGTAACGCACGTTCAACTTCTGCCGCTTTAATTAAAAACGCCTTACGTTCTGCTGTGGTCATACTGCTGCTTGTGCCGGGAAGTTTTACCGTAATCGGATTGACCGGACGCCCGTTAATATGAAATTCATAGTGCAAGTGCGGTCCCGTTGACCCGCCGGTATTCCCTGATAGCGCAATCCTTTCCCCTTTTTTGACCGTTTGTCCTGCTTTCACTAAAGGACGGCTCAAATGCATATAAACGGTTTGGTATTCACGCGAATGTCGAATCACCACATAACGGCCAGCACCACGGGCTTGATAAGCAATTTTTTCTACTGTGCCATCCGCCGGCGCAATCACCGGTGTGCCTGTCGGCATGGCGAAATCCACCCCTTTATGCGGTGCAATTCGGCCAGTAATCGGGTGGCGGCGAACAGGGTTAAACGGCGAGGAAATCCGTGCTTGACGTTGCAATGGGTAACGCGCAAAACCTCTGCCTAAGGTTTCACCTTGGCGATTATAATAACGCCCGTTATCCGCTTGGATCGCATAATAGCTCTTACCGTTACTGATAATGTGAATCGCTTCCACATTTCCCTGACCGGTGAGCTTGCCATCTAAATATTCACGAGAGACCAAAATGGAAATTTTTGTGCCTTTATTTAGCTGTTTTAGGCTCACTTGCCACTGTAAGGCGGAGAACAACTGATAAATTTGGCGACTTTCCAGTCCCATGCTTTTCAAACTATTCACAAAAGACGTTTCCATGCTACCGCGTAAAACATCCCGCTTCCATGTGCTTTTCTTTTCGATAATTTGTCGTTTAAATTGTCCGCTTGCTTGCAATTCGTAAGTATGCTCTTTCTTTTGAGAAACAAGCCAGTTCAAATATTCTAATTTTCCATCATTATCCAAAATCCAGTAAAACTGTTGCCCTGCCTGTAAATGCTTTAATTCGGGATAGGCTTCGGTCAACTGCTTGCCGGTCTCATCATCTAATCCGGAAAGCTCCAAGACATCCTTTAATGTTTCCCCTTTCACAACGGTGTGGCTGAATTGTTCTTTAATCCGAATAGCCTGATCGGCCACATCTAAAATATTCGCCACCACATCTTTAGCATCATTCGGCAACCCTTCTAATCCATCAAATTCATCATGGGTTGTGACTTCTTCCGCTTCGTCATCTTGTCCAAGGTCGTCCTCATAAGAGGTTGCATTATTATCTTCGGTATTCAACCCACGAGTATCCGCAAGAATTTGTGAGGATTGCAAGGTTTCATTCGCAAACGAGGTCGTGTAGGCAGATGCGGGATAGAGTGCATCGGCGAGAATGTCTTGAAATTGATTCGTGCTTGAAGTGAGCTCATTCGTCATGGAAGAATCAAGATGAAGAGGATAAGCCATGGTTTCCGCTTTATCGGAAGCACTGTCGTTTAAGCGTAAAAAAACACCAAGCGCAATTGAGCAAATCGCAATAAAAAAAATAACGGCTTTTATACGAGATTTTCTTTTACGGCGATCTCTAGCCAACATAATATACCGCACAGCACCAACTTCCTTTACAACAAACCCTTCATCAGAATAGTAGTTACGACCACATGAATAAAAAAAAATTCATCAAAACATAAATTAAAATGAATCTCGTCATTATACACAGAAATTTGCGTTCAACTTGTTAAACTTCAAAAAATAAGTTATTTTTAGCGCAATTTTTCCCCAAAACAAAATGCCAAAATTCATATGCAAATCAATGCAATTAAATTGCCTTTAGTTGAATTAAAAAATATTAATGTGAAATACGGGCAACACGTGGCGTTAAGCAACATTAACTTGACGGTTTATCCCAACTCCATTATTACCATTGTCGGTCCAAACGGTGGAGGTAAATCAACCTTGTTGAAAGTCTTGCTAAAATTGCAACAGCCCACGTCAGGTCAAGTCATTTATAACAAACATATTCGTATTGGCTATGTGCCGCAAAAAATCCATTTGGATCATAATCTTCCCATCACTGTGGAGAAATTTTTATCCCTAAAAAAAGGCATTGGACAACAAGACATTCAAGAAGCGATGACGCGCTTGTCGATTACCCATTTAATGCACAACAGTATGCAAAAGCTCTCCGGTGGCGAAATGCAACGGGTGCTATTGGCGCGGGCGATGTTAAATAAACCGAATTTATTGGTCTTGGATGAACCGACTCAAGGGGTGGATATGACCGGTCAGGCAGAACTCTACCAGCTGATCAATCAAACCCAAAAGCAACTTAATTGCGCCATTTTAATGGTATCCCATGACTTACATATTGTGATGGCAGACACCAATGAAGTGCTTTGTGTCAATCAGCATATTTGCTGTGCCGGCACGCCGGAAACCGTATCTAATGACCCGACATTTATTCACTTTTTTGGCGATCAATTTTCTAAAAACATTGCAGTTTATACCCACCATCACAATCATCGTCATGATATGCATGGGGATATCTGCAACATGGAACCGAAACACTCCAACGCAAGGTAATATGATGTTTGATATTCTTTTTCCCGCTTGGCTCACAGGCATGATACTTTCGCTCATCACCGCGCCCCTCGGGGCTTTTGTCGTTTGGCGAAAAATGGCTTACTTTGGCGATACCCTATCCCACTCTGCCCTCCTTGGCGTGGCATTGGGTATTTTTCTGCAAATCAATCCGTATATCGCCATTCTCATCCTCACGTTACTGCTTTCCGTTGTGATGGTTTGGCTGGAAAATAACACACAATTTTCTGTCGATACGTTACTTGGCATTATCGCCCACAGTTGTCTTTCAATCGGCGTGGTAACCGTCGGCTTACTGCAAAATGTGCGAGTAGATTTAATGTCCTATTTATTCGGCGATCTGCTTTCCATTAACTACGAAGATCTAATTTATATCGGCATAGGTGCTGTCATCGTGCTTGCCACATTATGCTATTTTTGGAAACCGCTTATTTCCACCACCATCAGTCCTGAACTGGCACAAGTGGAGGGCATTAACGTGAAAAGAATGCGCTTTATTTTAATGATTCTCACCGCATTAACCATTGCGTTAAGTATGAAATTTGTCGGTGCTTTGATTATCACCTCGTTGCTCATTATTCCTGCCGCCACCGCCAAACGCTTTGCCCGCACACCGGAAAGCATGGTTGTCATCGCCAGTATCCTCAGCATGATCGCCGTCTCCATGGGCTTAACCTTATCCGCCTATTACGACACCGCCGCCGGCCCTTCAGTGGTAATCTGTTCTACTTTCTTATTTTTATGTGCGTTACTGAAAAAAGAGCAAAACTAAAAATCGCTCCAAAAATGACCGCACTTTGATCGGCAACCTATTCTTATTTTCTCTGCGCATGATGCTTCTCATGCGCGAAAGATACGCTTTTGCGATTGGGATCGCAAAATCATATCGCAAGCTTTCCTTTTGATGATTTCACTGACTAAAGTGCGGTCAAAAAAAGGAACGTTTATGCAAAAGGGATTCACCTTATTGGAAAGCTTGATTGCACTGCTTGTGATAAGTGTTCTATTAACATTGGCACTTCCTACATGGCAATACTACCGCCAACAATCAATTTTGCAGAAAGAGCAACAAAAGCTGTATATCTTTTTACGCCAAATTCAAGCGCGGGTAGAAAATTCATCGGACATTTGGTTGTTAATTGCCAATCGTCATCAAACGACGGGACGTTGGTGTCTCACAGCGCAAATTAAGCACGATAAGCTATGTGATTGCTTAAACCCACAACATTGTCCTCCTGAAGTTTCCGCCTATTTTTATTTTCCTGCCTTTGAAGACACTTTGTTAATCAGCAAACGCTACTACCCTTTTGAAATTACACGGTTAAGCGGCATTCGTAACACAGCGTCCACCGCTTGTTTTGTGCTACAAGCCAACCATCAACGAACCCTCTTTTCATTTTTTAATGTGGGCAGTCTGAAATTAAAAGATAACCAATCCTTAAGCGCTTGTGTAAATGATGAAGAATAGCATGACGTTAAAACAAAAATACATGTCGGGGCAAAGCTTGGTGAGTTTAATGCTTTCGATATCCCTTTCTTCGTTTTTATTCTTGGTGATTTTGCAGTTTTATAGCCAGCACCAACAACAAAATCAGGAAATGCTTTTGCGTCTCCAGTTACAAACAGAGCTACAGCGTGTGATTCAGCTCATCGGAAAAGATTTGGCGCGTGCCGGGTTTCGGGCGGTGAGCGAGAAATTAACCCGAAACAATTTGTCCTTCTTTGAACAACCGAATCCGCCTGCGGCAATCACTATCGCGCAAATGGAGACAGAAAATAGCAATAGTTGTGTTCTCTTTTTCTACGATCTGAATGTGAATGGCTGCATAGGCGGACAATACAAAGGCAACACCTGTCTGGTGAACGGAAAAAATGCCACCAAAGAAATTGAACGTGAATTATTTGGTTATCGACTCAATAAGAAAATGGTAGAAACCCGTTTAACCTATAAAAGTGCGGTCAAACAAAATTGCAGTTTTGACGATTGCCAACGTTATACTCAACAATCTGCCTGCAATCACGGTGGTTGGGTAGATTTGTTAGATGAAAAAGAATATGAAATCACCCATTTCACTTTTCATTGGTTGGCAGAGCAAAAAGGCGTTGAAGTACGTTTAATGGGAAATTTAAAGCAGAATAAAAAAATCACCTACGAAACCGCCATCGTTGTGCCCTTATTAAACCGAGAAGAACCATGACAACACCCCAACGCGGCATCATGACCCTCACCTTACTGATATTACTCAGCGGATTTTTGCTGATTGCCATGCTGTTTAATGATGATTTACTTCGTTTGTATTCATCCATTACCGCTCAGCGGCATCGGTATGTGGAACAACAGCTCACCTTGCAACAACTTAGCGTGAATGAGAAAAAAACGCGCTGTGAACAGCTTTCCACGCAAGAAAACGGTGATACGTTTCTCTTGACATTTCGGCTGGAGAATAATCCATTTGCCGATGGCTTAAGCCATTATGCGTGGTGTCAACGGGATAAGTTATTTCAAAAGCAACCAGTGCGAAACCAACATGAAAAATTGTTTGACCAGTTTATTTCCAAAGAAGGGCTTGCGCTTTTTCGTCAACAATTACAGTCTCCACCGCTAATTTTAAGCAAGTCGTCGCCTGCGGCATTGTATTGGTTCACGGCAAATGAAACCGACTGGGAGATTAACAAAAATGTGAATGCTGTGATTGTCGCCGAAGGCGATTTACACATTCGAGGGCAAGGTAAAATTAGCGGTTCGATCATTACCAAAGGGCGATTGACGTTAGATGAAAATATTAAAGTGACTTATTCCAAAAGTACGGTTACTCAGATCGTGCAACAATACAGTCGTTGGCGTTTAGCAGAGAAGAGTTGGTATGATTTTGTCGTTCCCAAAAATTAAGCACAAAGGCATGAGCTTACTGTCCTTGTTGGTGACCTTATCTGTATTCAGCGGGCTTTTCCTCACGTTTAACCAATGGGGAAATGTGCAACGCAAAAGTGCGGTGGAAATTTATCAACGTTTTCAGGCTATTCAAATTGTCGAGAATCAACGACAACGTCAGTTTCTTGGTCTCTCTTGCGAAAGCAGTATTCACCAAAATCACATTCATTTTCATATTACGTGCACGCAAAATCAGGTTACGGTGAAATATCCTCGGGGTGAAATTAGTTTATAATAGCGCAACTTATATTTGAGCGCATTTCCGGAGGCGGCGTGTTTACTGTTTATCATTCTAATCAACTTGAGGTGCAAAAGGACATTCTCGTTGAATTAATTCAACGTCAACCGCTGAGCAATCCATTACAGCCGGAAACGGTGCTGGTACAAAGTCCGGGCATGGCACAATGGTTACAGTTACAAATTGCAGAGCAAAAAGGCATTGCAGCAAATTTTGCTTTCCCGATGCCCGCCAGTTTTATTTGGCAACTTTATGCAGAAAACTTGCCCGATGTTGCGCAAAGTAATCAATTTAATAAAAACGCCATGATGTGGCGTTTGATGCACTTAATTCCTCAATATTTAGAACAAGAGGCTTTCTATCCTTTACGGCATTATCTGGCGCATTCTGTGCAATCGGAGCAATTTAAACTCTATCAACTTGCCGGGAAAATTGCCGATTTATTCGACCAATATTTGGTTTACCGCCCGGACTGGATCGCTGCTTGGGAAGCGAACCAAGAGGCAGATATTCATCATCAAATTGAAGCTCAATCCAATTTCAATAATGATCGTTTATCGGCACAGATTGAACAAAATATTGCCTGGCAGGAGAGTTTGTGGCGGGCTTTAGTGCAGGCGGTAAAAACAGAAACGGGATTGGAGTTAGTGCAACACCGTGCGCATTTACACCAGTTGCTGTTAGAAAAACTCCGTGAAAATCGACCGCTCTTTCTGCCTGAACGCCTTTTTATTTTCGGTATTCCGGCGTTGCCGAAAGCCTATTTAGAAATTTTTCAAGCCATTAGCCAATATTGCGATGTGCATTTGTTCTTCAATAATCCTTGCGAGGAATATTGGGGGGACATTGTGGATCCCACATTTGTCGAAAAATTAGCGTTACGCACTCGAACCGATTATTTCAACCAAGCCAATAAACCGTTGTTATCCGCAGAACAAAGAGCGCAGGTAGAGCAGCAATGGGAGGTGACTTACGCACAGGAAAAATTGCAGGTCGGCAACCCCTTGTTGGCTTCATGGGGAAAATTGGGACGCGATTTTTCTTATTTATTAACGCAATTGGAACCGAATGAGATTTCTGCCTATGCGGAGATTGAACCGAAGAATTTATTGAGTCAAATTCAACATCAGATTTTGCACCTTATACCGAGTGGCAGTGAGCCGTTAAACTATCAAGAAAATGACCGCACTTTAACCTTCCATGCTTGCCACAGCACGATGCGGGAAGTGGAAGTCTTGCAGGATTATCTGCTGCATTTATTACAAGAAAATCCCCATTTGACCCCAAAAGACATCATCGTGATGGCGGCGGATATTGATAAATACACCCCTTATATTCGCGCGGTTTTCGGGCAATATGCTACGCCGCAAACTGCCATTCCATTTTCTATTTCGGATAATAAATTATCGGAAAATGATGTGATTATTGCCGGTTTCCTCTCTTTATTGCAGCTCAAAGAAAGTCTTTTCAGTGCAGAAGACGTGTTGGCGCTGTTAGATGTGCCGGCAATACGCCAACGCTTTAATATTGAATTGCAGGATTTGGCACAAATTCGAGATTGGGTGAAAAATGCCGGCGTACGTTTTGGTTTAGAGAAACAAAGTGCAGAACCTCATGGTGAGGTGCAAAGCAACTATAATTCCTGGCAAGCCGGTTTGGAACGCATGTTGTTGGGGTATGCCTTACGGGAAGAAAATGGTATTTGGCAAGACAGCCTTGGAGTGGATAACAGTTTTGGTTTAAAAGGGCAGATGGCAGGGCAACTGGCTGAATTTGTTGCCGCCTTATCTGAGTGGTATCAAACGCTACAACAACGCTATTCTGTGGTGCAATGGCAACAACATTTGTTGACCTTAACGGATCGTTTCTTTGCTGCGACAACGGAAACCGAGGAAACCTTATTTTATATTAAAGACGTGATTCAGCAATTTGCAGAACAGTTACAGAACGTGCATTTTGAGGAGCTCTTGGGCGTTGATGTTGTGGCTGATGTCATGAGTGGTGCGTTAGAAGAAAACCCAAATCACTACCGTTTCTTGGCCGGCAAAGTGAATTTCTGCACGTTGCTGCCGATGCGTTCTATTCCGTTTAAAGTGGTCTGCCTGCTCGGTATGAATGACGGTGAATACCCACGTCAACAGCCGCCAAATAGTTTTGACTTAATGCAGTATCACCGCATTAAAGGCGACCGTGCGCGCCGTGATGATGATCGTTACTTGTTCCTTGAGGCTTTGCTGTCTGCGCAGGAATATTTGTATATCAGCTACATCGGGCGTTCTATTTCAGATAATCAAGAACGTGAGCCCTCCGTATTGGTGAGCCAGTTGTTGGATTACATTGTGGAAAATCTGCCGGATGAAGGTAAGGATTGGCGGGCATTGCTGGTGCAACAACACGGCATGACGGCATTCAGTCGAAAAAACTTTGAAAAGAACGACCGCACTTTTAGCCAATCTTTTGCGCAACAATGGTTGCCTTTGGTGAATTCGCAATCCAATCAAGCATTGTCGAATTTTATTCAACCGGCGATAGCGCAGGATGGTTTCGAGCAAGAAACGGAGATTGAATTTTCTCGTTTGGTGGCGTTTGTAAAAAATCCGGTGAAATTTTTCTTTGAACGCCACCTCGGTGTGAATTTTTCCGAACAGGAAGAAAGTATCGCCGACAGTGAAAATTTCGTTTTAAATAATGGCTTAGAGAAATACCTGATTCATGCGGACTTGGTGGATGTCGATGAACACCAAATCGACGCATTTTTTGATCATTTGAAGGTGAAAGGCGTATTGCCAAGAGGTGAATTTGCGACACTCTACGCCAATAAATTATTGGATGAAGTGGCGGAATTTAAACACTATATTGCCGATTATGTGGAACAAACGCCACAAAACCGTTTTGTACAAATGACTTTGCCGACAGCATTCGGTAACATCACCTTATCAGGCAATATCTCCCACTTATATGGCGACCCGTTACAGCGTGTGACTTGGCGCATGGCAACCGTCAAAGACAAAGATCGTATTGAAGCGTGGTTATATCATTTATTGTTGTGTGCCACGCAGCCGCAGCCGGCGGAATCCCTTTTCCAAGGCAAGGATAAACGCGAGATCTTTCAGGTAGTGTCTCAACAGGATGCCCTTGCGCAACTGCAAATTTATGTCGAAAGCTATTTATCCGGGCAGGCACAATTACAGTTGATTCCGACAACGGGCATTGACGCGTATTTGGAACTGATTTCCAATGAAAGTGCGGTGGATTTTGACCAATGTTTTGCCTTATTAAATAAAATCGCTTTTGGTGATGAGCGTTCTCGCGGGGATTTATATTGGCAACGTGTGTTGGTACAAACGCAGGAATTAGATTTGAATTGGATAAATCAACAGGTGAAAAACTGGTTTGCGCCAATGTGGCAAGCCATCAAAAAAGAGACAAAAAAAGAAAAATAGCCTTATAAATAGGCTGCCATCACTACGGCGTTTTCCCGTTTGCCATTGGGCGTCGGGTAATAGTTTTTACGGATATCTACTTGATTAAAGCCCAGCGAATCATAAAGCGCTTGGGCTTTTTTATTGGATTCGCGCACTTCCAGCCACAATGTCAAAATGCCTTTTTGTCTGAGTTGGGTGATGAGCTCGTTTAAGAGCTGTCGTCCAAGTCCTAAGCCTTGTTTTTGCGGATCGATAGCAATATTAAACAGGGTGGCTTCATCTAGTACGGTCTGACAAATAGCAAATCCGTAAATCTGATGTCCTTCGACAATCTTTAAATTGAGATAACGCTCGCCTTGGTTATTTTTCAGCGTACCTAAACTCCAAGGCACGGCGTGAGCCGTCTGCTCAATGGAATAAAGTGCGTCAAAATCTTGTTCTTCAATGGGCGAAATGGTTATCACGATAAATCCTTGTTATTCGGCATTGATGGAAGGGGATTGTTGAATGGTTTGCCAAAATTGACGCTTTGCCTGCGGATATTGTTTAAATTCCTCAAGATCACCTGACTGCCACACATTTAACGGTTGTGGGAGCGCTAAAGTGCGGTCGTTTTCCGAGGTGTTTTGAGAAAGCAACCAATAACTGACTTTATGGTTAACTCGCAAATAAGCAAGTTGTTCAAAGGTGATGTTTAATACTTGCTCGCTATCCAGTGTCAGGCTGCGTAACACATCCTGCACAACAGGTTGTTGCAATAGATTTTGCTGACTAACGATCACCAGACGGATATGCTCGGCGACCGTGATATTCATTGCGCCTTTCAACGCTTCCGGACGCACTAACTGCCATTGGCTAATGCCCATTTGTTGCAGTAATACATCTCGACGGGAGTAAGGTTGGCGCGTTTCTTGCATATCTAAAATCAATTCAATCCAGTATAATGGGCGCCCATTTTAACCAATAAGGCAGAGGATTAATAGCGTGATTTGTGCAGAAAGCGAAGTGTTGGGACGGCATTTAGATTTTTTAACGGGGAAATCATTATTGCTTACCGGCGCGGTGAACGATGAGTTTCTTTCCCATTTACGACGCCAAGGTTTTAACGCCCGCGCTTGGAGTTGGTATTTTGATTACGCCAATCGAGAAAATCAAAAGCATCAAAGTGCGGTGGATTTTTCCCTTGAATTTCAATGCCAAGCCGATTTGATCCTGTTTTATTGGACGAAGAACAAGCAGGAATGCCATTTCCAATTAATGCAAATGCTTGCCAAAAGCCCGGTGGGACAAGAAATTCTCATTGTCGGCGAAAATCGAAGCGGCGTACGTTCTGCCGAAAATAGGCTTGCGGACTTCGGCGATATTCACAAAATCGACTCTGCCCGCCGTTGTAGTCTTTATCATTTTCAGCTAAAAAATCCACCGCACTTTGAGCTGAATTCCTTCTGGAAATCATACCAACATCCACAACTTGCTGATGTCACCGTGTATGCGTTGCCGGGCGTCTTCAGCGCAGCCGCACTGGATGGCGGCACCGCATTGTTGTTGTCCACGTTAAAAAACGTGTCGGGCGATGTACTGGATATCGGTTGTGGCGCAGGCGTGATTGGCAGTTACATTCAAAAATATCATCCGAAAACCAAGCTGGTGATGACGGATATTCACGCCATGGCGCTTGAATCGGCACAGCGAACGTTGCGAGAAAATCAGTTGCAAGGTACGGTGCAGGCAAGCGATGTGTTTTCTCATGTGGAAGGTAAATTTGACCTGATCATTTCCAACCCGCCGTTTCATGACGGCATTGATACCGCCTATACCGCCGTTAACGAATTGATTAAACAAGCCAAATGGCATCTTAAAGCCGGTGGGGAATTGCGCATTGTGGCGAATGCCTTTTTGCCTTATGCCGACTGGCTGGATCAACATTTCGGTGGCCATGAGGTATTGGCGAAAAATAACAAATTTAAGGTGTATTCTGTGCGCGGATGAGTGAATCCTGCACTAAATTTTGCTAGCTCGGCAAAACCCTTTTAGCTAGAATTCTACCTATTATTTACTACTTCGGGAGAAGACTATGAACTTTCCTAACATTGCCCAACAAGTGATTGAAAAACTTGGCGGCAAAGAAAATATTGTCACTGCGGCTCACTGTGCTACCCGTTTGCGTATTGTGCTAAATGATGAAAGCAAAGTGGACAAGGAAGGCATTGACAACATTGAAGGCGTAAAAGGGCAATTTGCTGTAGCAGGCCAATATCAAATTATTTTTGGTTCCGGCACGGTGAATAAAGTTCACGCTGAATTAACCAAATTGCTAGGCATCGGCGATGTGAGTAAAGCGGAAGTAGCAGAAGCGGCAGGCGGTAATCAAAGTTTGTTGCAACGTTTGGTGAAAGGTTTAGCGGATATCTTCGTGCCGATCATTCCGGCCATTGTGGCAGGCGGTTTGTTGATGGGTATTTACAGCATGCTTACCGCCAAAGGGTTCTTTGTAGATGAACTCAGCGTCATCGACATGCATCCCGAACTGAAAGATTTAGTGGATTTCATTAACACCATTGCCAATGCACCGTTTGTGTTCTTGCCGGTGTTGCTTGGTTTCTCTGCCACCCGTAAGTTTGGCGGTAACCCATTCCTTGGGGCCGCATTAGGGATGTTATTGGTTCACCCGGCACTGGCTGACGGTTGGAACTATGCTTTAACGCTGGCAGAAGGCAAAATCCAATATTGGAATGTGTTTGGTTTGCAAATTGAACGTGTAGGTTACCAAGGCACCGTGATCCCAACCTTAATTTCTGCTTGGGTGTTGGCAACGTTAGAAAAAACGTTTCGTAAATTTGTGCCGTCTTATCTAGATAACCTGATTACCCCGTTATTTTCCTTATTTATCGCAGGTTTCTTGGCGTTTACTCTTATCGGCCCAATCGGACGTGAAGCCGGTTCATTAATTGCCGCAGGGTTAACCTGGTTATATGACACATTAGGTTTCATCGGCGGTGCAATTTTCGGTACTTTCTACGCCCCCATCGTGATTACTGGTATGCATCAAACCTTTATTGCGGTGGAAACCCAATTATTGGTGGAAATGGCACGCACCGGCGGTACCTTTATTTTCCCAATTGCGGCAATGTCTAACATTGCGCAGGGCGCCGCCTGTTTGGGCGTGGCATTTGCCTTAAAAGATCCAAAAGTACGCGGCTTGGCCATTCCTTCCGGCATTTCTGCGTTGCTTGGTATTACTGAGCCTGCCATGTTCGGGGTGAACTTGCGTTACCGTCAAGCCTTTATCGCGGCGATGATTGGCTCCGGTCTGGCAAGTGCCTTCATTGCCTTCTTTAACGTAAAAGCCATCGCCCTTGGTGCGGCAGGTTTCTTAGGTATTCCGTCGATTAAACCGGACAGCCTTGCGATGTACAGCATTGGCATGGCCATTTCCTTTATTGTGGCGTTCAGCCTTTCCACGGTTTTAGTGAAACGGGCGCAAGCCAAAGCTTAACAACAAAAAAATAGGTAACACCTCAAAGATGTTGCCTATTTTTTAGCTCCAATTCTCCATAAAAAACCACCGCACTTTTCATGATATTACCCATGAGAATCTGCCCTTAAGGGTATTTTAGGCTGGTTTTTAACGAACAGACTCAAGTGCGGTGGTTTTATGTTGATTTTCTAAATCGCGTATGAGTTATTTGCCAATCACCTCTAATCCGCCCATGTAAGGACGTAAAACCTCCGGTACGGTAATTGAACCATCGGCATTTTGATAGTTTTCCAAAACTGCCACTAAGGTACGACCCACGGCTAAACCGGAACCATTAAGGGTGTGCACCAAGCGAGGTTTCTTGTCACCTTTTGAACGACAGCGTGCTTGCATACGACGCGCTTGGAAATCCCACATGTTAGAGCAAGAAGAAATTTCACGGTATGTATTTTGCGCCGGTACCCAAACTTCTAAGTCGTAAGTTTTACAAGAACCAAAGCCCATATCACCGGTGCAAAGTAATACTTTACGATATGGCAAACCAAGTAATTGCAAGACTTTTTCCGCATGACCTGTCAGTTCTTCCAAGGCATCCATGGATTTTTCCGGTTCCACAATTTGAACCAATTCCACTTTATCAAATTGGTGCATACGAATTAAGCCACGTGTATCACGTCCATAAGAACCCGCTTCAGAACGGAAACATGGCGTATGTGCGGTCATTTTTAACGGTAAATTTTCCGCTTCTAAAATGTCACCACGGACCAAGTTAGTAACCGGCACTTCCGCTGTCGGAATCAATGCATAAGTGCGTTGCACTTCATTTGGGTCTTGCCCTTCTAGCGGTTTCGTGTGGAATAAATCTTCACTGAATTTAGGTAATTGACCTGTGCCATAAAGCGTATCGTGGTTCACTAAATAAGGCACATAAGCTTCCGTGTAGCCATGTTGTTCCGTGTGTAAATCCAACATAAATTGCGCGATAGCACGATGTAATTTGGCAATTTGACCTTTCATCACCACAAAACGGGAACCGGTTAATTTCACCGCAGAAGCGAAATCCAAGCCTTCTAAATTTTCGCCTAACGCCACGTGGTCTTTTACCTCAAAATCAAATTTACGTGGTTCGCCCCAACGGGATACTTCAAGATTTTCAGTGTCATCTTTCCCCAAAGGCACTTCATCTGCAGGAATATTCGGGATGTTCAAGGCAATGTCATTTAACGCATTTTGTACTTTTTCTAACTCAACTTTACCCTGTTCTAATTCTGCGCCCATGTGATCCACTTCCGCCAACAACGGCGCAATATCTTCTCCACGGGCCTTTGCCGCACCGATCGCTTTAGAACGCGCATTACGTTCTGCTTGTAACGTTTCGGTTTTGACCTGTAAGGCTTTGCGTTTTTCTTCTAATTGCGTGATGTTGTCCACATCAAGAATAAAACCACGTTTAATTTTTAATTTTTCTGCAACTTCTGCCAGATTATTACGAAGTAAATTCGGATCGATCATACTGTTACCTTTCTTCTTCTGTTTATTAATACTGCGTTAAAAATTGTGTTTATTCTATATCGTATTCAACCAATAAACTAGTAAAAACATAGACTAAAGTGCGGTTGAAAATCACCATGTTTTTTCTCACTGCCAGCTTTTTTACAGGTTAGGCGAGAAGTGAATCATCGCTATGCGTTGAAAAACACACCGATAAAATTTTGATGTAACGCAAAAATTTTCCTAATTCTACTACTTAATAAGTAGCCTTAATGCTAGACTGGCGTTGATTTTCTCATCACCAAATGAAATTATTTCTGGAGTCTCTATGGAATTTCTCATGAACTTAAGTGAAGGCACGCAATTTGCAATTCAGCTTGCGATCGTCTTAATCTGTTTATTCTACGGCGCCAAAAAAGGCGGTATCGCTCTAGGTTTGTTAGGCGGTATCGGTCTTATTGTCTTGGTGTTCGGTTTCGGCATTGAACCGGGTAAACCGGCAATCGATGTCATGTTAACCATCCTTGCAGTGGTGGTAACATCTGCAACGTTACAAGCCAGTGGCGGTTTAGATGTGATGTTGCAAATCGCAGAAAAATTACTGCGTAAAAACCCGAAATACGTCAGTATTCTCGCCCCATTCGTTACCTGCACCCTGACGATTCTTTGCGGTACCGGCCACGTGGTTTATACCATGTTACCGATTATTTACGATATCGCGATTAAAAACGACATTCGTCCGGAACGCCCAATGGCAGCCAGTTCTATCGCCTCACAAATGGGTATCATCGCTTCCCCGGTTTCCGTTGCGGTAGTCACCTTAACGGCTTTCTTAGTGAATGCACAAAACCATTTAGCCGGTTTTGACGGTTACTTAGATTTATTAAAAATCACTGTACCATCTACCCTTTGTGGTGTTTTAGCCATCGGTATCTTCAGCTGGTTCCGTGGTAAAGATTTAGATAAAGACCAAGAATTCCAAGAAAAATTAAAAGATCCTGAATTCAAAAAATATGTGTATGGCGACAGCGCTTCCCTACTCGATAAAAAATTACCACAATCCAGCTGGAATGCGATGTGGATTTTCTTCGGTGCGATTTTAGTGGTTGCCATATTAGGGTATTTCAAAGAATTGCGTCCGTCCTTTGAGAAAAGCACACCGGCGCAAGTAGTTGAAGTACTTTCAGGCAATAAAGCAGTCAAAAGCTTTAACGTGAAAGATGGTAAAATTCTTGCCGTAGCTAAAGACGGTAAAGTCGCTCTTGATGTTAAAGACAACAAAGCCAAAGCCAAAACAGTTTATGACCGCGCTGAGATTTATGACAACGAAGGCACATTAACCCAAACGATTGCTTTACAAGATAACAATGTGATCATTACTGCCGCGGATAAAACAGAAACCATTGAAAATGCAGCAATCGTCTTAAAAGACTCCGTGAAGAAAAAAGTCAATTTAGGCATGGTTCATGTCATTCAAATCTTCATGCTATTAGCCGGTTCATTAATCATCATCTTTACAAAAACCGACGCCGGCAAAATCAGTAAAAATGAAATCTTCCGTTCCGGTATGATTGCATTAGTAGCAGTGTTCGGGATTTCTTGGATGGCAGAAACCATGTTTACCGTCCATACACCGATGATGAAAGCGGCATTAGGGGACGTCGTAAAAGCTCATCCTTGGACTTATGCTGTGATGCTACTATTAATCTCTAAATTCGTTAACTCCCAAGCGGCGGCATTAGTGGCATTCGTACCACTGGCATTAGGTATCGGTGTTGACCCGGCGATTATTCTTGCCTTCGCAGCGGCTTGTTACGGTTACTACATTTTACCGACCTACCCAAGTGACTTGGCAGCGATTCAATTTGACCGCTCCGGTACCACCCACATCGGTAAGTTTGTCATCAACCACAGCTTTATTTTACCGGGCTTAATCGGTGTAATTACCTCCTGTATCTTTGGTTATATCTTCACAACTATGTTTGGATACTTGTAATTTAGATTAGATTTAATCTCAAATAACAATCCGCACGTAAAACGTGCGGTTTTTAGGCTCCCCTCTACAAGGGTCTATACTTCACAAGCCCCCCCAAGGGGCTTGTGAAAACCGGTAACCGTGTTTATTTTCATATCACTATTTTAAATGAATCGTAGCGTGCAACTTGTTGCACGAAATCATGAATGCCCGAAAGAGTTAAATAACGTTCCGTGCGTTATTTGGTCGTGCATCAAGATGCACGCTACGCATAAAATCGTGAATTACACATCCGAGTGTTAATCATTCGCGCACAAGATGCACGCTACGCATAAAATCGTGAATTACGTGTCGAGGTTAATCATTCGTGCAACAAGTTACACGCTACGAGGGGTAAATAATCCTCCTATAATGTTGAATTTCGGTTGTCAGCCTTATTCATTATATCGCGAGGATTTTTCTGTTCATCACTTAAGCTATTTGGCTCCATATATGTTGCGTATGGTTTTTATAGCCAGACTTTGGCTGGCTATAATAAAAAGGCTACTTCTCATGAAGTAGCCTTGTTTATGTCGATTAACTGATAAAACGTGATACAAAAAAAGCTATATTTCTAATGAAATATAGCTTTTTATAACCGACTATTTTAGATATTAAATTAAGATTTGAGCCGGTGCAGCATAACCTTGTGGAACTTGTTGTTTGTCTTCAAAGGTAACAAACTCCCACGCCTTTTGATTATCCAATACCGCTCTTAATAATTTATTATTCAAACCATGACCTGATTTATAGGCTTTGAAATCACCAATGATGTTATAACCACACATATATAAATCACCGATCGCATCTAACATTTTGTGACGAACCAATTCATCTTTAAAACGTAAACCGTCTTCATTCAAAATTCGGTAATCATCAAGCACAATGGCATTATCCAAGCTACCGCCTAAAGCTAAGCCTTGGGATTGAAGGTATTCAATATCCTTCATAAAACCAAAGGTTCTTGCGCGACTAATTTGTTGAACAAACGCCTGTGCGGAAAAATCCAACACATAATTACGTACATTTTTGCTAATTGCCGGGTGATTAAAATCAATCGTAAAGTTCAAACGGAAACCGTTATAAGGAGAAAATTCAGCCCATTTATCACCATCTTCTACGCGTACCTTTTGTTTAATACGAATAAATTTCTTCGGTGCATTTTGCTCTTCAATACCCGCATCAAGTAATAAATAAATAAATGGACTTGCACTACCATCCATAATTGGAATTTCCGGTGCATCTACTTCAACAATCACATTATCAATACCTAATCCAGCCAATGCGGCATTAAGATGTTCAACCGTTGAAATACGCACACCTTGTTCATTCACTAAGCAAGTACAAAGCATTGTATCACGCACTGAATTTGCGTTAGCCGGGAATGTCACCGGCGGATTCAAATCAGTACGGCAATAGACCACCCCAGTATTCGGCATTGCCGGGCGCAAAATCAGAGTAACTTTGTTACCGCTATGCAAGCCAACACCGGTGACTTTAATGCTTTGTTTTAAGGTTCTTTGCTTAATCATAATTCTCTCTATTTGTCATTATTACGCATAAAATCACGTACATTAAACAGTGAATCAACATTAGCAGGAATAGGTTTATCTTCCGGCTTTTGTTGACCACGTTCAGATACGTTATCTTGTGTTATCTGACCATAATTTGGCGCTCGAGTTCCCAAACTACCAAAGGCTGTACTAATCGGTTGAAGACCCGGTTGAGTATTTCCCTGTACTGTCTGAGGACGAGCAGGAATTTGAATTTCCGGCGTTTCAGGCTCGCCGATACCGGTCGCAACAATAGTTACACGAATTTCATCAACCATATCCGGCACTAATGTCGTACCGATAACCACGGTTGCCTCTTCCGAAGCAAACCCTCTCACGGTCTCACCTACAGCGTTGAATTCAGATAATCCCAAATCCATACCACAAGTAATATTAACTAAAACACCTTTCGCACCGGATAAATCCACACGTTCTAATAGATCGCTTTTCACGGCAATTTTTGCGGCTTCTTCAGCTCGCCCCTCTCCTTGTGGACCTTGTGCTGCGCCAAAGCCAATCATCGCTTGTCCCATTTCTGACATCACGGTACGCACGTCAGCGAAGTCCACGTTAATCAACCCTGGAGATGTGATCATATCGGAAATACCGGTCACAGAATTATTCAACACATCATTTGCGGCGGAAAATGCTTGTATCAATGTGGCATTTTTAGGCATGGCCTTCGTTAATTGCTCGTTAGGGATGATAATAAGAGAATCCACATATTTCGATAACTCTTTAATTCCCATTTCAGCAAACATCATCCGTTTCTTACCTTCGAATACAAACGGCTTCGTCACCACAGCGACGGTAAGAACACCTAATTCTTTTGCAATTTGAGCCACGATCGGTGCTGCACCGGTACCTGTACCACCGCCCATACCGGCAGCGATAAATACCATATCAGCCCCTTCCAACATTTTACGAATGGCATCCTGATCATCTTCAGCCGCTTTACGACCGACATTTGGGTTTGCACCGGCACCTAATCCTTTCGTTGTATTCGCACCGATTTGAACGGTTTGTTGGGCTTGACTCTTACGAAGCGCTTGAGCATCTGTATTCACAGAATAGAATTCAATCTTACCATGCTCATCGGTGTTAAATAGAGCATCGTCAGTAATTAGATTACCGGCATTTTTTTGCTGCATATTTGCAACCATATGATTAATCGCGTTACCGCCGCCACCGCCAACACCGACGACTTTAATCAACGCACCACTCATTTCACCAAGATCGTAATCCACCGGCTCAAACATAATTACCTATTCTCCGTTAGTGCCGACAAATTATCGGCGTATTAAACCCAAATTGTTCATATTGTAGATGAAAAATCAAAATTCTCAAAATTCCGACCGCACTTTATTAAAAATTTTTTTCATGATATTGCCACAAGCACTTAAAAATCCGCTATCGGTATGTTCCTCATTGATTGGACCTTCATCTTCATTACTATGTCCATATTGCAATAATCCAATGACCGTTGCATATTGTGGTTTATTGACGTAATCTGTAAGACCGGTAATATTTAACGGGCTACCAATACGCACTTGAGCGTGAGTACCGAATACCTCGGCGGCACATTCTTTTAAGTCTTCAATTTGTGCGCCACCACCGGTGATGACAATGCCGGCAATAAGCTCACATTTCATATTTTTAGAATCTAAGTCCGCTTTTAAATAAAGAAGTTCATTTTTAACTAAACCTAATAATTCTTTATAGCGGGCAGATGTCACCATCGAAAGTTGTTCGCGAGTCAATGTACGCGGACCACGCCCACCAATGCTAGAGACTTCAATTTTTTTATCCGCATGATGTTTCGGTGGACAAAATGCACTACCATGATTCACTTTAATGCTTTCAGCCTCCATTCTTGAGGTCGCACAAGCATAAGCAATATCATCGGTCACACGATTACCGGCGTAAGGAATCACCTTACTAAAGCGCAATGCCCCATTAATATACACCATAATATCCATGGTGCCGGCACCGAAATCAATTAAGCAGACGCCCAAATCTTTTTCATCTTCAGTCAATACAGAATAACTTGAAGCCAAACCGGAAAAGACAATTTTCTCCACTTTTAATTTGCAACGTTCTACCGCTTTTTTCAGATTGTTTAACCAATCTTGATGACAAGCAATTAAATGGGTCTGCGCTTTTAAACGCACACCTTGCAAACCTAGTGGATTTTTAATATTCATTTGCTTATCAACGGCAAATTCTTGTGGAATAATGTGCAACAAAGACAACCCTTCCGGCATTTTCACCGAACTGGCTGTGTGAATCGCGGAATCAATTTCATCTTGTGTGACTTCGCCTTCGGCAATCGGAACAAAGCCATTTTCATTTAGACTTTGAATATGTTCACCGGTAATGGCTAGCGTTACGCTCATAATACGGCAGTCAGCCACAGATTCAGCCGCTTCAATGGCGCGTTGAATTGAAGTCACTACTGCATTGAGATCCGTAATGCTTCCTTTATCAATTCCTTTAGAAGGGCAACTGCCGACACCAAGCACGTTTACCACGCCATCAGGCAATACCTCACCCACTACGGCAACCACTTTTGATGTACCGACTTCCAATCCTACAATAGTCTTTGATTCCACAATTTTAGACATTTTTTAACTTCACTATTAATATTTAATTAGCATCCACCATGCCTACCGAAGCACCGGAGGCGTAACGTAAATCAACGTAAGATAATCGCTTATTTTCAGGAATTTCAATCTGTGGATAAATCGTCACGAAACGCTCGAGTTTGTTTTTCCAGTCGCCTCGCCCAAGTTTCAGTACCACATCATTATCTAATACGACTTTCCATGCACCACGCGCATCAATGGCAACCGCTTTTAAATTTAAGCCTTTTTGTTTCAAATCAGCATAAATTCTATTCCAGGCATCAAGCACTTTTTCACTTTGGAAATCCGGACCGGCTAGACGCGGGAGATGCGTATCTTTGAGTTTATTCATGGGCAGCTGGAAAACGACGCCATCATCAGACAGAAAATCGCTTTCGTTCCAAATCGCAACAGGCTTATACTCTGTCACCCAAATGCTTAACTTATTCGGCCACATTTTTCGCACAACCGCCCCTTTTACCCAAGGCATTGTTTCAATTTGCTCACGAATAATGTCGGCATCCTGACCGAAAAAGCCTTTTAACCCACCCATTTTCAATAAAACATCACGCACATCCGCATCCGTCGTAAAGGTTGGTGTACCGACTAATGCAAATGCACTGATAGGTTTACTATCTAATTTTTCTAGAAAACTTTGCCAATTTGAATAAGAATAGAACGCGATGCCAACGCATAATAGCACAAGTAATAATTTAATTTGCACAAAAACTTTTGATTTTGGCTCACCATATCTTATATTTTGTGTGGTTTTGCGTTTTAGTAAATTCATTCCGCGCTCAACTCTAAAATTTTCTCAACCAACTGTTCAAAAGAATACCCGACCGTTGCAGCTGATTTTGGGAACAAACTGTGGCTTGTCATACCGGGATTCGTGTTCACCTCTACCAGACGGAACGTTCCTTCCGCATCTGCCATCACATCAATACGGCTCCAACCACGACATCCCACCACATCATAAGCCTGCTTCACCAAACGGCGTAATTCCTGCTCACGCGCGTCACTTAAGCCAGCCGGGCAAAAATACTGTGTATTGTCAGAAATGTATTTTGCGTCATAATCATAGAACTCTCCTTCCGGCACGATTTTTATGGAAGGTAACACTTCACCATCCAATACCGGTACAGTGAACTCATCGCCAGCAAGCCACTCTTCGATAAGTACGGTGCGATCAAATTTAAGCGCAAAATCCACCGCACTTTCCAATTCTTCCATCGTTTTCACTTTGGTTAACCCTACGCTAGACCCTTCTAAAGAGGGTTTCACCATTAACGGCAAACCGAGTTTTTTAACTACTGACTCAGGGTTTAAGGTTGCTCGATTTTCCACGGTAACGATTTCCATTTCAGCGACCGGCAAACCAAAGGCTTTCCATAACATTTTCGTGCGCATTTTATCCATGGTCAGCGCAGACGCCATCACGCCGCAGCCGGTGTAAGGAATACCGATTTGCTCCAACAACCCTTGCATCGTGCCGTCTTCACCACCGCGACCATGTAAAATATTAAACACACGATCAAAGCCTTGTTCTTTTAGTGTTGCGACTGGAAAAGTTTTCGGATCAATCGGGTGAGCATCATACCCTTGTTTACGCAACGCATTTAATACGGCTGTTCCTGAATTTAAAGACACCTCACGTTCGGCTGAGGTTCCGCCCAATAATACGGCAATTTTTTCTTGTTTTAAGGTTTTACTCATCTCGCTATCCACTTATTCTTTTGTCCAACGTTCTACTAACTGGCGTGAAAGCTTGCTCACGCTGCCGGCGCCTTGCGCCAAAATTAAATCCCCATCTTGAATAATTTGATCAAGCACGTCTCCTAATTGTGTCGTATCAGACACCAAAATCGGATCCACTTTGCCAAGATTGCGAATGGAACGACATAATGCTTTACTATCAGCCCCCACAATCGGTGCCTCACCGGCGGGATACACATCCAACATAATCAAGGCATCGACCTGAGATAAGACTTGCACAAAGTCATCAAATAAATCGCGGGTACGGGAATAACGGTGCGGTTGGAAAATCATCACAATCCGTTTATTTTCCCAACCTTGACGCGCCGCTTGAATGGTAACGCCCACTTCGGTCGGATGGTGTCCATAATCATCCACCAACATCACTTTACCATTCGGACGAATAAATTGCCCTAATTGATCGAAACGACGCCCTGCCCCTTGGAAATCCGCCAATGCGGCTAAAATCGCTTCGTTTTTGATGCCTTCCTCTTTAGCTACCGCCAACGCGGCCGTCGCATTTAAAGCATTATGGCGTCCCGGCACATTCAGCAAGACATCGATGCGTTCACCGTTCGGGCAAATCACCGTGTAATGACCTTGGAAACCGGTTTGTTGATAATCTTCAATGCGATAATCGGCATTCTCACTGAAACCGTAAGTAATCACCTGACGCCCAACTTGTGGCACTAAACTCATTAAATCGGCATCATCGGCACATAACACGGCGAGACCATAAAACGGCAAATTATGTAAGAAATTCACATAGGTTTGCTTCATTTCATCAAAATCACCGTGATAGGTATCCATATGATCCGGCTCAATATTGGTCACGATAGAAATCATCGGCTGCAAATGCAAGAAAGAGGCATCACTTTCATCGGCCTCGGCAATCAAATAACGGCTACGCCCTAAATGCGCATTCGTCCCGGCAGATTTCACCAAACCGCCATTAACAAAAGTCGGATCCAAACCTGCTTCTGCATAAATCATAGAGACCATCGCGGTGGTGGTTGTTTTACCGTGCGTACCTGCCACTGCAATACCATGACGAAAACGCATTAACTCCGCCAACATTTGCGCGCGTTGAATGACCGGAATGCGTGCTTCTTTTGCCGCCACGACTTCAGGGTTGTCATCACGAATCGCGGAAGAAATCACCACCACGCTGGCACCGGCAATATTTTCTGCTTTATGCCCAATAAAAACGTTTGCGCCGGCACAAGTTAAACGCTGAGTCACCGCACTTTCCGCAATATCCGAACCGGAAATATGATATCCCTCATTCAATAAAATTTCGGCAATACCACACATCCCTGCGCCACCGATACCAATAAAATGAATTTGCTTCACTCGGCGCATTTCCGGAATGATGTCTCTAATCTGTTGATGATAGTTATCCATGAATCTGTCCTTCTTACTCGGTCGCGCAAAATAGTTGAAAAAACGACCGCACTTTTAATTTAATTTGCCACGTCTTCAATCACGTCAGCGACCCGCTTAGCCGCTAACGGTGTTGCCTTACTTTTTGCCTTTAATGCCATGGCTAATAATGTTTCACGATCTGCTAACAGCGGGGTTAACGCATTCAACAGACGCGCTTCGGTAAATTCTGGTTGTTCAATGATCAGCGCCGCCCCTGCATCCGCTAAATATTTGGCATTCAAAAATTGCTGACGGTCTTTATGTTGGAAAGGCACGAAAATAGCCGGCACACCGACTGCCGCCAATTCGCACACCGTCAATGCGCCCGAGCGACAAATCACAATGTCCGCCCAAGCATAAGCCTCTGCCATGTCATCAATAAACTCTGTCGCCACGCCATTTTGGTTTGCCTGATAAATTTCCTCAATGCCTGCTAAATTGCCCTTGCCTACTTGGTGACGCACATAAATCTCCAAACCTTGAGCACTGAGTTTCTCTGCAACTTTTGGCACAGTTTGATTTAACACGCGCGCTCCTTGGCTGCCGCCGACAACTAAAATACGCAAGGTTTTATCACGCGCAGCAAAACGTGTTTCCGGCGATTCGGTTTGGAATAAATCACGACGTACCGGATTACCCACCACTTCGGCATGAGGAAAGACATTGGGAAATGCCTGTAATACACGAGCTGCAATTTTCGACAACCAGTGATTGGTTAACCCCGCAATGGCATTTTGTTCATGCAATACTACCGGCACGCCGCAAAGTTTTGCTGCAATACCGCCCGGGCCCGAAACATAGCCGCCCATGCCTAATACCGCATTGGGTTGGTATTGTTGAATAATCTTACGCGCCTGACACACCGCGCGCAAAATCGCAAAAGGTGCCAATAATAAAGACTTGATGCCCTTGCCGCGTAACCCTGAAATTTGGATAAATTCAATGGGAATGCCATGTTTTGGTACGAGTTGGGCTTCCATTCGATCTTTGGTGCCCAGCCAGCGAATTTCCCAACCTTGCTGCTGTAATTCTTGTGCAACGGCAATGGCAGGGAAAACATGTCCGCCTGTTCCACCTGCCATCACTAATAATTTTTTACCCATCTCTTTTCTCTAAAAATACTTAAAAAACCGACCGCACTTTTGGGCCTAGTCATCTCGCAATCTTGCTTGACCACCACGCATGAGGCGATTTTCGTGATCAATGCGCAGAAGCATACCAATAGTCACCGACATAATGATAATACTGGAGCCCCCGTAACTGACGAGTGGAAAGGTAAGCCCTTTGGTCGGTAACATCCCCAGCGCCATCCCTAAATTCACAAAACCTTGGAAGAAAATCCAAAAGCTGATCCCGAAAGCCAAAAAGCCTTTAAAACGCTGTTCCAGAATTAAGGACTCACGCCCAATTTTCATGGCGCGAAAAACCAATAAGCCAAGTAGCGTAATAATGATAAAAATCCCAAAAAAGCCGAACTCTTCGCCCACAATCGCCATTACGAAGTCAGTGTGTGCTTCCGGCAAATATTCCAATTTCAATACGGAATTGCCTAGCCCTTCCCCGAAAAAGCCACCACGACCGAATGCCATTAACGAGTTAGATAATTGGAAACCGGTGCCGTAAGGGTCTTTGAAAGGATCCATAAAGCCGGTAATCCGTTTTAGACGGTATGCGGATGTCAGCACCAACCACACAAACAGCAACAAGCCCACGCCAATTAACCCGATAAACTGCCAAAAGTTGGCACCTACGATAAATAATAAGCCAAAGGTGATAATAAATAAGACAACGGCACTGCCCAAGTCAGGTTGTACTAAAAGGAAACAGCCCATCACGCCCATCACGATAAAAGGCTTGAATGCACTTAATTTGCGACTCCGCACTTCATCATAACGACGGGTAAAATAACTGGCGAGGAAACAGGTTAAGGCTAACTTGGCAAATTCCGCCGGTTGGAAATTAAATAAAACCATCGGGATCCAACGGCGTGCGCCATTCACTTCCCGTCCGATCCCAGGAATCATCACGAGAAAAAGCAACACCAAAGCCACGCCAAAGAGTTTAACATGCCATTTTTCCCACTTTTCCATGGGAATTTGTAGCGCAAAATAACAGGTCACACAGGAAAGGATAATGTAAAGCACATCGCGCTTGGCAAAATAGAACGCATCACTATACAAACGGGTCCCCACCGGAATAGAGGCTGAGGATACTGCTAATAACCCAATTAATAGCAAGATTAAATACAACCAAAGCAACGTGCGGTCGTACAACGAACTGCTTGGCGTTACGGTGGTTGCTTGCACGCTACGCGCTTTAAACTGATCCCAAAATCCCATGTATTTTCCTCATCTGTCCTAACTTAGTGATGAGCTTAACTGTGCCAATCGCGTGAACTCTTCACCGCGTGCTTCAAAACACGGAAATTGATCCAAACTGGCACAGGCCGGGGATAACAACACCATGTCGCCTGCTTGTAATTGCGGACGGATTGCCGCGATGGCTTGATCCATGGTGTCGAATAAGCGACTTTGTGAGGTAAGATCCGCTAACGCTTTGCCATCACGGCCAAAGCAATAACAATAAATATGCGGCTGATTAATTAAAGTTGCCAGAGCTGAAAAATCGGCGCCTTTGCCATCGCCACCTAACAATAAATAGAGTTTCCCGGCGACCTGTAAACCGGTTAATGCAGCAACCGTACTACCGACATTGGTTGCTTTTGAATCATTGATCCAACGCACGCCGTTCGCCATATGCGCCACTTGGAAACGATGTTCCAAGCCACCGAACTCGCGAAGTGCGGTCTGAATTCCCAGCAAATTAATACCGGCTGCTTGTGCCAAGGCAATCGCGGCCAAGGCATTCATGTAATTATGGCGACCTGTTAATTTCATTTCATCACAAGCTAAAATCACCTCATCACGCGCCATTAAATAGGTTTTCTGATTTTCATTTTTCAGCCAATAATCCGCATGATGTTCCGCAAAACTCACTTTTTTTTCCGGGTGTTGCGTAGTTGGCAGGGTGAGCGAGTCTTCTCCGTTAACTACCGCCGTTTGGCAATTATCGTAGATTTTTAATTTCGCCTGGCGATAATCCTGTAAATCCACGTAACGATTCATATGATCTTCGGTGACGTTCAACACTGTTGCTGCCACGGTTTTTAGCGAATAGGTGGTTTCTAACTGGAAGCTGGAAAGCTCCAAAACGTAAATATCATGCGATTGATTTAAGAGAGAAAGCGCAGGAATGCCGATATTACCGCCCATGCCAACGCTTAATCCGGCGGCTTTTGCCATTTCTGCAACCAATGTGGTCACAGTACTTTTCCCATTCGAACCGGTAATGGCCACAATCGGTTTATCCGCTTCTCGACAGAACAGCTCAATATCGCCGACGACTTCGACACCGGCTTGAAGTGCGGTCTGAATTTCAGGTGTTTTTACCGCAAGACCCGGGCTAATTACGATCAAATCGCTTTCTAACAGCCATTGCTGGTTTAAACTGCCGGTATGCAGAGGAATGGCTTTATCAAGTTGTTCTGCCCCTGCCGGTGCATTGCGCGTATCAATGACACGAACATCAGCATGTTTAGCGCGCAGAAAATCAACACAGGATAACCCTGTTTTGCCCAGTCCGATAACCGTGACTTTTTTATCTTGATATTGCATGAAATTCTCTCTCAAAAATGACCGCTCTTTTTTGGGGGGATTAACGTAGTTTTAAGGTCACTAAACCAATTAATACCAGCATTAAGGAAATGATCCAGAAACGCACAATAACACGTGGCTCCGGCCAACCTTTTTTCTCGAAATGATGATGAATCGGTGCCATCAGGAAAATGCGTTGTTTGTTACGCAATTTGTAGGAACCCACTTGTAAAATCACGGACAGGGTTTCCATGACGAACACACCACCCATGATCAGCAATAGAAATTCTTGGCGAACTAAGACGGCAATCACGCCTAACGCGCCGCCCAACGCTAATGAGCCGACATCGCCCATAAACACTTGCGCAGGGTAAGTGTTAAACCACAAGAAGCCAAGACCGGCGCCCACAATGGCAGTACAGAATACCACTAACTCAGCACTAAATTTAATGTACGGAATGTGTAAATATTCAGCGAAGTTAATGTTCCCAGTTGCCCATGCCACCAATGCAAATGCACCGGCGACCATGATGGTCGGCACAATCGCCAAACCATCTAACCCATCCGTTAAGTTCACAGCATTACTGGAACCGACAATCACAAAATAAGCTAATACAATATAGAAAATGCCTAGCTGAGGCATTACCGTTTTAAAGAACGGCACGACAAGGCGTGTCGCATCGGTATCTTGCCCCATGGCATACATACCAAACACAGCCACCAATGCCACCACAGACAGCCAAAAATATTTCCAACGCGCCACTAAGCCGTCTGTGCTTTTACGGGTAATTTTACGGTAATCGTCCACAAAGCCGACAGCGCCGTAGCCGAATAAAACAAACAAGCTAAACCAAACATAGGGGTTTCTTAAATCCGCCCATAATAATGTACTCACACCAATGGCAAAGAGAATCATGACACCGCCCATGGTCGGCGTCCCTTTTTTGGCAAAGTGACTTTCAGGGCCGTCATCACGTACGACTTGACCAAACTTCAATAATTGCAAGCGACGAATAACCTTCGGGCCGATCCATAAGGACAATAAAAGTGCCGTGAGCAACGCTAAAATAGCACGCACGGTAATGTAGGAAATGACATGGAAATCAGAATTGTATTTGGTGAGAAACTCAGCAATCCAAACTAACATAAAAAATTACCCTTTAATAAATCGATCACGTCTTCCATTTTCATACTGCGTGATCCCTTCACCAAAACAACGACTTTTTGTTGTGTTAATTGTTGTTTAATGATTGGTGTTAAATAAGCGACAAGTTCTTTTTTATCGGTAAAATGACGACCCAAATTGACCGCACTTATGGCGGCACTGTCACGTCCAAATGAAATCACCAAATCCAATTTGGCAGCACGGGCGAACTCGCCCACGTCTTGATGACAAAGCGGTGTATTATCGCCTAATTCTGCCATATCACCAACAACAAAGACGCGAAATGCCGAATATTTTTGCAACACAGAAATTGCCGATTTCATGGAACCTACGTTCGCATTATAGCTATCATCGAGGAGCAAAAGATTTTCACAAGGGACAATCGGGAACAAACGCCCTTTCACCAAAGATGGCGTTTCCAACCCTTTTTTGACCTGCGCTAACATCGCACCCACATTCATTGCCAGCGCTGCCGCGGCTAAAGCATTTGATACGTTGTGCTCACCTAAATATGGTGAATCAATCTGCACATTGCCTTGTGGCGTGTGTAAGACGAAAGCCGCCCCTTGTTCGGAAAATACAATGTTTTCAGCATAATAATCGGCTTGCGGATCATCGTAAGCAAAATATTGCACCGCATGATCACCAATATCTGCCTGCCATTTTTGTGAATAGTTATGTGCCTTGTTAATAATAGCGACGCCATGCTGGGTTAATCCGCGGAAAATTTCGCCTTTGGCGGTGGCAACGCCCTCAAGAGAACCAAAACCTTCCAAATGAGCTGCCATGACATTATTGACTAACGCCACATCAGGCTGCGCCAAGGCGGTGGTATAGGCAATTTCACCAAGATGATTGGCGCCAAGTTCAATCACTGCAAATTTATGTTTTTCGGTTAAACGTAATAACGTCAGCGGCACACCGATGTCGTTATTAAAATTGCCTTGGGTAAATAAAACGTCGTCAAAATCCACCGCACTTTGATGCAAGATAGCCGCCGTCATTTCTTTTACCGTGGTTTTGCCCGAAGACCCTGTCATCGCCACCACTTTTGGATTGATTTTCTCACGCAACCATTTGGCAAGCTGCCCTAAGGCAAGACGAGTGTCTTTCACAATTAATTGGGCAATATTGCCGTCTGTTGGATGTTCAACTACGGCGGCAACACAACCTTGTTCAGCCGCTTTCATAACGTAGTCATGTGCATCAAAATTTTCGCCTTTCAACGCAAAAAACAGACCGTGATTGACGGTTTTACGGCTGTCCGTACTCACGTTTTCGACAGTCACGTTGCCATCACCGATAAGTTGTGCCTCTAAAATGGAGGCGATTTGAGAGAGTGATAATGTAATCATAGTTTTCGTTACTGAGATAAATAATGACGGGCAACTTCCTGATCGGAAAAATGATGCTTCGTTTTGCCAATAATTTGATAGTCTTCATGCCCTTTGCCGGCAATTAAAATAACGTCATTTTCCACCGCACTTTGAATCGCCGTGGCAATGGCCGCTTCACGTTGGTGTATTACTTGTACGGCTTGCGGATGAATAAACCCTTTTAAAATATCCGCCATGATTTGGGTGTGATCTTCTGTACGGGGATTATCATCCGTAGCAATGACCTTATCCGCCAACTGTTCGGCAATTTTCGCCATCAACGGACGTTTACCACTATCGCGATCACCACCACAGCCGAAAATACACCAAAGCTTACCATGGCAATGTAACCGTGCTGCCTGTAACGCTTTTTCCAACGCGTCCGGTGTGTGAGCGTAATCCACGATCACGGTCGGTTTATGCGGAGCATGCAACATTTCCATCCGACCACAAACACCGGTTAATTTATGTGCACTACGAAGGAGTTCGGCTAAGTCATAGCCAAGCGCCAACAAGGTTGCCATGACCAACAATAAATTACTGACGTTAAATGCGCCAATAAGCGCGCTTTGTACCTCGCCATTACCCCAAGAAGATTCAAATTGAATACTGGCGCCTTTGTGATTAAAGGTGACGTTTAGCGCTTTCAACCATTTGGCTTGTTGTGGCACAAAATTCGCATTGCTACTGACCGCAACAGCTCCCGGCATGTCGGCTAACCAGGCTGCCCCAACGGGATCATCTGCATCAATGATGTGGTGGCGAACATCCAATTCGCTGAATAAACGTTTTTTCGCCGCGGCATAATTTTCCATCGTGTGATGGTAATCCAGATGATCGCGACTTAAATTCGTGAACACCGCGGCACTGAAATGCACGGCCTCGACGCGATGTTGAACCAAACCGTGAGAAGACACTTCAATCGCCGCAAAATCTGCGCCCTGTGCCACAAACTCCGCCAGTGATGCTTGGATTTCCACAGCAGAGCCCGTGGTATTTGTCGCTTCTTTGACTCGGCCGAATAAGCCGTTACCAATAGTGCCCATTACGGCGCTGGTATGCCCTAAAATCTGTGTCCACTGTGCCAATAATTGCGCGGTTGTCGTTTTGCCGTTGGTACCGGTAACCCCAACCAAGGTTAGACGCTTGGAAGGCTGCCCATAAAACACATCCGCAAGATGGGATAAATGTTCGCTTAAACGGTAAAACGCAATGAGTGGAACCTTTTGTTCGTAGCGCACCTGAAGATGTTGTGCCTCAGAATCAGCCTCAAAAATGACCGCACTTGCGCCATTTTGCAACGCTTGCGGAATATATTGACGACCATCGGTTTGATGTCCTTTAATTGCAACAAAAAGACAGCCGGCCTTTGCAGTTCGACTGTCTAATGTCATTTCGGTGAGATTCACATTTTCTGCAATGTGAATCCCAAGAAGATCAGTTAATCGATACATAATGTTTTCTCAATGAATGAGTGGAAAACGCTTTATTTACGCACCGCACTTTATGTTGAATTTAGTTGACTTCACTTGATTTTTTACTATTCAAACGAACAGTGCGTTTCGTTGTTTTATCTGTTTCAATGCCATCGGGCGGTACGTTGTTGCTACGCAACGCATAGCTCATGATGCTGGAAAATACCGGTGCGGAAATTGCACCACCATAGTACTGCCCAGCTTTCGGATCATTAATCAGCACCACCAAAGCATAACGTGGGTCGGTAATTGGTGCGATACCTGCGGTATAAGCCACGTATTTATCTACATAGCGGCCATTTTCCAATTTCTTCGCTGTACCGGTTTTGATGCCGACACGATAGCCTTCAACCATCGCACGGCCATTTTTAATCGCGACTTTTTCCATCATGTTGACGACTTCGCGTGTGATTTTTTCCGAGAAAACACGATGACCAATTACCGGCGGATCGACTTTTGTAATAGATAGAGGGCGATAAATACCAAAGCTACCTAAAGTGACATAAGCACGAGCAATTTGTAATGGCGTTGCATTCAAACCATAACCATAGGCTACGTTAGCACGCTCAATATCAGACCAGCGAGCACGGTTGGCATTCAATAAACCGGATTGTTCACCAATCAATCCTAAATCTGTCGGTTTGCCTAAACCGGCATTTTGATAGGTTTCCATTAAGGCACTCGGTGGCATACGTAACGCTAAACGGCTCACACCACGGTTACTGGAGTTTTCCAAAATGCCGTCTAAACTTAACTGATCACGTGGTGCCACGTCTTTGACTTCATGGCCGTTCAAGATTAACGGGCCGGTATTAATAATTTCATCACGACGTACTACGCCACGTTGAAGTGCGGTTAAAACCACGAACGGTTTTACCGTTGATCCCGGCTCGAAGGTATCGGTAATCGCGCGGTTACGCATTAACTCGGATTTTACTCCCACACGATTATTCGGGTTATAAGAAGGGGCATTTGCCATTGCTAAAACTTCACCGGTGCGCACATCCACCAACACCGCCGTACCGGATTCCGCTTTATTCTCGGCAACCGCTTTCTTAATTTCACGGTAAACCATGGATTGTAATTTTTCATCAATGCTCAAGGTGACATCTTGCGCATCATATTTCTTCACATCGGAAATATTTTCGACAATGTTACCGAATCGGTCTTTACGATATGTCATTGAACCGGATTTGCCCACTAACATGGAATCAAAGCTTTTTTCAATGCCTTCAATACCTGCGCCATCAATATTGGTATAACCAATCAAATGGGCGGTTTCTTCCACGCGAGGATAAAAACGGCGCGCTTCCGATTTCAAAACGATACCGGTAATTTTTAACTCTTTTACATATTGTGCAAGGGTCGGTGAAATTTGACGAGATAAATACACAAAGCGAGATTTCGGATCTTTTTCTATCCGTTTGACCAAATTGCTATAAGAAATCCCCAAGGCTTCTGCCAATTTTTGCCAGCGTTCTTTATCTTTCAATGCGTTTTCATCAAAGATAAATTTCGGATCGGCAACGACAGAATACATCGGCACGCTAACAGACAACAGTTGACCATTACGATCTAAAATAGAACCACGCACAAACTGAATTTCTTGTTTGCGCAAAGAACGTTTATCCGCTTCATCGATTAATGAATCGGCATTGACGATTTGAACATAGGCAGCTTGGCTAACCAGTGCGATTAATCCCAAAAGAATTAAACTTAACACCGAAATATAACGGGCTTGTAAAAAGCTTTTTTCATAAACAACCTTCGGTTTATTCGGCTTAACCGCAGAACTGCTATGAGATGTCCCTTTTGTGGCTTTTTTGGGCTTAGGTAACTTAGAGGATTTATTAAACTTCACCATATCTCTCACATTCCATACTATTCAAGAATAACGACTTCTTGCTCTGATGTGGCACGTTGCATACCTAATTGTTTGGCAATGGCTTCTATTCTCGTGTTATCGCTGAGTGTCGCTTCTTCTAATTTTAAATTTAAAAACTCATTTTCAAGCGCTTGATGCTGCAAAACCAATTCCCCTTTTTCCGCCACCAAACCACGGGTTTGATGTGTAATCCAAACCGTTCCAAGGGCGCTGGCGGTAATGGCGAATAACAAGATCAGCACGAGTTTATTAGACGTAAATAAGTCTTCAATGATGATCTCTTGCAACGGGTATCTGTCATTATCCTGCAACATCAACTTAATCTCTCTGCAATACGTAATACCGCACTTCTCGCGCGTGGATTTTGGGCAATTTCATCTTCACTTGGCATAATTGCCTTACCGATCACTTTTAAGCGTTGATTACGTTGAATTTGATCTTCACGCAAAGGCAGGCCTTTTGGAATCGCCTCGCCTTGGCTTTGTTTCCGCATAAAATGTTTCACCATGCGATCTTCCAATGAATGGAAACTGATAATCGATAAACGCCCACCTGGCGCCAACACGGCTAATGCGGAGGCTAACACTTTTTCCAATTCATCTAACTCGGCATTGATAAAAATACGGATCGCTTGAAAACTGCGGGTTGCCGGATGTTTATGTTTATCTTTAAATGGCACGGTTTGCGCAATTAATTCAGCAAGCTGCAAGGTACGCGTTAAACATTCACCGCCATTTTGCACCGCACTTTTATTGTAATCGACAATAGCTTTGGCGATTTTCTTGGCAAAACGCTCTTCACCAAAGGTTTTTAAAACCCATGCCAAATCCTGTTCTGAAACCTGCTGTAACCATTCAGCCGCAGACAATCCTTGACTGTTATCCATACGCATATCTAACGGCCCGTCTTTCATAAAACTGAAGCCACGTGCGGCATCATCTAATTGCGGAGAAGATACGCCCAGATCAAGCAAAATCCCGTCAATTTTGCCAACTAAACCTAATTTTTCACAAATCGGTAAAATTTCAGAAAAGGTATTATGTTCAATGTGAAAACGTGAGTCTTGAATTTTTTTGGCTTCTGCGACAGCTTTAGGATCGCGATCGATGGCAATTAATTTGCCATTGTCGGCTAATTTGGAGAGGATCAAGCGGGAATGTCCGCCTCGGCCGAATGTCCCATCAATATAAATACCATTTTCTTTCAATGCCAACCCTTCAACGGTTTCATGTAACAAAACGGTTGAATGTTCAGCTGACGAAAATGTATTTAAAAGGGCCATACATGACTACCAAGGGTACATAAAGTTACAATCTAAAAAGAAGATAGAGCGGCATAATCGCCGCTTATCTTTGCTAGTGCCGCTGTTCCTTGAGTTTGACTCTTATAATGACAGCGTTTTTAATTTTTCCGATAGCGCAAAAGTCTCTGTTGCGCCCAGTGCCATATCTTTTTCCACTTGGGCTTGCCATTCGGCTTCGCTCCAAATTTCAAATTTATTCAACTGCCCAACCAACATAATGGACTTTTCCAATTTCGCGTGTTGGCGCAACGGACCGCTGATCAAAATTCGACCGGCACTGTCTAATTCACATTCCGTTGCGTATCCCAACATAACCCGTTGTAGGCTGCGTTGTACGGGATCGAAGTTGGAAAGTTCAAGCAGTTTTTGTTCAATTATCTCCCATTCTTGGAGAGGATAAAGTAATAAACAAGGTTGACGAATATCCACGGTGCAAACCATTTGCCCTTGATTTTGTTCCAAAAGCTCGGCGCGATATCGGGTCGGGATAGCAAGCCTACCCTTCGCATCTAAATTGACTGCCGACGCTCCACGAAACATGAATTCACCTTTTATTCTCTTTATCGGCGTTCGGTTTATTTGCTTAGAATTTGGGATTTCGATCCAAAATTCACCACAAAAAAACACTTTTCACCACCTTGAGCTAAGTTTATTATTTGTTTAATTAAGTTGCAAGCAGTTTCATGGCTTCTGTGACCTCTCTCTTCAAATTTTTATACCTCGTCCGTCTATCTCCGTTCTTACCCGATTTTATCCATTGGAACGCATGACAACATGGCGTTAAAGGTATATTGTTATGAGGTATTCAACGTAGCCACAAACGCCCTTTTGCGTTTAACACAGATCAGCGGATAAAAACCGCCTTCAACACTTTATGTTATGCAAACAGAACATCATTTTCGCATGATAAAAATGCAAATTCTCCGCCGCCTGCATTATGGTATGCAGTTGGCGGAAGACTACTTCAAACACCCTTTTCATTTTCCGCAAATTCATTATGAATTAAGAGGAATAAAAGCCGGTGTCGCTTATTTACAAAAAAACGCCATCAGTTTTAACCGCACTTTAATGTTGGAAAATCCGGATGAGTTCATTCAGCAGGTCTCCTTACATGAACTCGCTCATCTCATTGTTTATCAACATTTCGGTCATGTTCAGCCGCACGGCAAAGAATGGCGGTTTGTCATGAAGGAGATTTTTCATTTACCGGCCGATACCTGCCATCAGTTTGATCTGTCTTCCGTGCAAGGCAAAACCTTTACTTACCGCTGCGCCTGCCAAACGCACCAATTAACCCTTCGCCGACACAATAAGATCCAACGTGAAAGTACGGTCTATTTTTGCCGCAAATGTAAAACACAGCTGAATTTTGTCAGCGACTGATATACTCCCCCAATCACAATGAATTAACCTATTTAGGGTTGCCATACGTGTCGCCGTCATCCCTCATCTACGCTATGGATTATTTTAAAAATAAGCGTAGAATGCGCTTCCTTTAACCTGATTCAAACAAACACGCCCGACGATTTCACCTCGTCAGCGAGGGTAATAAGTAAAAGATGATTAGCGTTTTTGACATGTTTAAAATCGGTATCGGCCCCTCCAGTTCGCACACGGTTGGGCCGATGAAAGCCGGTAAACAATTTATTGATGATTTAATTGAACGTCACCTACTGGAAAAGGTCACACACATTCAAGTGGATGTTTACGGTTCGTTATCCATGACCGGCTTCGGCCACAGCACCGATATTGCGATTATCATGGGATTAGCCGGCTACTTACCTCATAACGTGGATATTGAAGGCATTCCCGGTTTTATTGCCAAGGTAAATAAAACCGCTAAATTGCCTTTAGCTGAAGGCAAACAAGTGGCTAACTTCGATCCGGCAACGGACATGATTTTTCATAAAACCTTTTTGCCCTTACACGAAAACGGCATGACCATTACGGCATTCGCCGACACCGAAGTATTATACAAACAAACGTATTACTCCATTGGTGGCGGTTTTATTGTGGATGAAGCGCATTTTAATCAGCAAGAAGAACATCCCATCGAAGTGCCTTATCCCTATGCGAACGCTGCCGATCTGTTACGTCATTGCCAAGAGAGCGGGCTTTCCTTATCCAGTTTAGTGATGAAAAATGAACTGGCGTTACACAGCAAAACAGAACTGGAAAATCATTTACACCAAGTGTGGCAAACCATGAAAGCCTGTATTCATCGTGGTTTGCATACGGAAGGGGTCTTGCCGGGGCCGTTAAAAGTTGCCCGACGCGCGGCGACCTTATATCGAATGCTAAAAGCGAACAACGAATTATCTAACGATCCGATGCGGGTAATTGACTGGATCAATATGTTTGCGTTAGCCGTCAATGAAGAAAATGCCGCAGGCGGACGCGTCGTTACCGCACCAACAAATGGCGCTTGTGGCATCGTGCCGGCGGTGTTGGCTTATTACGAAAAATTTGTTGGCGCATTAACCGATGAAATCGTTGAACGTTATTTATTAACCTGTAGCGTGATCGGATCGTTATATAAAATGAACGCCTCTATTTCTGGCGCAGAAGTCGGCTGTCAGGGCGAAGTGGGTGTCGCTTGCTCCATGGCAGCCGCCGGTTTATCGGAAATCCTTGGCGGCAGCCCGGAACAAGTCTGTATCGCCGCAGAAATCGCCATGGAACACAATCTGGGGCTCACCTGTGATCCGGTCGGCGGACAAGTTCAAGTGCCTTGCATTGAGCGTAACGCTATCGCCTCAGTGAAAGCCATTAATGCCAGTCGCATGGCTTTACGCCGTACCACCAGCCCACGCGTGAGTTTGGATAAAGTCATTGAAACCATGTACGAAACCGGAAAGGACATGAACGCGAAATACCGCGAAACCGCCACAGGCGGCTTGGCCATTAAAGTCATCTGTTCATAAAAAAACGATCGCATAAAGTGCGGTCATTTTTTCTGGTGTTTTCCCTTTCGCGATTAATGAATTTAAATCGTCTTTTTTAGCCCCGTTTTTCGTTATTTCCGCCGTAAAATTAAAAAACGGCAATCATAGGGGTTCTGCTCATCGGCAGGTCGCCATTGTTCGAACTCAATCTCCCATTCATCATATGAAATCTGTGGGAAAAACGTGTCACCCGCCAATTCCGTTTGAATTTCCGTTAAATATAAACGGTTTGCCAAAGGTAGCGCTTGTTTAAAAAGCTGCCCACCGCCAATGATCATCAGTTCTTGAGAATCACCTGCAAAATCGACCGCACTTTCTATGCTGTCTTTCCATAGCACGCCTTCATGAACAAAGGGTTGGCGAGACAATACGATATTGGTTCGCTTGGGTAATGGGCGACCAATGCTTTCAAAGGTTTTTCGTCCCATAATCACAGGTTTTCCTAAGGTATTTTGACGAAACCACGCCAAATCCGCCGGCAAATGCCACGGCATTTTGTTCTCTTGACCGATCACATGATTTTTTGTCATGGCCACAATGAGACTTAATGTCATCGTTATTTATTCCTCAATTTAATAAGGCGAATACTATAGCATAATTTTGTCATTGCCTTTGCGGTTATTGTCGGCAAAAAAGAGAATCGTCACCGAATAAAATTATACACAAACCCATTGCATAATTATGCATAAAACAATAATATATTTTCATTCCAACAATGATTTGATACAAGAGCAGAAGTCACAATGACAATTAGTGTTAAAAACCTGAATTTTTTCTATGGCGCCAATCAGGCCTTATTCGATATTAATTTAACCGCCGATGACGGCGATGTTGTGGTGTTATTAGGTCCAAGTGGTGCCGGTAAAAGCACCTTAATTCGTACGCTAAATTTGCTGGAAGTGCCACAATCGGGCGAATTGAGCATTGCCAATAATCAATTTGATTTGTCCGCCAATAATGATCCGAAACAAATTCGCCAACTACGTCGTGATGTCGGCATGGTATTTCAACAGTATCACTTATGGCCGCACATGACCGTGTTGCAAAACCTCATTGAAGCGCCGATGAAAATTCTTGGCACAAGCGAAACGGAAGCCAAACAACAGGCGATGGAATTATTGCAACGTTTACGTTTGGAAGAACACGCAGCGCGTTTTCCGCTCCATTTATCCGGCGGTCAACAACAACGCGTCGCCATTGCGCGCGCATTAATGATGAAACCGCAGGTGCTGTTATTTGATGAACCGACGGCTGCGCTGGATCCGGAAATTACCGCGCAAATCGTCTCCATTATTGAAGAATTGCAACAAACGGGCATTACCCAAGTGATTGTCACCCATGAAGTGAATGTTGCGAAAAAAGTGGCGACCAAAGTCGTGTACATGGAACGAGGCCATATTATCGAAATGGGCGACAACAGTTGCTTTGAACAACCTAAAACCGAACAGTTTAAACACTATTTATCACACAACATTTAATCTAGAAGGAGAAACATGATGAAAAAATTACTTTTAACCGCCCTACTCGCCGGCACCGCACTTGCAACCAACGCACAAGAAATCACTTTTGCAATGGAACCAAGCTATCCGCCATTTGAAACCACAAACGAAAAAGGCGAAATCATTGGCTTTGACGTGGATATCGCCAATGCCGTTTGTCAACAAATTCAAGCGACCTGCCACTTTAAAAGCCAAGCATTCGATGCGTTGATTCCAAGTTTAAAAGCAAAACGTTTTGACGCATCCATTTCCGCCATTGACATTACAGATGCACGTGCAAAACAAGTTGCCTTTTCTCAACCTTACTACGACAGCTCGGCAAGCTACGTTGCATTAACAGGCAAAGGCGATTTAAGCAAGACGAAAAATGTAGGGGTACAAAACGGTACCACCTTCCAACAATATACGGCGGCAGAAACAAAACAATATGACATCAAAGCCTATGCCAGCTTACAAGATGCAGTTTTGGATTTAAAAAATGGACGTATTGACGTGATTTTTGGCGATACAGCCGTGCTTGCCGATATGATCACAAAAGAACCTGAAATCCAATTTGTCGGTGAGAAAGTGACCAATAAAAAATATTTTGGTAATGGCTTAGGTATTGCCGTTAATAAATCCTCTAAAGAATTATTAGATAACTTAAACAAAGGGTTAGACGCCATCAAAGCCAGTGGCGAATACCAAAAAATCTATGATAAATGGATGACAAAATAATTTATGTTTTATGATTATCTCGCGTTAATTTTTCATGCAGCCCTAACGACCTTAGGGCTTGCTGTTTGTTCGCTCATTGTCGGTTTAATTTTAGGTATTTTTTTCACCGCACTTGAGTCCAATAAATACCCGATCATTGCCAGAACAACCTCTGTTTTGGTGATGTTATTGCGTGGTTTACCTGAAATTTTGGTCGTTTTATTGATTTATTTCGGCTCAACGGAAATCGTAGAATTATTAACCGGTGAATATATTGAATTTGGTGCCTTCGGTTGTGGTGTATTTGCTTTATCCCTGATTTTTGCCGCTTACGCTTCCCAAACCTTACGGGGCGCTATTCAAGCCATTCCCAAAGGGCAATGGGAATCGGGTATGGCGCTGGGGTTAAGCCGCCCTTATACCTTTATTCACCTCATCATGCCACAGGTATGGCGTCATGCTTTGCCGGGATTAAGCAATCAATGGCTTGTGTTGTTAAAAGATACCGCACTTGTTTCGCTAATTGGCGTAGATGATTTAATGCGCCAAGCCGGATTGATTAACACCAATACACATCAGCCTTTTACTTGGTACGGCATTGCAGCGTTAGTTTATTTAGCGGTGACCCTTGTCAGCCAAGTTGCGATTCGTAAATTAGAAAGACGATTTACTCGATTTGAGCGAGGGAATGCATAATGTTTGAAGACTATTTATCAGTGATTGCGCAGGGCATTCCGACCAGTTTATTGCTCACTTTCGCCTCTTTATTAATCGCCTTTTTATTAGCGTTATTCTTCACGTTTATCCTTGCCATGGGGAATCGCTGGCTAAAAAGTGCGGTGAATTTTTATCTTGTTTTATTTACCGGCACTCCCCTACTTATTCAGATTTTTTTAATTTATAGTGGTCCGGGGCAATTTGAATTTATTACGCAAAGTCCACTTTGGTCCTTGCTTTCCAATGCATGGTTTTGCGCTATGCTGGCCTTAGCATTAAATAGTGCAGCTTACTCTACTCAACTTTTTTATGGCGCGGTTAAAGCCATTCCACAAGGTCAATGGGAAAGTTGTGCCGCGTTAGGATTGTCACGCGTGCAAACGCTTAAAATTTTGATTCCATACGCTCTTAAACGCGCACTGCCTTCTTATACCAATGAAATTATTTTGGTATTTAAAGGCACATCGTTGGCGTCAACCATCACGATTATGGACATCATGGGATATGCCCGCCAGCTCTATGGCACAGAATATGATGCGTTGACCATCTATGGTATCGCCGGCGGTATCTATTTACTGATTACCGGCATTGCTACCTTCATGTTACGCAAAGTTGAAAATAAAGTGCTAGCATTCGAGCGTTTTGAATCTAAATAGCGTCAGCCGTTTCAATGAAATCTATTAACGTAATTCCTAAACTCAACATTGCTTAATACGAAAAAAGCCCCTCAACTGAACCGGTCGAGGGGCTTCTTTTTAGCGCCTTTTCTTAATGCTCAATTACGGCATTTCATCAATATCATCTTTATTCACTTTGGGTTGAACCATGTGTTCACGATTTAAGCCTAAATCATAGGCGATAGCAATCGCAATAAAGATGGAAGAATAAGTACCGAAACCGATCCCGATGAGCAACGCAAGTGAGAAGCTATGAATTGTTGGACCGCCGAAAACATAAAGGGCAACGACCACAATCAATGTCGTGAGCGAGGTCATAATAGTACGGGACAGGGTTTGAGTTAAAGAAATATCGATGATGTCGATGGCAGAAATCCGTCTGATTTTACGGAAGTTTTCACGCACACGGTCGAACACCACGATACTGTCGTTTAACGAGTAACCTACTACAGAAAGGATCGCTGCAATGAAGGTTAAATCCATTTCGATTTGTAAGTAAGAGAATGCCCCTAGGGTAACAATTACGTCGTGCGCTAAAGAAAGCACACCGCCGGTGGCTAAACGCCATTCAAAACGCATGCCCACATAAAGCAATAGCATAATGAGGGTGGCTAAGGTGGCGTAAATGGCCCCTTGGGTTAATTCTTCCCCAACGTTCGGCCCAACAAACTCAATGGAACGAATTTGAATATCACTATCCAAGGTATTAAGCATTTTTTTGACGTGATCGCCAATTTGCGCATCATCGGTTGCCGGTAGGCGAATCATCACATCACGCACACCACCGGTGGTTTGCACCAGTGGACTCTCAATGCCATTTTGCACCAACGTAGAACGGATTTTTTCCAAATCCGCCGGTTGGGAGAAGTGGGTATCTACCACCACGCCACCAGTGAAATCTAAGCCCCAGTTGAAACCTTTGGTAAACACAAAGAATAAGGAAACTGCGATAATCACGACGGAAGCAAGGTAGCCCCACAGACGGAATTTCATGAATTCCACTAAACGGAAAGGGAGTTTAATGCCTTGAATTTCTTTAATTGGCTGACTTCTATTTTCTAAATTCACAATATATTTCCTCACCGTTAAATTGATAATTTATCAATTCGTTTGCCGCCGTATAAGAAATTCACGATTGCGCGTGTTCCGGTGATTGCGGTAAACATTGAGATAGCAATCCCTAAAGATAAGGTGATTGCGAAGCCTTTAATTGGACCTGTCCCCACGGCGTAGAGTGCCACCGCAGTCAAAATGGTGGTTAAGTTCGCATCAAAGATAGAACTGAATGCACCGTTATAACCTTCGTTAATGGCTTGTTGGATCGGACGACCATTGCGAATTTCTTCTTTAATCCGCTCAAAGATTAATACGTTCGCATCCACGGACATCCCAACCGCTAGCACGATACCGGCAATCCCCGGCATGGTAAGCGTAGCGCCCGGTAATAAGGACATTAACCCAACCAATAAAACAATGTTAGCAATTAAAGCGATGTCCGCAATGATACCGAATTTACGATAGTAAATGATCATAAAGACCACAACCACCATCAATCCCCAGAAACTTGCTTGCAAACCTTGTTCGACGTTTTGTGCGCCAAGAGACGGACCGATGGTACGTTCTTCCACGATTTGAATCGGCGCAATTAACGCACCGGAACGAAGTAACACTGCAAGGTTTTGTGCTTCAGCCGGAGAGTCAATGCCGGTAATTTGGAATTGACTACCGAAACGACCTTGAATGGTGGCAACGTTAATCACTTCCTCGTGTTTTTGTAAAATGGTTTTACCATTTTCGTCTTTTTTGCCGCTATCTTTATATTCCACATATAACGTTGCCATCGGTTTTTGGATATTGGCACGCGTCGTTTGCGACATGATTTCACCACCTTCGCTGTCCAAGGTGACGCTGACTTGCGGTCTGGAGGTATTTTGATCCACACCTGAACTGGCGTTGGTAATGTGTTCACCACCTAATACAGCGCGTTTATACAGCACGATAGGGCGATTGTTTCTGTCGTATTTCACTTCAGAATCAGAAGTCACCATGCCGCGCGCTGCAGCGTCTAAGTTTGCATTACCATTGACTAAGCGGAATTCAAGGGTCGCCGTTGCGCCCAGAATTTCTTTCGCGCGGGCAGTGTCTTGTACCCCCGGCAATTCAACCACGATACGTTCTGCGCCTTGGCGCTGAATCACCGCTTCAGCCACACCCAGTTCGGTGACACGTTTACGCAAAATACTTAAGTTTTGTTCGATGGCACTTTCGCGAGCTTCGTTTAATGCCGCATCAGATAACGCCAAAGACAGGGTATTATCAGAAATCTCGCGAATGTCTAAGGTCGGATGCTGTTTGCGCAAATAACGCTGTACATCAGATAACTGATCCGGATTCGCCAATGTGACTATCGTGGAAAAATTCTCTGCTGACTTAATGGCGCTATATTGATACTTCTCTTTGCGCAATTCGGTACGTAAGGAATCCTGTAGTTGTTCCTGACGTTTGCTTAGCGCTGAGTTCATATCCACTTCCATCAGGAAACGTACACCACCACGCAAGTCCAAGCCCCATTTCATCGGGTTGCCGCCAATGCTACTTAGCCATTTTGGTGTTGCCGGTGCAAGGTTTAACGCAACAGAATAATTTGTCCCTAATTTTTCGGTGATTTTATCTTTGGCGAGTAATTGCGCATCGGTATTGTCGAAACGCACTAAAATCGAGCCGTTTTCCAATACCACAGATTTGGTTATCAGATGATTGTCTTTTAGGACGGTTTGAACTTCGCTTAAGACACCGGAATCGGCTTCCTGACCACGAGTTCCTGAGATTTGTACGGCAGGATCTTCACCGTAAAGATTTGGAAGAGCGTATAAAACACCAATGGCGACCAAAAAGATCACCATTAGATTCTTCCATAAAGGGTAACGATTTAACATAGCTTTCTTGTTCCCTTGAGGAATAGATTAAAGAGTTTCGATTGTGCCTTTTGGTAACACGGCGGCAATGTAATTGCGGTTGATGGTAATTTCGGTTTTATCGTTTAGTGCAATAACGATCACATCCCCTTTTTCAGGCACTTTGGTGATTTTACCGATGATACCGCCGGCGGTTAACACTTCGGTGCCTTTGGTTAATTCGGACATTAATTTTTTATGTTCTTTATTTCTTTTCGCTTGCGGACGATAAATCATGAAATAGAAAATCAATCCGAAGATGATGAAAATAAATAACATTGACATTGGGCTGCCTTGTTGAGCTTCCATTCAAATTTCCTTTTAGTTAATGAAAAGAGAAGACGCAATGGAGCGTCCATAAACTGATTAAAATCGGCGGTTAAAATATCATAAATCCGCTGAAATGTGAAAAAATAAAACAAAAAAGAACCGCACTTAGAACAGCTCAACAGGGTTCAAAAGTGCGGTTTGTTTTACGGATGATTTGAATTAGTGATTTATCTCACCTTCAATCGGTTTGACGTTTTCATCAAATTCTGGGAGCGGTTTATGTTCACTTGCCACGTAAGAATAAATCACCGGCAACACGAACAGGGTAAACAACGTACCAACCGCCAAACCTGAAACAATCACGATCCCCATACTGAAACGGGAGACTGCGCCGGCACCAGTGGCATAAAGCAATGGAACCAAGCCGGCAATCATCGCTGCAGTGGTCATCAGAATTGGACGCAAACGCACTTTGGCGGCTTCAGTAATGGCCTCAATACGGTTTTTACCGTGATTGAGCTGCTCTTCTTTTGCCACTTCACACATTAAAATACCGTGTTTAGTGATTAATCCGACCAACGTAATTAACCCCACTTGGGAGTAAATATTCAATGTCGCACCGGCTTTGCCAACAAAACCGAAGGCATTTAATGCTAATAATGCCCCACTGATCGCCAACGGCACGGAAATCATGATCACCATCGGGTCACGAATGGACTCAAACTGAATTGCTAACACCAAGAAAATGATCACTACCGCCAACACGAACGTCACGGCTAACGCATTACCCTCTTGTACCAACTGACGGGCTTCACCTTTGAAGTCGTAGTTATAACCTTGCGGTAATAATTCTTTTGAGCTGTCTTTCAGCCATTGAATCGCATCCCCAATGGAAGAACCCGGCATCGGTACCGCACTGATCACCGCCGAGTTCAGCTGGCTGAAACGTGGCAAAGAGCTTGGTTGTGGTTCTAACGTCATGCTCACCAAACTGCTTAGCGGAACAGATGTGCCATTCGCAGCCGAAACATAATAATTATCCCAACTTTGTGGAGATAAGCGATCTTCGCGTTTTACCTGTGAAATAATTTTATACGCACGACCGTCAATATCCACACGTTCAACTGTCGCTGCGGATAAGAAGCTGCCTAATGTTGCACTGATTTGTTTCATCGTAATGCCGTAAGTACCGGCTTTTTCACGGTCAATTTTGATGTGCATTTGTGCCGTGTCGAATTTCAAATCTAAGCTCGAGTAAACGAACTTGCCGGATTTCTGCATCGCTTCCAAGAATTTACCGGCAACATTCGCTAAATCTTCATAGCCTTTTGACGTACTAATCACAAAACCAATCGGTGGTCCTTGTTCCCCGGTTTCAATTTCGGGGAAAGCAAAACCACTGACAGACACTTCAGGAATCGCCTTGGCTTTGTTGTTTAACTCTTCCAACACTTTTGCCTGACTTCTGGAACGATCTTTCCAGTCTTTCAAGGTTACGACGTTCAAAGATTGGTTGCTGCTTGGCACCCCTGAAATGGTCATCGCAAATTGTACTTCTTCCGTCTCCGTTAAGATTTTTTGATACGGTGCCATGGCCGCTTGCACATAATCTACGTTCACGTTAGATGGTGCAGAACCAATGGCCAAAAACGCGCCTTTGTCTTCTGCCGGGGTCAATTCACTGGAAAGGGAATTAAACAATACCGGTAATGTGGCAAAAATCGCTGCCGCAAATACCAACATACATTTCCGATTCGCCATCACTAAACCTAAAACATAAGTATAGGCATTGTTGATTTTAGTTAAGGTGCGGTTAACACGCTCTTCCAATTTGCTTGGTTTATCGTGTCCTTTCAACAATTTACTGGTCATCATCGGAGAAAGCGTTAATGCTACGATACCGGAAATAAACACCGCACCGGCAAGGGTTAAGGCAAACTCTTTAAACAATGTTCCGGTAATGCCGCCCATTAACGCCATTGGTGAATATACCGCAATCAACGCAATCGTCATGGAAATAACCGGTACGGCAATTTCGCGGGTACCAATAATTGCCGCGCGGAATGGCGTTTCACCCAGCTTAATATGGCGGTCAACGTTTTCTAATACCACAATAGCATCATCCACCACCAAACCGATTGCCAAAATTAAGGCAAGCAATGTCATCAGGTTGATGGAGAAATCCAACGTTTGCAGCATCATGATCACCCCAATAAGGGAAATCGGAATGGTAATGACCGGAATCAAAATCGCCCGGAAAGAACCGATAAACATCGTGATCACTACCAAAACGATAATCGTCGCTTCAATAATGGTTTTCACCACTTCTTCAATGGAGTTGTTAATGGCAACGGTACGATCATACAAAATATCTGTTTGAATCGCGTCCGGTAAGTTATTTTTTATGCTTTCATACAACGGCAGAATTTTTTCTGCCACGGTTAACGGGTTAGCGGAAGAGGTTGGGTTCACCGCTAAAACAACGGAATCAGCACCGTTGGCTACGGCACGCGCCGCATCACTGGATTTATTTAATTCAATATCCGCAATATCCCGTAAACGCACCAGTTTATCGCCATTGGAAGAGACAATCAGATTACCCAGATCCTCCACGGATTTTGTGGTGGTATCCACTTTGTTTTTGTACACCACGTAAAAACCGTTATCGTTACCCGCAGCTGTTTGCACGTTGTTTGCCGATAAGGCAGACATCACTTGTGTGGCAGAAAGGTTTTGTGCCGCCATTTTTTGCGGATCCAACCAAATGCGCAGAGCATATTCGGATGCACCGAAAATATCGACGCTTGCCACCCCTTCAACAGTAAAGAACTGCGGTTTCACGACACGTTGAATATAGTCGGTCACTTGGCTGGCATCTAATTTATTAGAACGGAAACTAATGTACATAATCCCCGAACCACCGGTAGAAGAGGTTACGGTCGGATCTTCAATGCCACTTGGCAATTCTGAACGCACGGAATTCACCTTCGCCAACACATCGGCAAGCGCCGCATTCGGGTCAGTATTTAATTTCATTTTCACCGTGATCGAAGAACTGCTCGGTCTACTGGAAGAAGACATATAGTCCACGTTATCCGCCTGCGCGACCGCTTCTTCAATTTTGGAGGTCACGAATGCCTGAATCAAATTGGCATCCGCACCGGGATAGACGGTTGAAACCTGAATGACGGTCGTGGTCATTTTAGGATATTCACGCACTGCCAGTTTTGAAATTGCCTGCAATCCTAAGATAATTATTAACAAGCTAATCGAAACTGCGAGAACAGGACGTCGAATAAATATATCGGTAAATTTCATTCGCTGTTCCTAATTAGAGATTGGTTTTCGTTGCCGGTTGTGTGGTGCCGACACCTTCTTTATCTGCGACAAGCACTAATGCGCCATTACTTAAATTTTGCTGACCACCGGTCACGATTTTATCGCCGATTTTCACTTCATCGCCTTTTAGCTGAGAATAAATGCCTTGGCGATCTTTGGTAAACACCGTGATTTGCTTCGCACGATACATTTTGTTTACATCGCCTTGGCTAGCAAATTTCTCTTTTTCCTCATCAGAAAGTGCGGTCAAAATATAAAGAGATTCGCCATACATGTTGTAGCTCACAGCGACTTGTGGCACGACAATTTGGTCATACTCCGTTGCCAATGCCACGTTTAAACGGGTGAACATACCGGATAACAGTTTTTCGCCATCTTCCGGATCAAACGTGGCTTGCACGTCAATTAATCCGGTGGAGGAATTAATCGCCGGTTCAATCGCAGAGATCGTTGCCGAGAAGGTTTCGCCTAAACGGGCATCTGCTGTCGCGGTGACTTTTTGACCGATATGCAATTTTTCCAATAAATTCTGTGCAATCGCGAAATCTACTTTCATGGAACTGCGATCTTCCACACGCACAATTTCTGTGCCGTTCGATACATACTGCCCCACATTAACTTTCACGATACCGGCTTTGCCATCAAAAGGTGCAACAATTTGACGGCGCGCAATTGTGGCTTTCAAGGATTCCACGTTCGCCACTTGTGCATCATACGCCGCTTTGGCATTGTCTAATTCTTGCTGAGAAATGCCACCACTTTTCGCCAAATTCGCATAGCGTTGATACGTTTGACGTAATGAAATCACTTGTGCTTCAGCCGCTTGTAAGCTTGCACGCTCCACGGAGCTGTCTAATTCCACCAACAACTCGCCTTTTTTTACGCTTTGTCCGTTGGTCACTAAAACTTTTGAAATTGTCCCCGCACTTTGCGCACTCAACATCGCCCCTTGATTCGGACGCACCAAACCGGTGGTTTGAATCACCGGTGTCCATTGTTGAGCAGAAACTGTCATTGCCGTCACCGGAACGGCTCTTTCTCCTTGGTTAGCCAAGAAATCCGCAATGCCTTTTGCTTTCATCTGATTCATCACAATCATTGCGATAAAAATTAAGATAAATATTCCCAGCGCCAGTTTTAACAAGAAAACATGAGAACGCTTTGGTTTATTCGTTTGAGTTTGGCTCATAAAAAACTCCGTAAAGGTTATCTAATAGCTCAAGTGATTATTTTTGAATGGCACGCCAAGTGCGGTCGGTCACCGACTCCAGCATCGCCATGGAACTCTTATGGGCAAAGTGCTTGCATTTAAACGCAATATTAAGCGCGCTTTCCAAGGAAAGTGCAAATAATAAATGCGGAGGCAGATCACATACTTCGCCGGCTTCTACTGCTTTTTTACAAAAACGATGCCAAATACCGCGCGTTTCCCATTCTTTGCAAATAGTATAAAACCCGGGTAGAAATTCATATTGTCCCATATTGGCAACAATCGTTGGATCTTGTTCCAAAGAATGCCAAATATTCCACCACATTTTCCGATAGCGTTGGAAAAATGGCTGGTTTTCATCATAGTCTTTTTCCAAGGTTTCTTCGAAAGATTTAAAGATATATCGTGCAAATTGTTCCAGCAATTCATCTTTATTCTTAAAATAAAGGTAAATCGTCCCCGGGGAAATTTTGGCCTCTTTGGCAATTTTATGTATAGATAAATTTGGCAAACCCACTGTCGCCATCAAATCATTCGTGGCAGTAAAAATTCGCTCGATCATATCCGTTTCAGATTGATGCATATAAAGTCACTAATAAACTTGGGTTAATTGTGAGAAGTGCGGTTAAAATTTCTCTTTATTCGCACATTTGATAGGTTACAGACAGTAAATAACACACCACTGAATGAACGTTCGTTCATTTTATTGATTTTTTACTTTTTCGCAAGTTAAAAATTGAGCGCCATCCAAAACAGCGCACTATTTTTCATTTAAGACCACAAACCGCACAATGATCGATAGCAATCCATAGAAGAAGATCAAAGTGCGGTCTGCTTTTTTAACGTTTTTAAACGAATTAATGTTCGCGGGTTTTGAAGAATGTCACATCCGGATAACGTTCTTGCGCAAGATTGAGATTCACCATCGTTGGTGCGATATAAGTGAGGTTATCGCCACCGTCTAACGCCAAGTTTTGTTCATTTTTACGTTTAAACTCTTCAAATTTTTTCGCATCGCCACATTCAACCCAACGTGCGGTTGCCACGTTGACGGTTTCATAAATGGCTTCTACGTTGTATTCGGATTTCAAACGCGAAACGACCACATCAAACTGCAACACCCCCACTGCCCCAACGATTAAATCGTTATTCAACAACGGACGGAAAACCTGCACGGCGCCTTCCTCAGAAAGCTGTACCAAGCCTTTTAATAATTGTTTTTGTTTAAGTGGATCTTTTAAACGAATACGGCGGAATAATTCCGGTGCAAAGTTTGGAATGCCCGTGAATTTTAACTCTTCCCCTTGAGTGAACGTATCACCGATTTGAATCGTGCCGTGATTGTGCAAGCCGATAATGTCGCCGGCATAGGCTTCTTCCGCATGTGCACGGTCGCCCGCCATAAAGGTTAACGCATCAGAAATCACCACCTCTTTGCCGATACGCACATGTTTGAGTTTCATGCCTTTTTCGTATTTTCCGGACACAACACGTAAGAAGGCAACACGGTCGCGGTGTTTCGGATCCATATTGGCTTGAATCTTGAACACGAAACCGCTGAATTTTTCTTCGTCAGCCGACACTTTACGCGTATCTGCCTGACGGGCTTGCGGTGCAGGCGCCCATTCGGTTAAGCCGTCAAGGAAATGATCTACACCAAAATTCCCTAACGCCGTACCGAAAAAGACCGGTGTCAGTTCACCGTTTAGGAATAAATCTAAGTCAAATTCGTTGCTAGCACCTTTGACCAACTCCAATTCATCACGTAATTGTTGTGCCAAATCGTCACCTACGGCGTTATCCAATTCCGGATTATTCAAGCCTTTCACAATACGCACTTCTTGAATGGTGTGCCCTTGTCCGGTTTGGTAAAGATAGGTTTCATCTTTGTATAAGTGATACACGCCCTTGAACAATTTGCCGCAGCCGATAGGCCACGTAATCGGCGCGCAGTGAATTTTCAATACGCTTTCAACTTCATCCAACAATTCCATCGGATCACGAATATCACGGTCAAGTTTGTTCATAAAGGTGATGATCGGCGTGTCGCGCAAACGGGTGACTTCCATCAATTTAATGGTACGTTCCTCAACCCCTTTGGCGGAGTCAATGACCATCAAGCAGCTGTCCACTGCCGTTAAAGTGCGGTAGGTATCTTCAGAGAAATCCTCATGCCCCGGCGTATCCAATAAATTCACTAAGCACTCATTGTAAGGGAATTGCATCACGGAAGTGGTAATGGAAATCCCACGTTGTTTTTCCATTTCCATCCAGTCGGATTTCGCGTGTTGCGCGGAACCTTTGCCTTTCACCGAACCGGCTTTTTGAATGGCGTTACCATAAAGTAAGACCTTTTCGGTGATGGTGGTTTTCCCCGCATCGGGGTGAGAAATAATCGCAAAAGTGCGGCGTTTATTAACTTGTTCTTGTGGGTATGTCATCTGTGCTGTCTGTATGATTTGATGAAAAAAATAAAGAAACCGCCTTAAATGACGGTCCTAAAATGTGTGGCGCAACTATATGCTTTTTAGCCACTTTTTTCAAGTTTGAGCATTATGAATGGGAGCATGTTGCAACAAAGTGCGGTGCATTTGGGGCGTATTTTGATACGTCATAAAACATCCTTTTTTCTGACCGCACTTTTTTCTCTTACGGCAATATGAAGTCAACATCAATAAAAATCCCAAAAAATGCAAACGTTTGCGTGAAAAGTGCGGTACAATACGCGCCATTATTTTTACGCAGATAAAAAGGGAATGAAATGACACAACTCAGTCTTAAAAAAATCTATTCCGGCAAAGTACGGGATTTGTATGAAATTGATGACAAACGAATGTTGATGGTCGCCAGTGACAGATTGTCGGCGTTCGATGTGATTTTAGATGATCCGATTCCGCGTAAAGGCGAAATCCTGACACAAATTTCTAATTTTTGGTTTAACAAACTGGCGCACATTATGCCGAATCATTTTACCGGTGACAGCGTTTACGATGTGTTACCCAAAGCGGAAGCCGATTTAGTCAAGGATCGTGCGGTGGTTTGTAAACGTTTAACCCCGATTAAAATTGAATCGATCGTACGCGGGTATTTAACCGGCAGCGGTTTGAAAGATTATAAACAAACCGGCACCATTTGCGGTTTAGTTTTGCCAAAAGGGTTGGTGGAAGCCAGCAAATTGCCTGAGCCAATTTTCACGCCGTCCAGCAAAGAAGAAATCGGCAATCACGACATTAATATTAGCTATGCCGAGTGTGAAAACTTAATCGGCAAAGATTTAGCAGCACAAGTGAAAGAAAAAGCCATCGCCCTTTATACCGAAGCGGCGAAATATGCCTTAACCAAAGGTATCATTATTTGTGACACCAAATTTGAATTCGGCTTGGATGAAAACGGCACGTTAACCTTGATGGATGAGGTATTAACACCGGATTCCAGCCGTTTCTGGTCGGTAGAAACCTATAAAGAAGGCACAAACCCGCCGTCTTTTGATAAACAATTTATTCGTGACTGGTTAGAAAACAGCGGTTGGAATAAACAGCCACCGGCACCGAAAGTGCCGTCGGATGTCATTCAGAAGACCGTAGATAAATACCAAGAAGCCTTGGATTTATTAACCAAATAACACTTAAAGGAATTCCCGCTATGCATTAGAATAGTGGGAATTTTTTGTAACCGGATAGGAGTCATATGAGGTCGGTCGCCATTGTCGGGTTAGGTTGGCTAGGGTTGCCACTGGCACGACATTTAAAAAATCTCGGTTGGGAAGTTAAAGGCACAAAACGTACTCACGATGGTGTAGAACAAATGCGTTTAATGCGTTTGGAAGCCTATCATTTGGAACTTACCCCTGAAATTAATGCAGATCCTGATGATGTCAGTGCATTGCTTGATGTGGATTCGTTGATCATTAACATTCCACCAAGCCAATATTTTTTCGATCTCAATCAATATGTCGAAGGCGTGCAAAATCTGGTTAATGAAGCCTTATTACAAGGCGTAAGTCATATTATTTTTATTAGTTCCACCTCCGTTTTTCCTGACATTTCCGCCAATTTTAATGAATCTGCCATCCCCCAACCGGACAGTGATATAGGCCGTGCCTTAGTGGAAATTGAAAACGGCTTAGCACAAATGCAAGACATCGATTGCGACATTATTCGTTTTGCCGGTTTAGTCGGCAACGATCGCCATCCCGTTTATTCTCTTGCCGGAAAACAAGCCCTCAAGTGCGGTTATTCTCCCGTGAATTTAGTCCATCTAGACGATTGCGCTCGCGCCATTCAATTATTGTTAGAAACCCCGGGCGGCTACCGTTTATATCATTTGGCCGCGCCAATACACCCGACGCGGGAAGAATATTATCGCCACGCGGCGGAAAAATACGGGCTAGAACCACCGCACTTTATTAGCTCAGAACAGGATCCGCAGCGCATTATCATGGCGGAAAAAATTTGTCATGAATTAGAATTTGTTTACCAATATCCGGATCCGAATTTAATGCTAACAACCGAAGAATAAAAGTGCGGTGATTTTTCAAAATGTTTTTACCACGGACTTTTATCAACCCCATTCACTCAAACAAACACAAATAAGGAAAGAAAATATGTCAAATACCATTTTGCAACACTTACCCAAAGGTGAAAAAGTCGGTATCGCCTTCTCCGGCGGCTTAGACACCAGCGCGGCACTGCTTTGGATGCGTCAACACGGCGCTATTCCTTGCGCTTACACCGCGAATCTTGGCCAACCAGATGAAGAGGATTACGAGGCCATTCCACGCAAAGCTAAAGAATATGGCGCAGAAATGGCCCGCTTAATTGACTGCCGCACGCAATTAGCCCAAGAAGGCATTGCGGCGATCCAATGTGGTGCGTTTCACGTGACCACAGGCGGTTTAACTTATTTCAACACCACGCCATTAGGTCGCGCAGTAACCGGCACCATGTTGGTCTCTGCCATGAAAGAAGATGATGTCAATATTTGGGGCGATGGCAGTACTTACAAAGGCAACGACATTGAACGTTTCTATCGTTACGGCTTAATGACCAACCCAAATTTAAAAATTTATAAACCGTGGTTGGATCAAAAATTTATCGATGAATTGGGCGGCCGTTTTGAGATGTCTAACTTCTTAATCGAAAACGGTTTTGATTACAAAATGTCTGTCGAAAAAGCCTATTCTACCGACTCCAACATGCTTGGCGCGACTCACGAAGCAAAAGACTTGGAATTCTTAAATTCCGGTATTCGTATCGTGAACCCAATCATGGGCGTACCATTCTGGCGTGAAGATGTACAAATCAAAGCAGAAGAAGTGACGGTGCGTTTTGAAGAAGGTATCCCGGTGGCATTAAACGGTAAAACGTTCGACAACATCGTAGAATTGTTCCTTGAAGCCAACCGCATTGGTGGTCGTCACGGCTTAGGGATGTCCGACCAAATTGAAAACCGTATCATCGAAGCGAAATCACGCGGAATCTATGAAGCCCCGGGAATGGCACTCTTACACATCGCTTACGAACGTTTAGTTACCGGCATCCACAACGAAGACACCATTGAACAATACCGCATCAACGGTATTCGTTTAGGTCGCTTGTTATACCAAGGTCGTTGGTTCGATCCGCAAGCCTTAATGTTGCGCGAAACCGCTCAACGTTGGGTGGCTCGCGCGGTCACCGGTGAAGTGACGTTAGAGCTACGTCGTGGTAACGACTATTCCTTACTCAACACCGAATCGCCGAATTTAACCTACCATCCGGAACGTTTGAGTATGGAAAAAGTGGAAAATGCACCGTTTGATCCTGTCGATCGTATCGGTCAATTAACCATGCGTAACCTTGATATCACCGACACCCGCGACAAACTCGGCATCTATTCCCGCACCGGTTTACTGGCGACAAACAAAGATTCTGCGTTACCGCAATTATACAAAAAAGCGTAAAACGCTCTCTTTTCCGACCGCACTTTGAGACATCTCTGTGCGGTCTACTTATGTGATTTAACCTCAACAAAAAGGATGAACGGATTTGTTCAATCTATGCCTTAATTTTCTTTTCTGGAACATTAAAGCACAGCCTATTTTAGTGTATGATACGGTTTCATTATTTCCCTCATGAATATGAATCTTTCTCATGAAACCAATCTTTCTTGAACTTCGACACCTTAAAACCTTACTTGCCTTAAAAGAAACAGGCAGTGTTTCTTTGGCGGCAAAACGGGTTTATCTCACTCAATCCGCCCTTTCCCACCAAATTAAACTGTTGGAAGATCAATACGGTTTGCCGTTATTTGAACGTAAAACCCAGCCGTTACACTTCACCCCGGCCGGTGAGCGGTTGATTCAGCTTGCCAATGAGATTTTGCCTAAAGTGATTGAGGCGGAGCGTGATTTGGCACGAGTGAAACAAGGAGAAGCCGGTGAATTACGCATTGCAGTGGAATGCCACACCTGCTTCGATTGGCTCATGCCTGCCATGGATTTATTCCGTCAACATTGGCCGTTGGTGGAGTTGGATATTGTGTCCGGTTTCCACACCGATGCCGTTGGGTTGTTGTTAAGCCATCGTGCCGATTGGGCGGTAGTGCAAGAAGTGGAAGAGACTCCGGGTATTGTGTATAAACCGTTGTTTTCCTATGAAATGGTAGGGCTGTGCGCAAAAGATCATCCGCTGGCAGCGAAAGAGGTTTGGCAGGCGGAAGATTTTATTGATCAAACGTTGATTACTTATCCCGTACCGGATGATATGTTGGATTTGTTGCGTAAGGTATTACACCCGAAAGGCATCAATCCGACCCGCCGAACCAGTGAACTTACCATCGCCATCATTCAGTTGGTAGCCAGTAAACGTGGTGTGGCGGCATTGCCGTTTTGGGCAGCGAAGCCTTATCTGGATCGTGGCTACATTGTGGCACGTAAAATCACTGAACAGGGATTACACAGTAATCTTTATGCCGCAACGCGAGAGTTAGATTCGCAAATGGCGTTCGTGGATGATTTCTATGAAACCGTGAAAGCCCAAAGTTTTTCTACCTTGCCCGAATTGTCTATATTAGAAGAGATCTAGCTGTATGTCTGGTGTTAAGACAAATGCTCATCCCATTTGGGCGGCAGCAAAAGCCGCCTTGCCCTATAGTGCGCCGATGCTCGCCGGCTTTTTGTTCCTTGGCGTGGCTTATGGCATTTACATGAAAGCGCTTGGTTTTGGTGTTTGGTATCCTGTGTTGATGGCGTTATTCATCTACGCCGGTTCCGTGGAATTCATCATTGCCGGCGCATTAAGTTTGGCATTTGCGCCGTTAAATGCGTTATTGATTACCTTGATGGTGAGTTGCAGACAGCTTTTTTATAGCATTGCGATGTTGGAAAAATACGGAAAATCCTTGGGTAAAAAACGCCCATACCTGATTGCCACGTTGGTAGATGAATCTTTTTCCTTGAATTACATGGCAAACGTCCCACCGCATATTGATCGTGGTTGGTATCTCTTTTTTGTTTCGTTTTATTTGCATATGTATTGGGCAATCGGTGCTGGCATTGGCAACGTATTCGGGAACATTATTCCCTTTGATTTGAAGGGCATTGAATTTGCTATGACAGCATTGTTTTTAGTGATTTTTGCCGAAAACTGGGCGCAGGAAAAATCTCATGAAAGCTCTTTGTTAGGTTTGGCGATCGCCGCGATTTCTCTTATTGTTTTCGGACATGACTATTTCTTATTGCCTACTTTAATTGGCATTTGGACGGTATTGACTTTCCGTCGTCCGAAATTGTCCTCAACCTTAAAGAGGATTGAAGAATGACATTAACCGAACAAATCATCACCATCGGTATTGCTGTGCTGGCCGTGCAATTTACCCGCTGGCTGCCCTTTTGGATTTTCCCGGCGAACCGCTCGATTCCCGAATATATCCGTTATTTAGGTAAAGTCTTACCTGCAGCGATGTTTGGTATGCTCGTGGTGTATTGCTACAAAAACGTAGATGTATTTCGCGGTTTTCATGGCGTTCCCGAATTTCTTTCCGGTGTGCTCGTCGTTGCGTTACATTTGTGGAAACGCAATATGTTCTTGTCCATCGCTGCCGGCACGATATTATATATGTTCTTGGTACAACAGGTGTTTGTGTAAAAAGATGCTAAAAGATGACCGCACTTTTTCGCCATGGATTTTCTATGCCGGCAAGGAAAAAACTTGGCGTATGCTATAATTCTCCGCAAATTCTTACCGCACTTTAGGATCAATATGTCGCTTCAATTCAATATGATTGCGTTACTTTTGGTGGTGTTAATTTTGCTCGGCATTTTAAGTCACAATAGCGCCATCACCATTTCCGCCGCTGTGTTACTGATCATGCAGCAAACGTTTCTCGCTCAATATATTCCTTATTTGGAAAAATACGGCTTGAGTATTGGTATTGTGATTTTAACCATTGGCGTTTTGAGCCCGTTAGTTTCCGGTAAAATTCAGTTTCCCGGCTTGTCAGCGTTTGTCAGTTGGAAAATGTTCGTTGCCATTGCGGTGGGTGTATTGGTCGCATGGCTTGCGGGCAAAGGCGTTCCGCTGATGGGGGAACAACCGGTTTTGCTGACAGGCTTAGTCATCGGCACCATTATCGGTGTCTCTTTTCTCGGCGGCATCCCAGTGGGGCCGCTTATCGCTGCTGGTATTTTGGCATTACTCATAGGAAAATTTTAAATGAAAAACAAATGGTTATTGATTGCCGCCTTGAGCGGTTTTTTATGTGTGGCGATTGGCGCTTTCGCTGCACATGGATTAAGCAAGGTTTTAGAGCCTAAAGAATTAGCGTGGATTGAAACCGGTGTGAAATATCAAATGTTCCATACCCTTGCAATCATGGGTATCGGCATTGCGCAATTGTGCCGTGAATCATTGGTTGCCTGCAAAATGGTCAATTTCGCCACGGGTGCGTGGGCATTTGGTATTCTTCTCTTTAGCGGCAGTCTTTATGCACTTGCGCTTGGCGCAGGCAAATTCCTGGTTTGGGTGACACCTATCGGCGGTACATTATTTTTAATCGGCTGGTTTTGTTTAGCTTACGGCAGCTTAAAAAAGTAAATTAGTATGAAAAATAGAACGGTCAAGCACAAATTACCCCCTTTACAGCAATCCCTTTTTTCTCAATTAATTGACATTATGTTGGCGGATAAACGCCGTTTATCCGCCCGCATTCACGGCATTGGCAAAATTAAAAGCCAAGAAGCGCAGCAAGCCGTTGCAGATGAAATCCAACAACAAATTGAACAAGCAAGATTACGTGTAGAAAGCCGTAAAAGTGCGGTCAAAAATCCAATCGTTTTTCCGGAAAGTTTGCCGGTTAGCCAACGCAAAGCAGAAATTGAAAAACTACTTTCCGAGCATCAAGTGATCGTGGTGGCGGGGGAAACCGGCTCGGGGAAAACCACGCAGTTGCCGAAAATGTGTTTGGAACTCGGCTTAGGCAATCTTGGCACAATCGGACACACTCAACCACGCCGTATTGCCGCCCGTTCGGTAGCGGCTCGAATTGCGGAAGAATTGCAAACAGAGCTTGGCGATTTAGTGGGGTATAAAGTCCGTTTTAACGATCAGATTAGCGATAACACCCAAATTAAGTTGATGACCGATGGGATTCTGCTGGCTGAAATTCAAACGGATCGTTTCCTCAATCAATATTCTTGCCTGATTATCGACGAAGCCCACGAACGTAGCTTGAACAACGATTTTATTCTCGGTTATCTGAAACAGCTTCTGCCGCGTCGTCCGGATTTAAAAGTCATTATCACCTCGGCCACCATTGATGTGGAACGTTTTTCCAAACATTTCAACAACGCGCCGATTATCGAAGTCTCAGGCAGAACTTATCCCGTGGAAGTGCGTTATCGCCCTGTTGCGGAAGAAGACGATCAAGATCAGCTACAAGGCATTCTTAACGCAGTGGATGAACTGCAAGCAGAAGGTCGGGGCGATATATTGATCTTTATGAACGGTGAGCGTGAAATTCGCGACACAGCTGAAGCTTTGCAAAAGCAAAATTTAAAACACACGGAAATTCTACCGCTCTTTGCCCGCTTGTCAGCGCAAGAACAAAATAAAATTTTCCATCCGAGCGGTTTAAATCGCATTGTGTTAGCCACCAACGTCGCGGAAACCTCATTGACTGTGCCGGGCATTAAATATGTGATTGACCCCGGCACAGCGCGTATTTCTCGTTATAGCTATCGCACCAAAGTGCAACGTTTGCCGATTGAACCGATTTCACAGGCTTCTGCCAATCAGCGGAAAGGGCGTTGCGGACGGGTGAGCGAAGGCATTTGTATTCGTCTTTATTCGGAAGAGGATTTTAACAATCGCCCTGAATTTACCGATCCTGAAATTCTGCGCACCAATTTGGCTTCCGTTATTTTGCAAATGACGGCGTTGGGTTTGGATGACATTGAGGCGTTCCCCTTTGTAGATGCGCCGGATAAACGGCATATCCAAGATGGCGTGAAGTTGTTGGAAGAGTTGGGGGCGATTCAACCGAAAAAATATAAATCTCGTGATGGCGCGCGTCTCCCGACGCGTGCCCAAAATTTGACAGATGAAAGCACGCGTCAGGAGACGCGCGCTAGCGAATCGACAGAGAAAAAACAAGGTTGGGAACTTACCCCAATCGGTCGCCAACTTGCCCAACTTCCTGTCGATCCGCGTCTTGCTAAAATGCTTCTAAGTGCGGTCGATTTTGGCAACGTTTATGAAGTGATGATTATTGTCTCGGCGTTATCCATTCAAGATCCGCGTGAGCGTCCAACCGAAAAACAGCAGGCTTCCGACGAAAAACATCGCCGCTTTGCCGATAAAAAATCGGACTTCTTGGCGTTCTTGAATCTTTGGAATTATGTGCAAGAACAGCAAAAAGAATTAACGAAAAACCAATTCCGCCGCCAGTGCCAAAAGGATTTTTTAAATTATTTGCGCATTCGTGAATGGCAGGATATTTATCAACAAATTCGTCTTGCCGTGCGTGAAATGGGCTTGCCGATTAATTCGGAAAAAGCCGAATATCAGCAAATTCACACCGCACTTTTAAGCGGCTTGCTGTCGCATATCGGCTTAAAAGAAGCGGAAAAACAACAATATCTCGGCGCGCGCAACGCCCATTTTGCGATTTTCCCCAATTCCGTGCTTTTCAAAAAACAACCGAAATGGGTGATGGCGGCAGAGTTGGTGGAAACCTCCAAACTTTGGGGGCGCATGGTGGCGGAAATTGAGCCGGAATGGATTGAGCCGCTCGCCGAGCATTTAACGAAAAAATCTTATTCCGAACCGCGTTGGTCGAAATCTCGCGGAGCGGTGATTGCCGATGAAAAAGTGAGCCTGTATGGCGTGCCGATTGTGGCAGCCCGACCGGTGAATTACGGCGCCATTGACCCAAGGGTAAGCCGTGAAATCTTTATTCAATCCGCCTTGGTAGAAGGGGATTGGAACACCAAACATAAATTCTTCAAGCAAAATCAGCAGCTGATTCGTGAAGTTGAAGAATTGGAACACAAAAGCCGTCGCCGCGATATTTTGGTGGACGAGCGTACCTTATTTGAGTTTTACGATCAGCGTATCGGCACTGACGTGGTGTCGCAAAAGCATTTTGATACCTGGTGGAAAAAGACGGAAAAACAAGATCCCGAGCTGCTTAATTTTGAACGTTCCTTCTTGATTAACGATGATGCGGAACAAGTGAGCAAGCTGGATTTCCCGAATTTCTGGCATCAAGGCAATTTAAAGCTCAAACTGACCTATCAATTTGAACCAGGTACGGATGCGGACGGCGTGACCGTGCATATTCCGTTGCCGTTGCTCAATCAAGTGGAAATGATGGGGTTTGATTGGCAAATCCCGGGATTACGGGAAGAACTGGTGATTGCGCTGATTAAGTCTCTGCCTAAATCTTATCGACGCAATTTCGTGCCGGCACCGAATTATGCCCAAGCCTTTTTAGGGCGCGCCGTGCCGTTGGAAAAACCGTTGTTGGATACGCTGATTTATGAATTGCGTCGTATGACGGGTGTCGCCGTAGAAGCGGAACACTGGCATTGGGAACAAATTCCAAGCCATTTGAAAATGACTTTCCGCGTGGTGGATGAAAACGGCAAGAAAATCGCCGAATCCATGAATTTGGACGAGCTGAAATTTAGCTTAAAAGACCGTGTGCAAGAAAGCATTTCTGCGGTGGCAGACGATGGCATTGAACAAAGCGGTCTGCATATTTGGAGTTTCGCTGAGTTGCCGCAATGTTATGAACAAAAACAGCGCGGTTTCAGTGTGAAAGCCTTTCCTGCCATTGTGGACGAAAAAGACGCGGTGGGCATTAAACTGTTTGAAACGGAATTTGAACAAGCGGTGGCAATGCAACAAGGTTTGCGCCGATTGTTGCTTCTCAACGTGCCGTCACCGATTAAATATCTGCATGAAAAATTGCCGAATAAAGCCAAATTGGGGCTGTATTTTACGCCATTTGGTCGCGTGCTGGATTTAATTGACGACTGCATCGCCTGTGCCGTGGACAAACTCATTGCAGATTTCGGCGGCTTTGTTTGGAACGAAGAAGGCTTTGATAAGCTACGCGATTTTGTGCGTGAAAACGTTAATGAAGTCACCGTAGATATTGCGCAAAAAGTGGAACAGATCCTTACGCTCACCCACCAGCTCAACCAACGCCTTAAAGGAAAAATGGATTTCACCATGGCATTTGCCCTGTCTGACATGAAAAGCCAGATTTCAGGTTTGATTTATCAAGGCTTCGTGCAAAAAAGCGGCTACGCCCGCCTGCCGGATTTACTCCGCTATCTGCAAGCCATCGACAAACGCATGGATAAACTGGCTCAAGATGTGAATCGTGATCGCGCCGCCATGTTACGCGTGGAACAAGTGCAACAAGCCTACCAACAACTCCTCGCCAAACTCCCAAAATCCAAACCGATTTCTGATGAGGTGGCGGAGATTCGTTATATGATTGAAGAATTGCGGGTGAGTTTGTTTGCACAGCAGTTAGGGACGAAGTATCAGGTGTCGGATAAGCGGATTTTGAATTTGATTAATGAAGTTTAGTAATTTAAGTCAGAGGAAATAACATGAATAAAGAGAATAATTCTAGTAGAAAAGAATTTGCAAAATCACAATTTAAATCGGGGCTAGAGTTCCAGAAAAAAGGAAAATATGCAGAGGCTGAGCAGGTATATAAATCAATTCAAAAAGAAGATGATAAAAAACGATTTGCAATGTCGCGATTTAATTTAGGGTTATTGTTTGAATCACAAGAGAAATATCTAGAGGCTCAACATGCATACCAAGAAATCAAAAGGGAAGATGATGCAGAGGAATTTGTAAAATCTCGAAATAATTTAGGTATTCTATTATATAATCAAGGTAAATATAATGAAGCAAAGAAAGTTTTCCGTGAAATAACTAGAGACGATAATCCAAAAGAATTTGCTTTTATATGTATTAATTTTGGAGTTATTCTAAAAGAATGTAATGAGCTAGTCGAAGCAAAAGAAGTATTAGAAAATATAAATAAAGATGATGGTGAATATCTTCTCTGTAAAGCTAGATTAATTATTGGAGAAATACTTCTCTATCAAGGAGAATATGATAATGCAAAAAAACTTTTTGAAGATTCTAAGAGAGTTTATCATTATGAATCTGAATGCTTTATTAGAATTTCACAATATTCTATTAAGAAGTTTACTAAAGATCTAATAAAGTTAAAAGAGATTGTTGATGAAATTTTAAATTGCTTAAAATTAGATAGTAAGTATGAGAAATACATTTGTCACTATACTCGACCAAGTACCGCTTTTTCATTATTGGGATATAATGAAGAACCATCCAAATTACGTTTAAGTACAATAAAAAATGTAAACGATCCAACGGAGGGGAATATTTTATTAGATTATTTTAATTTGCCTAATGAAGAGATTGGTCTTTGTTCATTTATTAGCTGTTTTACATTTAATCATGATAGCTTAAATCAGTTTAGATTGTATGGAAAAGAAAATAATCAGGAAGCTTCTGGAGTAAGTCTTATTTTTGAGAAAAATTTCTTTGATGAATATTCAGAACCTTGTAATTTTATTGAGTATGGAAAAAAAGAATCACTGATAAATTCATTTTCTCCAGAGAATAATTCAAGCATTAATACAGATATTAATAATAAAATTAATAAATTGCCAGTTTATAGATGTATATATATGGATAATGAACCAGATTATATAAAATTAGCTAAGCGTAGCGAGATTGATTTTTATAAAGAGGGTAGATCTGAGTTTTTTACTTCCTACTTAGATGAGATTAATAAAAAAACTGATGAAGTTAAAAAGTCGATTGATAAATTTAAAGAAGTATTAAGTTCCATGTTTGGAAATAATAAATCTAATGAAGATTTATACAATATTGTTAATTATATTCTGTTACCACTTAAGTTTCTAGTTAAGCATGCTGCATTTGAAGATGAGCAAGAGTGTAGAATATTTTTTATTACAGATTTATTTGATGAAAGAATTATTTCAGATATTAATGATAAATCAATGTATTTGGAGTATAAACCGTCAGTTAGAGAACATATAAAAGAAATATATTTATCAATCGGAGCTTCTCAATACGAAGATTTCTTTATTAGAACTTTAAAAGATAGCTCTAAGGTTTGTCGTTCTAGAAATCCATTTAGAAATAAATAATTTCTCATTTTTAAGTACGAGTCTAAGAATAAAAGTGCGGTTATTTTTTCAAACGTTTTTTCAACTTCAAAAACGCGTTCAAAATCTCACGATAGCGCAAGCGTCCGCGCTTGTGCTTATTTGGTCCAAGCGTGGATGCTTGAACCATCTTTCTGTTTTGAAAAGTGCGGTTACTTTTCCAATCATTTTTAAGTGTTATCACGCAAAACGGCGTTTTAGTAATTCATATAAAATTCAGGGTGATATCAAACTAGCAAACAAAATACATACATAATAGATATATAAAAATCAAAAACCCCCGATGCTCTCACATCAGGGGTTCATACGAATAAACTTGGCGGTGACCTACTCTCACATGGGAACATCCCACACTACCATCGGCATAACAGCGTTTCACTTCTGAGTTCGGTATGGAATCAGGTGGGTCCACCGCATTATCGCCGCCAAAAATCGGTCGATGATATTCTTCTCTTTCTCTCTTATCTCTTTCTTTTTATTTCTCTGTCTTCTTCAAACTAAAACAAGCTGACTCTCCACTTTCTCTTCTTCGTCTCGTCTCTTAACTGTTACCTTCTACTTCGCTCCATGCTCCAGGTCTCCCCAAAACACTTGAGCGTTGTATGGCTAAGCCTCTCGGGCAATTAGTATGCGTTAGCTCAATGTATCACTACACTTACACACCGCACCTATCTACGTCTTAGTCTTAAACAACCCTTACACACTTGATGTGTGGGAGAACTCATCTCTTGGCAAGTTTCGTGCTTAGATGCTTTCAGCACTTATCTCTTCCGCATGTAGCTACCCGGCAATGCGTCTGGCGACACAACCGGAACACCAGTGATGCGTCCACTCCGGTCCTCTCGTACTAGGAGCAGCCCCAATCAATTCTCCAACGCCCACGGCAGATAGGGACCGAACTGTCTCACGACGTTCTAAACCCAGCTCGCGTACCACTTTAAATGGCGAACAGCCATACCCTTGGGACCTACTTCAGCCCCAGGATGTGATGAGCCGACATCGAGGTGCCAAACACCGCCGTCGATATGAACTCTTGGGCGGTATCAGCCTGTTATCCCCGGAGTACCTTTTATCCGTTGAGCGATGGCCCTTCCATGCAGAACCACCGGATCACTATGACCTACTTTCGTACCTGCTCGACTTGTCTGTCTCGCAGTTAAGCTTGCTTATACCATTGCACTAACCTCACGATGTCCGACCGTGATTAGCAAACCTTCGTGCTCCTCCGTTACGCTTTGGGAGGAGACCGCCCCAGTCAAACTACCCACCAGACACTGTCCGAGACCACGTTTCGCAATCTTCGTTAGAACATCAAACGTTAAAGGGTGGTATTTCAAGGACGACTCCATAATCACTGGCGTGACTACTTCAAAGTCTCCCACCTATCCTACACATCAAAATTCAATGTTCAGTGTCAAGCTATAGTAAAGGTTCACGGGGTCTTTCCGTCTAGCCGCGGGTACACCGCATCTTCACGGCGATTTCAATTTCACTGAGTCTCGGGTGGAGACAGCCTGGCCATCATTATGCCATTCGTGCAGGTCGGAACTTACCCGACAAGGAATTTCGCTACCTTAGGACCGTTATAGTTACGGCCGCCGTTTACTGGGGCTTCGATCAGGAGCTTCTCTTTCGATTACACCATCAATTAACCTTCCAGCACCGGGCAGGCATCACACCCTATACGTCCACTTTCGTGTTTGCAGAGTGCTGTGTTTTTAATAAACAGTTGCAGCCAGCTGGTATCTTCGACCGGTTCAACCTTCGCCCGCAAGGGACTACAATCTACGCCGGCGCACCTTCTCCCGAAGTTACGGTGCTATTTTGCCTAGTTCCTTCACCCGAGTTCTCTCAAGCGCCTGAGTATTCTCTACCTGACCACCTGTGTCGGTTTTCAGTACGGTTTAGTAAAGCCTTTCGCTTAGTGGCTTTTCCTGGAAGTGTGGTATCAGTTACTTCAGCTCCGTAGAGCCTCGTCATCATCTCTCAGTGTTAAGGAAGTCCGGATTTGCCTAAACTTCCCACCTACCAACTTAAACGTACATATCCAACAGTACGCTAACCTAACCTGCTCCGTCCCCACATCGCAGCTTTACCAAGTACGGGAATATTAACCCGTTTCCCATCGACTACGCTTTTCAGCCTCGCCTTAGGGGCCGACTCACCCTGCCCCGATTAACGTTGGACAGGAACCCTTGGTCTTCCGGCGAACGGGTTTTTCACCCGTTTTATCGTTACTTATGTCAGCATTCGCACTTGTGATACGTCCAACAGCCCTCTCGAACCATCTTCATCCGCTTACACAACGCTCCCCTACCCAACAGACTTTCGTCTGATGCCGCAGCTTCGGTGCTATATTTGAGCCCCGTTACATCTTCCGCGCAGGCCGACTCGACTAGTGAGCTATTACGCTTTCTTTAAATGATGGCTGCTTCTAAGCCAACATCCTAGCTGTCTAAGCCTTCCCACTTCGTTTCCCACTTAATATAGACTTTGGGACCTTAGCTGGCGGTCTGGGTTGTTTCCCTCTCCACGACGGACGTTAGCACCCGCCGTGTGTCTCCTGAGTATCACTCTTCGGTATTCGTAGTTTGCATCGGGTTGGTAATCCGGGATGGACCCCTAGCCAAAACAGTGCTCTACCCCCGAAGGTGTCCGCTCAAGGCTCTACCTAAATAGATTTCGGGGAGAACCAGCTATCTCCCGGTTTGATTGGCCTTTCACCCCCAGCCACAAGTCATCCGCTAATTTTTCAACATTAGTCGGTTCGGTCCTCCAGTTAGTGTTACCCAACCTTCAACCTGCCCATGGCTAGATCACCGGGTTTCGGGTCTATACCTTGCAACTCAACGCCCAGTTAAGACTCGGTTTCCCTTCGGCTCCCCTATTCGGTTAACCTCGCTACAAAATATAAGTCGCTGACCCATTATACAAAAGGTACGCAGTCACCCTTGCGGGCTCCCACTGCTTGTACGTACAAGGTTTCAGGTTCTATTTCACTCCCCTCACCGGGGTTCTTTTCGCCTTTCCTTCACAGTACTGGTTCACTATCGGTCAATCAGGAGTATTTAGCCTTGGAGGATGGTCCCCCCATCTTCAAACAGGATATCACGTGTCCCGCCCTACTTCTCGTTAGCTTAGTACCACGACCTGGACTTCGAGTACGGGGCTATCACCCTGTGTCGCCAAGCTTCCCAGCTTGTTCCTCTGTCTCTATCGCTATCACTAACAGGCTCTTTCGCTTTCGCTCGCCGCTACTCACAAAATCTCGGTTGATTTCTTTTCCTCGGGGTACTTAGATGTTTCAGTTCTCCCGGTTCGCCTCACTTACCTATGAATTCAGTAAGTGATAGTAGATTCTTCATCTACTGGGTTTCCCCATTCGGACATCTTGGATTAAACGCCTCTTATCGACTCATCCAAGCTTTTCGCAGATTAGCACGTCCTTCTTCGCCTCTGATTGCCAAGGCATCCACCTTGTACGCTTTGTCACTTAGCCATACAACCTCAAGTATTCTTAGGATGAACAATCTGATGAAGATAAAATGGAATTTAAAGTTAAAATTCACTTTACATCATAGATTGACGCTAAAAACACGTTAGGTTTGTCAGCCGTAACAGTTAATTTATTCAGAATCATTGCCTTTTATCAATGACCCTTACTCAGACTTTCTTGAAAGTCTCGTTTTCAGCTTGTTTCCAGTTTGTTAAAGAACAGTTTATTAAGAAGACAAAAAATCATCTTTAAATGGCGTCCCCACGGGGATTCGAACCCCGGTTACCGCCGTGAAAGGGCGATGTCCTAGGCCTCTAGACGATGGGGACAACATGTAAAGATATTCTTCACATCTTGCTTTATTTGTTTATTCTTCTTTTGTTTACAATCATCAGCCAAACTGTGTGGACACTTAAAGTCAATTCTATCTTTGGTAAGGAGGTGATCCAACCGCAGGTTCCCCTACGGTTACCTTGTTACGACTTCACCCCAGTCATGAATCATACCGTGGTAAACGCCCTCCCGAAGGTTAAGCTATCTACTTCTGGTACAACCCACTCCCATGGTGTGACGGGCGGTGTGTACAAGGCCCGGGAACGTATTCACCGCGACATTCTGATTCGCGATTACTAGCGATTCCGACTTCATGGAGTCGAGTTGCAGACTCCAATCCGGACTTAGACGTACTTTCTGAGATTCACTCCACCTCGCGGCTTCGTCACCCTCTGTATACGCCATTGTAGCACGTGTGTAGCCCTACTCGTAAGGGCCATGATGACTTGACGTCATCCCCACCTTCCTCCGGTTTATCACCGGCAGTCTCCTTTGAGTTCCCGACCGAATCGCTGGCAACAAAGGATAAGGGTTGCGCTCGTTGCGGGACTTAACCCAACATTTCACAACACGAGCTGACGACAGCCATGCAGCACCTGTCTCATGGTTCCCGAAGGCACTCCCGTATCTCTACAAGATTCCATGGATGTCAAGAGTAGGTAAGGTTCTTCGCGTTGCATCGAATTAAACCACATGCTCCACCGCTTGTGCGGGCCCCCGTCAATTCATTTGAGTTTTAACCTTGCGGCCGTACTCCCCAGGCGGTCGATTTATCACGTTAGCTACGGGCACCAAGCTTAAAGCTCAATCCCCAAATCGACAGCGTTTACAGCGTGGACTACCAGGGTATCTAATCCTGTTTGCTCCCCACGCTTTCGCACATGAGCGTCAGTACATTCCCAAGGGGCTGCCTTCGCCTTCGGTATTCCTCCACATCTCTACGCATTTCACCGCTACACGTGGAATTCTACCCCTCCCTAAAGTACTCTAGCTACCCAGTCTGAAATGCAATTCCCAGGTTAAGCCCGGGGATTTCACACCTCACTTAAATAGCCGCCTGCGTGCCCTTTACGCCCAGTTATTCCGATTAACGCTCGCACCCTCCGTATTACCGCGGCTGCTGGCACGGAGTTAGCCGGTGCTTCTTCTGTGATTAACGTCAATTTGTTGCGCTATTAACACAACAACCTTCCTCGTCACCGAAAGAACTTTACAACCCGAAGGCCTTCTTCATTCACGCGGCATGGCTGCGTCAGGGTTGCCCCCATTGCGCAATATTCCCCACTGCTGCCTCCCGTAGGAGTCCGGGCCGTGTCTCAGTCCCGGTGTGGCTGGTCATCCTCTCAGACCAGCTAGAGATCGTCGGCTTGGTAGGCCTTTACCCCACCAACTACCTAATCCCACTTGGGCTCATCCTATGGCATGCGGCCTTGCGGTCCCGCACTTTCGTCTCTCGACTCTACGCGGTATTAGCGACAGTTTCCCGTCGTTATCCCCCTCCATAAGCCAGATTCCCAAGCATTACTCACCCGTCCGCCACTCGTCAGCAAGAAAGCAAGCTTTCTCCTGTTACCGTTCGACTTGCATGTGTTAAGCCTGCCGCCAGCGTTCAATCTGAGCCATGATCAAACTCTTCAATTTAAAAAGTTTAATCGCTCAATACTGCTGACTTAATTAATCATCTATATAAATAAACGAATCTTCGTAGCACTATTCAGTTCAATTTTAAAATTCTTTAATGATAAAAACGAATCTTCAAGTGCCCACACAGTTTGTCTGATTGATTGTTAAAGAACATTTGCACTAAGCAAGGTTGATAATTTTAACTTCTCGTTATTTTATCGTCAAGAAAAATTTTTAAGAACTTTTCTTTTTGTTTGCTACCCCTGCGGTGCGGAGGCGTATTATAGAGATTCGATCCTGAGGATCAAGTATTTTTTTCGAAAAAATGTTTGATAGGTCAGAAAAAATACAATCTATGTAATTTAATGCAAATTTTTACCGCACTTATACTACAATCTAAGCGAATAGCAATTATACATATTGGCGGTTAAACTATTTCGTCTTCTTTGATACAATTTTTTTTAACTATTCAGATTCCTATTTTTGAGGTTTGTGGTGACAAAATTCCATTTTCCAACATTTCATGAAATGTTTCCCGTAGAAAAACGCAAATTAAAATTGTTGCGGGAATGGCTACGTTATCGAGTGCGCCGTTTAGTTTTTGCAACGCAATGCCGGGCGTTAGTCGATTTTATTCATGAAAATCCATTGTGGCAGCCGGTTTTTGTACAGTATCCTTATCGTGTGAATACGCTATTAAGCCAGTACTGTGATAAACACTTTAATGCGACACAGCGTTTAGAAGCTATTAAGACCAATTTTGCCATGGCGGAAAAACACTTTAGTGTGGCGTTGTGCGAGACATTAATTTCACAACAGCCGGTGCTGTTAGCACAGTTAACGGATGAATTGGCGTTAAATTTAACGCTCAACCATATCGATCCTTATGAAGGCTTTTTTGCTATCGCTTTAACTGATGCTAATCAACGTACGATTTATTCTGCCAGCTTTACGTTTTTAGCGGATAACCGCTTGTTAATCGCATCAATTCAAGGACCAAAAGGCGATGAGGCGCAAGATTTAGTGCGTCAGGCGACAAAATTGCTACATGGTGTGCGCCCGATGTTTATGTTGGTGAATGCGTTTAAAGTTTTTGCGGAGACGTTGAATTGTCGTTTGGAAGGCATTCCGCATAAACGTCAGGCAAAATATCGCTGGAATGATTCGGCAAAATTATTGTTTAACTACGATGAATTTTGGCAGGAAAACGAGGGGCATTTGGCGGAAAATTATTGGCAAATTCCGACCGCACTTGAGCGTCGTCCTTTAGAAGACATTCAAAGTAAAAAACGTTCTATGTATCGCAAACGTTATGACATGTTTGACAAGATGATGGTTGAGATTCAATCCCTTTTGACAGAGAAAAATCATGAATAAAATTATTACGGTTGACGGACCAAGCGGTGCCGGTAAAGGTACTTTATGTTACGCATTGGCAGAAAAACTAGGTTTTGCGTTGCTAGATTCCGGCGCAATTTATCGTGTGACGGCATTGGCCGCGTTAAAACGCCATGCCGATTTAACCAATGAAGCCGAATTGGCTGAGCTTGCCCGTCATTTAGATATTCAGTTTGTGCCGAAAAATGGTGAAGTGAATGTATTATTAGGTGGCATGGATGTCAGCCATTTAATCCGTACGCAAGAAGTGGCAGATGCGGCATCAAAAGTGGCAGTTTTCCCGCAAGTTCGTGCTGCATTACTACAACTTCAGCAGGATTTCGCCAAAAATGACGGTTTAATTGCGGATGGTCGCGATATGGGAACGGTGGTGTTTCCTGATGCGCAAGTGAAATTATTTTTAGATGCGAGTGCGGAAGAACGTGCAAAAAGACG